>SVLY01000085.1 GCA_015067715.1 Oscillospiraceae bacterium | reverse complement strand
ATAATGAATAATTGCGGTAGGGTCGATTCGCGAATCGACCCATATATAAACCTCCCCCTCTCGGGGGAGGTGCCCCGCAGGGGCGGAGGGGGCACGGAGGCTGTCTTTGGCACGGTATTGCCGGGAGGGGCAACATAGCCTTCCCCTTGTAGGGGAAGGTGCCCCGAAGGGGCGGATGAGGTGGAGGCTGCCTTTAGCACAATGTCGAACAACGGCGCATTGGCAAGCTCCACCTCATCAGTCTCGGCCTTTGGTCAATCCAGCTTCCCCTAAAAGGGGAAGCCTTTGGGTGTATACCATGTCCTCACACGGTTTGCAAACCGTGCGCCTTCACAGGATTTCGGCGGGAGCAAGCCCCCGCCCTACGGTGTGCGGTTTATCTGTTTGCCCGTAGGGACGCCCCTCCCGGGGCGTCCGGAAAAGGTCGCCTTTGGCACAATGTTGCCGGAAAAGGCAAGCGGGATGAGACGTCGGTGCCCTCGGCGGGCAGATGATATCTGCCCCTACGGCGCATAGGTTGTCTTTGCGCCCGTAGGGGAGGCTATCAGCCTCCCGCAAACGTTGCCATCGGCACGGTATTGCCGGGAAAGGCATATGGGATGATGCGTTGGTGCATTCACTCCCTCAGTCTCGGCCTTTGGCCGATCCAGCTCCCTCGGAGAGGGAGCCTTGGGTACGTGCTTTTATTTTTGCACTATCTTATCTTTACAGGCACAACATAATAAGCCTTCCCCTTGTAGGGGAAGGTGCCCCGCAGGGGCGGAGGGGGCACGGAGGCTGCCTTTTGCACAATGTTGTCATTCTATTTTTGTACTAACGGATATTTACAGGTAAAATCCTAAGGCTCCCTCTCAAAGAGGGAGCCTTGGAATATGTTCTTTACTTATAATACTTTGCCTGGGCGTTCCAGAGCTCGGAGTATTTGCCGTCGGCGGAGACGAGCTCGTCGTGGCTGCCGCGTTGGATTATTTCGCCGTCGTGGAAGACGAGGATCTCATCGCAGAAGCGGCAGGAGGAGAGCCTGTGGGAGATATAGATTGCGGTCTTTTCTATGGCGATATCGTTGAACCGGGCGTAGATATCGGCTTCTGCCAGGGGGTCAAGAGCCGCCGTGGGCTCGTCAAGCACCAAAAACGGGGCGTTTTTGTACAGCGCGCGGGCAAGGGCGATCTTTTGGCTTTCGCCGCCGGAAATATTGATGCCGTCGGGGTCGTATTGCTGACCCAGGGGGGTCTCGATGCCCCGGGGATTTGCGTCCAGCAGCTCTCCAAGCCCCAGCCTTCGCATTATGCTTTCGATCTCTTCGGAATCGTAGGTTTCGCTTGCGGCGATATTCCGGGCAATGCTGAACTGGAACAGCATATAGTCCTGAAACACCACGGAGAACAGATCCATATACTCGTTGTACTTATACCGGGTGACGTCGATGCCGTTTAAAAGTATCTGCCCCTCGGTTGGGTCGTAGAGCCGGCAGAGAAGCTTGATGAACGTGGACTTGCCGCTTCCGTTTTCGCCCACGATGGCAAGCTTTTTGCCCACGTCTATCTTTGCAGAGACGTTTTTCAGAACGAACCTCTCCGTTCCGGGATATTTGAAGCTTACGTTTTTAAACTCCACCTCAAATTTAATATCCTCCCGCTTTTCAACGGCAAGGCTTCCCCTGTACATATCCGAGGGCTGATCCAAAAACTCAAAGAGCATGGCCAGAGTATTGTTGTTTTCAAATATCGTTCCGCCCTGCTGGATAATGTCTGAAAAAGCAGAGGTAAAGCGCCGGACGGTGCCGTTGTAGAGAATGAAGCTTCCGATGCCGATCACCCCGAGATAGGCCTTCGTGGCCACGAAGACCAGCAGAACCACGGTAAGCACGGAGTCCAGCCCGGCTATGATCAGCTCTTCCTCAAGGGAGAGCCTGTGGGAGTTGATCAGCCAGTCGGACTTGCCGAATGCAGTCTCCATTTCCCGGATGGCAAGCCTGTTTATTTTGAAGATGGGCATATCGTTTCTGTCGAAAAGTCCCATGTACGTTCCGGCTCTTGCATTGGAATCCGCAAGCTTTGACATCTCGAAGTTTATTTTCTGGGTATAGCGGTTGGCAACAACGGTTTTCGCTCCGATGATGAAAAGCAAAATTGCGATCACGGCAAGCGTGCCAAGGGGGGAGTTGATAAAGCCGAGAATTCCTCCCAGGTCTGATCTTGCAACAGTTCTGAAAAGGGATACCGTTATGCCAAAGGACGCCGCAAGGTCGAAGACCGAAGCCGTAAGACCGGATATGTTCCAGTATATCTTCTGAAGGCCGTGACCCGTTGCGTTCTTTGCCTGCCAGATCTTTTCCCGGAGAACGGTTATCTCCGGATCTTCAAGCCTGTCGTACTGCATTCGGTTTTGGGTGTTCAGGTAAAAAAGCGTGTCCCGCCGCCAGGAGTCGGAGTTGTGGACGTTCTTTTTCGCGTCTAAAAGCCGCCCGGCAAGACTTAACAGCAGGTTGCCCAAAACCGTGATACCTGCAAGCAAAAAGAGCCGATCTGCCCGGACCTCGCTGCCTCCGGGGATAAGCAGGTCCGTTAGCCCGGTAACGATAAGAGACGTCATGTAAAGATTGAAATAGGGTGAGAAGAGTCTGAAGGTGTCTGCGACAAACATCCATTTCAGCCCCTTGTTCCACACCTTGAAGCAAAGCCGGGTTCCCCGGGCAATGAGCTTCAGCTCGCCGTAAAGGCTTCTTTTGGTGTTGGCGTTCACAGGCTCGCCTCCTCTCTGTAATATCTGCTCTGAACGTCAAAGATCTCCCTGTACTTTCCGTTTCGAGCCATAAGCTCCCCGTGGGAGCCGGTTTCTGCCAGAACTGCATCTTCAAGGAAGAATATCCTGTCGCAAAAACGGGTGGATGCAAGCCTGTGGGAGATGAAAACAGAGGTGCACCCCCGGGATATCTCGTTGTACTGTTGGTAAATACCGTCCTCTGCGATGGGGTCGAGAGCCGCCGTGGGCTCGTCCAGCACCAGTATGGGCGCGCCCCGGTAGATCGCCCGGGCCAAAAGCAGGCGCTGTGCCTCGCCTCCGGAAAGGTCGACGGCATTCCGGTTTATCTGGCGGTTCAGAAGGGTTTTCGCGCCGAGGGGGAGCGAGGCAAGCTTTTCGGAAAGGTTCGAGAGCTCAATGGCCCGTGCAAGACGGGCTTCGTCCGGTTTTTCTCCTGTCTCGGTGTTGGCAAGGGTTATGTTTTCCTCAATGGAAAGGGGGAGTATGGAATAGGCCTGGGGCACAAGGGAAAAGAGGGAATAGAGCTCTTCCCGGTTGTATTCAAAAACACTTCGCCCGTTTATCAGCACCTCGCCCTCGTCCGGTATCAGAAGACCGCACATGAGCATGGTGAGGGTGGTCTTTCCGGCGCCGTTTTCGCCCACAAGGGCAATTCGCTCGCCGGGTTCGATTCGAAAGCTCACGTTGGAGAGTATCTGTTTGTCCGACTGGGGATACTTGAAGCTCACGTTTTTAAACTCTATGGAGGGCGCGGAGACGGGCACCTCACAGCCCTTGCCCCGGTTGAGCTTGTCGGGAATATCGTAAAACTCACGGTAGTCCGAAACCCCAAGGGCGGCGTCGTAGAGCTTGGCAAAGACGGAAAAGATCCCGTTGAAAAAGCCGGAGATCTGGGTTATGGCCGAAAAATAGAGCACGAATGCGGCGGGGTCCATCTCTCCGGAGACGGCTTTTGAGATGAGTATCCAATAGGCAAGGCCGTCCCGGACGACCACGGTGAGCATTCCGACAATGCTGACCAGCAGGCTTTTGTTTTCCAGCTTTTTCTGGTGGCCGAACCATTTTTGGCTGAGATCTGCGATAAGCCTGTCAAAATAGTCCGCAAAGCCGTAAAGCCGTATGTCCTTTGCGAATTTCAGATTGTTTGATACGTTGTAAGAGAGATAGTCCAGCTGGTTGGAGATCTGGTCCCTCTCGTCCCGGCATTCCCAGGCCTTTTTGCTCCGCCACTTTTCAAGGAAGAAAAGCCCAAGGCTGGATGCAACGATGAGCAAAAGCACCAGGGGGTTCAAAAGCGAGATCACCGCTCCGAAAAGCACGAAATTCAGAAGGTTCAAAACCAGATCGCCCACCCATTGGGTAAAGTGGATGGGTGCGGCGTGGTTGTTCTGGATGGTGCGCTTTGCCCGGGTGATCTTTTTGTTGGTCTCGGGGTCGAGGCGCAAAAACCTGTCCATGTCAAGGTATCTTCTGTAGAGCCCCACGTACATTCCACTGAAAATGTACATTTCGGAATCCCTGCGCTTGATTCTTATATAGGTGTTGACGGCGTTGAGCAGGGAAAGCGAGATTCCAAGAGTGAGGACGACCGCCAGCAGCTTCTCATAGGGGCTTGAGAGCTCAAGCTGGCTTAAGATCGCCGTGGGAAGATAGAGGTTAAGGGCGTTGAGGCACAGCGAAACGGGGATCACCGCAACTGAGGCGATGGCAACTCCCTTTTCCGCCTTCCACGAGACCTTAAGACTGTACCAAAGGCAGGACAGAAAACCGTATTTTGGCTTTCGGCGTGGTTTTTTCGTTTCTTTTTCTTTGCTCACGGCAGAAACCTCCTTGGGGGGAATCGTTCTTTACGGATATATTCTACCACAGAAAAAAGCATTTTTCCGGTTTTGGCACGAAAAGCCCTTTTTGCGTCACGAAATGCAAAAAGGGCTTTTGAGCTGTGAGGCGAATTATTTGCGTTTGAGGGTGTGAACGTCTCTGACGCGGATCTCCGTGAGGGTGTACCGGGCAAGGGGGTCGGCGTCGGTGAGGTAGGCAAATCTGGAGAAGCCGGTCTGAACGGGGGTGCCTTCGCCCTTTACGACGGCCTTCAGGTTGTAGTTTGCGTCGTAATGCTCGATCTCCGTTCCGCCGTTGTAGACCAGATAGTCTCCGCCAAGGGCGGTGAGGGAGAATTTGATAAAGCCGAAATCCGGATCGCAGAGCATTCCGTGGCCGGGCTCGCCAACCCGAATGCGGAAGCGCAGGGGTTCGCTCTCAAAGCCGGAGTAGGGGAAGTCGAGCCAGAGCACCGTGGAGTGGGAGACAAGATCCGTGCCGGAGGAGGCGGAAGCCTTATTGTCCCAATAGCCTGCCTCAGTCTTTACGGTGCGGTCGCAATAGTCAAGGTCGTTTGTGCGGAGCACGAGGTCGTAAAGCTTCCAGCCCTCTTCCGTCTGCTCAAGATGCCAGTTCGAGTTTTCGTCCTGCATTTTCTCCCGGAGTCCGTCGGAAATTTCGGCGTTGAGGCGGAAATCGCTCCAAAGCTTTGCAAGGTCGAGGTATTCTCCGAATTTGCCGTGGGTTCTGGCGGCAGAACCGTCCACGTTAAGGGCAATTCCGGCGTCAAAGGCCGCCATGCGGGAGAGCATGAATTCCATGTTTTCCGGAGAGGTGGCCTCGTAGCGTCCCCGGTTATCCCAAAGGGTGTACCAGCCCATCATTGCCGGAATAAGGTTGCGCTTGAAATAGGGTATGTGCCCTGCCCGAAGGGCGTAAAGTCCGCCACGGCGGACGTGGTCGTACCAGGGCTCGCCCCAGTTGCAGTAGGAGAAGGCGTGCCAGAGATAGTGGGAGAGAATGCTTGCGTCGGCAACCAGCTCGTTGCCCGTTGTTTCAAACACCGTGCGCACGAACTCCGCAGGCCCGTAGTCCCCAACTCCGGAGTAAAGACAGCCCTCGAGCCCGTCAAAGCTCATGCGGCCAAGTCCGCAATCCCGGATGATGTTGCCGATGCTCTGAGCAAGCTCGGCCTGAAGGGCAAAATTGGGGAAAAAGGTCCTGTAGCCGTGATCCCAAAGCCGGCTTATCTTTTCGCCGGCGGGGTGAGCCGAAACGGCCGTGCCAAAGGCGCCCCGGGTGCAGCCGGTGAGCTTTTTTTCTTCCGGGTCGAAGCCCTCGAAGGTCACAAGCTCCGCGCCGATGCGAACGGTGTTCATGTCGCTGTTTTTGGAGAAGTTCTTTTCTTCGGCAATAAATATCTCGCTGTCGGTTTCGGAGAGGGGACGGGTGAGCTCGGTTTCGTCCATGACAAGAAGATCCTTGTGGGGCAGGGGAGAAACGTATTCGTCGTGGGGGTGAATGAAATTGCTCAGCGTATGTGCGCCGACTGTAACGCCGTGCTCTGCGGCAAGGTCGGTCTGCGCCTTGAGATCCGGAATGCCTCCGGGGAAGGCAGCGCTGTTGAGGGTATAGTGCCCCCATTTTTCCAGAACTCCCGCAAAATAAACGCAGGAAGCCCCGGCGCGTCCGGCGTAGCGGATGCGCTCTTCGTTTGTGAGCTTTGGATCGTCGATTATCAGATAGAGTGCGGCGGCCTTTTTACTGCGCTTTACGTATTCGCCCTTGTAGGTGGGGTGGGGAAGTCCTTCGGCAAGCTCAAGAGCCTCTATTGAGTCCAAAAGCCCGTCTGCGCCGTCTGCGTAAACAAGCGCGACGGATGCGCCCCGGGGGTGCCCGTCGGGAGTGGGAACGGGAAGGACCTGGGCGTTTTCCATGCCCAGATAGTCAAAGCTTCCGCCCCTTGTGAGGTTTCGCACGGAGCACTGAAGGTGGACCTTTCCGCCGTTTTCCGTGGCGGCGTCGGCGTGGTTTTCAAGGTCAAAGCCGGTGCGGTTTTGGCTGTAGGGCACCTTTGCGCCGCCGCTGACCTTTGGCATGAGGGATTGGATGCAAACGGCGCTTCCGTCGCCGTTCCAGCCTGCGCCCAGAATTTCACCAAAGCTTTTGGCGTTGGTGGCGTACGGTCCGAAGACGAAACCGTCGGCCTCTTCGGGCAGGTCGGCAAGGGTGAGCTTTACGTATTTTTCTTTGTGGCAGATATCAATAATGCATTCTGCCTCCCCGTAGCAAACGGTTACCCTGTTTTGGCAGACCGTGGCGCCGGTGGGTGAGAGGACCTTGCCACCCATGATCAGAAGACCGATGGGGGAGGGAGAGATCTGTTCTGCGGCGGGGGAGGAAAAGGTGAGAAGGCCCTTTGAATTTACGGAAAGGTTCATTTTATTTGTCGCTCCTTTTTGTCAGAGTCGGAATTGTAAGGGGAAGCATTATTTCGGTTGTAAAGCCGCCGTCCTCGCTGCCCCGGGAGAGTATGCCGCCGTATTTTTCAACGAGGCTGTCGATCTTTTCAAGGCCGAAGCCGTGACCCTCGCCCTTGGTCGAGAAAAAGCGGTTTCCCTGGCGTTTCCGCTTTTTGTCGGCGGAGTTGGTTATGCAGATATAAAGGTGGGTGTTCTTTTTGGGGGCGATATATATCCGGACAAAGGGCTTGTCCAGAGGAGCGCAGGCATCAAGGGCGTTGTCCAGAAGGTTTCCGATTATAATGCAGAGATCCAGATCGTCCACGGCCAGCGTCGGGGGGACCTTTGCGTCGGCGGTGACGGGAATTCCCTTTGATGCGAAAAGGGAGAGCTTGCTGTTTAAAATAGCGTCCACCACGGTGTTGCCGGTTTTTAGCACTCTGTCAACGGAGGCAAGGCTTTGGTTCATCTTGTCAAGATAGACTCTGGCCTCGCCGTAGTTCTGCCCGTCCAGCAGGGCGGAGAGTATCTGCATATGGTTGTGGTAATCGTGGCGCCAGGCGCGCATCTGGCGGTACATATTTTCAACCTCCGCAAAATGGGCGGCAACGAGAGCCCGTTGGTGTTCCAGCATCTTTTTTCTTCGGTTGAACATTGTCTTTTCACCGCTCCCTTGTGTATTTCAAAAGCCTTGCGTTCAGCTCCCCCTGCATTCCCCGGGGAACGGGAAGCTCCGTGCCGTCGGAAAGGGTGAGCAGGGTCTTGCCAATGCGGAGAACGTGCTCAAGGTTGACAACGTAAGCCCTGCCCAGGCGGGCAAAGCCGGAGCCGAAAAGCTCTTCTGCGGCAGAGACGGTCATTCTCGGGCGGTATTCACCGAGTGTTGTGAACACGTGCATATAGTGTCCCCGGCTTTCGGCGTAGTATATTTTGTCTGCGGTGAGGGAAACGCTCTCCCCCTCTGCGGAAAAGAGGATGCTCCGGGGCTTGTTTAACCTGCCGAGGGCGGCGCGGTCGAGCACGGAAAACAGCTTTTCATTTTCCACGGGCTTTAAAAGATAGTGCAGGGCGGAAACGTCGAAGCCCTCTGCCATAAAGTCCGGGTAGCCCGTTATGAAAACGATGGAGCCGGAATAGCCCTCGCTCCGGATGCGGCGGGCCAGTTCGACCCCGTTCATGTGCCCCATTTCAACGTCCAGAAGCAAAATATCCGGCATTGAGCCCACAAACCCGTACTCGAACAAAAAGCTCTCTGCGGAGGGAAAGGTATTAATTTCAGCCCTGTGACCCTTTTTTTCTGCCCAGGTTTTTGCCAGGTCAGAAAGGTGGGAAAGCTCGGCGGGCTCGTCGTCGCATATGCCGATGGTGAGAAGCATTTTTTTCGTTCCTTTTGGGCAAAGCCCCTTTGATGAATATAATATACCACAGCCCGGCTTCTTTTGCAAGGGAAAGAGTTGACAGGGGAGGCCAAAAAAACTATAATACTAAGGTAAGTATATGCGAAAGATAAAGGCGGTGTTTGAATAATATGAGTGCAAAATGGATCTGGCTGGACAAAAAAGTCTACCCACAGTATCAGAGCTGTCTGTTTCATTCGTGTCAGTCGGACAAGACTCCTCTTGACCCGGCCTATCCCCACAATTTCTGCGTTGCTGAGCTGAAAAAAACGGTCGAGCTGCCCTCCGTTCCCCAAAAGGTGAAGCTGAGAGTCAGCGGAGACGCGGTCTTCCGCCTTTGGGTGAACGGGGAGTTTATCGGGCTTGGCCCTGCCAGCGCGGGGGGAGATTTTCTCTGTAACAAAGAGCCCCTTGAGTGGTACTACGCAAACAATTACGAGCTTACCCCCGGCACGGACACTCTTGAGCTCCGCGCCATCGTGCGCATCGGCCCTCACGTGCTCACCGAGTATTCCCACCGTCAGGGCGGTTTTTTCCTTGAGGGCAGGGCGGTTCTTGAGAACGGAGAGGAGCTTGAATTCGGCACGGACGAAACCTGGCAGATCCGCCGGGACGGAAGATATACCGATTACCAGAGCTACGACGGTTCGCTCACCCCGGATGAGTGGATGAGTGCGAGCGAGACGGGAGACGCCCGTGAGCTCACAGATGCAAGGCTTTTGCCCCTTGCGGCAGATACCGTCTATCCCTCTGACCCGGCACAGCGCTGTATTCCCGTGAAGGCCGGGGACGT
>SVLY01000084.1 GCA_015067715.1 Oscillospiraceae bacterium | reverse complement strand
AGGTAAGCCGTACACCGTAGGGGCGAACTGCGTTCGCCCGTTTGGCGTATCATCCCTGCTACCTTTCCCGGCGACATTGTGCCCAAGGAGACCTTTTCCTTAACGCCCCGGGAGGGGCGTCCCTACATTTCAAATATTCTTTTTGTCTGATAAGTGATATGCGAGTTCGCGTCAGCGTGATATTCTATTCGCCAACAACTTGCGAAGCAAATATCACTGCGAAGCAATATCACTGCGAAGCAATATCACTCGCCTTTGGCGAATAAAACTGCGAGACTTCCTTAAGAGAAGTCTCGCAAGTGACGCGTTCTTTTTTTGTTCGTTTAGCTATCAGAGGCAATAGTCCTCAAAGCGCTTGATGACCTGCTCGGGGGTGGCAAAGCCGGTGACACCGATCTGCTGGATGGTGATGGAGGAGACGATGTTGCCCATCTGAGCGGCGTCCTCTGCGGAGGCGCCCAGGGCAAGGCTGAGCACGATACCGGAGGAGGAAGCGTCGCCTGCGCCGCAGATGTCGAAGGGGCCGGGAACGTCGATGGCGGGGGAGACGTGCATGCCTTCGCCGTCGAAGCAGATGCTGCCTTCCTTGCCGCGGGTGACGAAGACGGGGCAGTGGTTGCGCTCGTAGAGCTTCTTGCCGCATTCGAAAACGACGGAATCGTCGGGCTCGCCCTCGAAGTCGGGCATAACGCACTTGACGACCTCGAAGTTGTTGCACTTTACGACCACGTCGGAGAAACGGTCGATGTAGGCGCGGGAGTCGGCGTAGATAACAAGGTCGGGTCTTTCGGCGGCAAGCTCGATAAGGGCTTTTCTGACGGCAGAGTTAACAACGCCGCAATCCTCTTCAACGAACTGGTCCAGAACCAGAACTGCCTGGCTCTTGGCGGCGCACTTTTTCAGATTTTCGATGATCTGGGCTTCGATCTCGGGGTAGACGGGAACGAAGTTCTTGAAGTCCAGGCGGTTCAGCTCGCTGTAGTCGCCGGGAGTGCCGCGCATGGGCTTGGTGTAGGTGGAGGTGCAGCGGTTGGGGTCGCGGACCATGCAGGAGGTATCGGCGCCGATCTTTTCAAGGGCGTTGATAAGCTCCCAGCCCTCGCCGTCGATGCCGACGATGCCAACGCAGTAGACCTTTGCGGTGAGACCGCGGAGGTTGTTGGTAACGGTGCCTGCGCCGCCGGGGTAAATGCCCTTGCCGATGACCTGATAGGCGGTGAGGCCGGTCTCCAGAGAGGGCTCGTCAAGCTTGGGGTCGATGTAAAGGTATTTGTCCAGGCAGAAATCGCCAAGAACGGTGATGGCGCACTCCGGTGCGCGGGACATGAGTTCTTTAATGCTTTCAAGAGTCATTTTGTCTTGTCCTCCGGTTAGTTATTTAACGTCAATGCGGTCGGTGATCAGCTTTGCAAGGTTGGGAAGCGTCTCCCCGTGGGAGCCGCGAACGTAAAAGCTCTTTCCGCCGTCCGCCGTGGTGCGGGCGAGAATGGTCTTCCAGGGGCGGAAATAGTATCTGGGGTCGGACTTGGGGGGAGTTGCGGAATAATCGTCACCCTCGATATCCAGAAGGTCAAAGACCGCCGTGGTGATATCGTAAATGGTGCGGCCTTCCTGATGGGCAACGTTTCTGGCCATGGCAAGGCATTTGAGGTAGACCTCGGGGCCGGCCACGGCAGAGCCGAAGTTCAGGAAAACGCCGTGCTCAAGACCGGCGATGGACTGGGCGTAGACGAGAAAGTCGGTGTAGCTTGCCTCTCCAAGCACCTTTCCGTCGCAGTTGGGGTGCTCGTGGATAATATCGTTGCCAATGCCAATGTGAACTGTGGCGGGAATGCCAAGGCGGTACGCGTTGGCGAGAACGCTGTATTGCTTGTAGGGCAGGTCGTTCTCCCAGATGTAACGGCCGATGGCCTCACCTGCGCCAAGCCCGTCTTTAACGCCCTGGGCGAGAATGTCGTTGAGAAGGCCGGTCTCCTCCCAAAGGCCGAACTGACCCTCGCTTATGTACTTTGCAACGCTTTCGCAGGTGTAACCCTTGAGAGCGAACTCAAAGTCGTGGATGCTTCCGGCGCCGTTGGTGGCAAAATGGGTTATAAGCCCCTGTTCTGCCAGACGGATCATCCAGGGGCCGCAGCCCGAGCGTATAACGTGAGCGCCGTACATCATAATACGGGCGCCGCCAAGGTCACGGGCGCGGATAACGGCGTTGGCAATGGCTTCGAGCTTGGGATTTGAAAACTCGGGAAGGGGACCGTCCGGGTCGATCATAACCGAAAGGTCAATGTCGCTCACGCGCCGGTCCAGAGGGAGAATTGAAAGACGGCTTCTGTCAAATTGGGGATAGGGCATTTCTGCACCTCCGAAAAACAAGACTTACTTGGTGATGAAATCGACGATCTTCTGAGCTTCCTCAAAGTCGGGGATAACCGCACCGGCACCTGCGCCAACAAGTCTGTCGCGCTTCCAGGTGTCGATGCCGAACTTGCGGGCTTCGTCGGTTGCAACGGCGATGGGGTAGCCGCCGAGACGGGAGACCAGCTCGATCTCAACAAAGCCGTCGCCAAAGCTCAGCAGCTCGCTGCCGTCAAGGCCGTTTTCCTCCAGCAGGCGCTTGATGACCAGTTCCTTGGTGCAGGCGGTGGCGTGCTCGTCCAAAGCGCCGTAGATGTTTTCGCCGAAGTATTTGTCAAGACCCAGAAGGGCTGCTTCCTCGCGAACCTGGGGCTGGTCGGTGCCGGAGGCGCAGTAAAGCTGAATGCCGGCGTCCAGAAGTCCCTGGAGCAGGGCAACGGAGCCGCGGACGAGAAGCTCTTCGGGGTCGATGGAGCCGTCGCGCAGGCCTTCGCGGCGATCCTTGATCTTTTCCATAAGACGGCGGATGTATTCGTTCTTGTAGACCATGGGATCCTCGGCCTTGCCGCCGCGCTTGTTGATCTCATCTGCCAGAGCCATGCACTGATAAATGGTCTGCTTGCCGGTGAGGCGGTCGACGAACTCGGTGACACAGGCCTCGATCTCGGCGGGATCGGCGTCCTTTCCGCCGGGAGTGGCGGCAACTTCTTCGCAGAAGTAGGGGATCATGATCTGCTGCCAGCCCTCGCGGATGAGGGAGACGGTGCCGTCGAAATCAAAGAGAGCAAACTTGAAATTGTGACCCTTGGGGGGGAAGATGACCTCGAGACCCCAGTCGTCGGTGAGTCTTTCCCGGAGGACGGTGGCAAGGGCGTGTTCGGTGATCATGTGGATATCTTCGATCTGCTCCATGCAGTCGGTCTTTGCAACAACGGCGGCGTCGCAGAGAGGAAGGGTCTTTCCGCCGTCGCGGCCAAGAAATCCAACAACGGTAATGCCGTTTTCACGGGCGTATTCACAGGCGCGGAGGATGTTTTCGGAATTGCCCGAGCCGGTGAAAACACAGAGGACGTCGCCCTTTTCGCCGAGAGTGCGAAGCTGGATCTTGTATGCGTCTTCGTAGCAGAAGTCATTTGCCAGGCAGGTCACAAGAGTGGAGGAGTCGGAAAGGCAGATGGCCTTAAAGCCGTTTCTGCCCAGAACGGCACAGCCCTTGGTAAGGTCGTTTACCATGTGGGAGGCGGTGGCGGAGGAGCCGCCGTTGCCTGCGGTGAAGACCTTTTTGCCGTTTTTGTAGGCGGCAAGAAGGATCTCGGCCACTGCGGCGATATCATTTTCGTCGGTGGCGGCGGCGATGGCAGAAACCTCGTTCAGATAAGCGCGGACGTTTGCGGGAAAATCTTTGCTGTTCATAGTGCAGTGATCTCCTTTGTTTGGGTTATATTGTTCTTTGGTGCTTTAAGTTTTTTTCTCTTAAAGGGTCAGCGCGGCGGCGCCAAGAAGAGCGGCGTTGTAGCCAAGACCCGTCCTGACTATTTTAAAGTCCGGGTTTGCGGCGGAAAAGAGCCCCTCGGCAACGGCGGTGTTCAGACCGGGGGTGAGAAGGTCCATGTCCATGGCAACGCCCCCTCCCAGGACGGCAAGGGCGGGGTTGAGAACGTTTGCGGCAGAGGCAATTGCCGAACCCAGAAGATAGCCCGCCTCCCGGTAGATGGCGGCGGCAATGCGGCTGCCGTTGTGGGCAAGAGCGGCGATCTCCTTTGCGGTGGCTCTCTGACCGGTCAGGTCAAAATACTTGTTTGCAATGGACGTGCCTGAGGCCTCCGCCTCGAGACAGCCCTTTCCTCCGCAGCCGCAGAGCCTGCCGTTGCGAACGACCTTAACGTGGCCAAGCTCACCTGCGTTTCCCACAGCGCCGGTATAGAGCTTTCCGTTGGCAAAAATACTTCCGCCGATGCCGGTGCTCACGGTTATCCACAGATAATCGTCCACATCCCGGCACACGCCGAACTTCTTTTCGCCCACGGCGCAGGCGTTAACGTCGTTTTCTATTGAAAGGGGAAGCCCCAGCCGGCTCTGCACGAATTTACCGATGGCAAAATCCCGGATGCCGGATTTCGGCGCGTAGACCCAGATCCCCTTTTCGGGGGAACAAAGACCGGGGATGGTGGCTCCGGCGCGAAGGGGAGAATATTCGCGGCAAAGGGGAAGCGCCAGCTCGATCAAAGCGGCTTTGAGAGTTTCCAGGTCATAGCCCGAGGGAAAATCACGCTTTACCTCGCAAAGGGTCCTGCCATCTGTGCTGACGATTCCGCACAGCAGCTTTGACCCGCCGATATCAAGGGACAGTATGTTTTCCATGGGACGATCCTTTCCTGTTCACAGAAATAGCCAAGTTTATTATAGCACAGTCACTTCCCTCTGCCAATAGATTGGACAATAATTTTTTGTAAATTTTTAAAAGAACTTCTTGCAAAAATCTTTCCGTGCAGTTATAATCATAGTGTGTATAAGTATGGGGTGGAATGCCGCCCCAAAAAGGAGGATCGACCTTATGGACAACCAAATGGTCCACGCAATTGCCCAGGCGCTCAAAGCGCACACTCTGGTATCCTACGTCCCTGCGGACGGCATGGAATACCGTGTTGCAAAGTATCTTGCTCCCGAAAAATACGAATTCCTCAGCGATTATCAGCCTCTTACCAATCAGACTGTTATCCCCGGATATACCGTTTTCATCAAGGGTCAGATCCGCGTTCCGGATGAGATCCTTTCCGGACCGGATTACCGCGATTACCTGAGGGTGGACATTCCCCGCCGTGAAGGTATTCTCTCCATCAACGGCGAGCCCTACCACGGTCTGGACAACAACCGTACCCGCATCCCCCTGCGTTCCGAGTGGGCAGGCAAGACCCTTGATTTCGACCTGCTCGTCTTTAACTGCCGTGAGCGTGAAAACGACCGTACCTTTGTGAACGCCATCGGCTTTGAGCGCATCGACCTTAAGATCGAAAGCTGCTACTACCTCTATATCATCGCAAACGAGTTTATGGACAATGTTGGTTCCGAGCCCGACAATGCCCATATCAAGACCCGTGTAAACGCCGCCATTGAAGACGCGGTCAAGGATCTTGACCTCGACCTCACCGGCGAGGCTCTCCGGGAAAGCGCCGCTCTTGCCGAAAAGCGCCTTATCGACGGTCTTGCAGCTATCGACGACGGCGACGTCCGCGGCATTATCAGCCTTATCGGCCACACCCATATCGACGTGGCGTGGCTCTGGCAGCTCAAGGACACCGTCCGCAAGTGCGGCCATTCCTTCACCAACATGCTCCGCCTTATGGATGAGTTCCCCGAGTTCACCTTCTCCTGCAGCCAGCTCCAGCTCATGGACTACACCAAGCAGTATTACCCCCAGGTCTTCGAGCAGATCAAGGAGCGCGTGAAAGAAGGCCGCTGGGAGAGCGTCGGTCCCATGTGGGTGGAGAGCGACTGTAACGTTGTCTCCGGCGAAAGCCTTGTCCGTCAGCTGATCTACGGCATCAATTTTGCCGAGACTGAGTTTGGCACCCACAGCAACGTTGCATGGCTTCCCGATACCTTCGGCTTCCAGCCCAATATGCCCCAGATCCTTAAAAAGAGCGGCACCGACTATTTCTATTCCTATAAGCTCCACTGGCAGCATCAGAACCGCTTCCCCTACGGAATGTTCCGCTGGGAAGGCCTGGACGGCAGTGAGATAGTCAGCTCCGTCGCCTTTAACCCCGGTTGCTACAACGGCGACCCCAGACCCTCTGAGCTCCGCGAGACCAAGAACCGCAACCTTCAGAACGGCAAGTTCGACAACGTCATCTTCCCCTACGGCTGGGGTGACGGCGGCGGCGGTCCCACCAGAAACATGATCGAGTACGCCCGCAGACTTAAGGATTTCCCCGGCCTGCCCCGTACCCGCATGGAGCGCGCAGACGAGTATTTTGCCCGTCTTGAACAGCAGAGAGACAAGCTTCCCAAGTGGTACGGCGAGCTCTATATCGAGACTCACCGCGGCACTCTTACCACCCAGGGCAAGATGAAGCGCAATAACCGCACCGCAGAGATCGGCTATCAGAACGCCGAAAAGCTGGGTGTTCTTGCATCCCTCATGGGCGCAAAGCCCGACTGGGCCGCCCTTCACGACGGCTGGAAGAAGATCCTCCTTCTCCAGTTCCACGATATCCTCCCCGGCAGCTCCATTAACGCTGTTTACAGCGAGGACTGCAAGGAGGGCTACGAGTTCATCTTCTCCACCCTCGACAAGTTCACCGCCGCCATCAAGCCTGCCACCGGCAACGCTCTGGCCGTGTTCAACTGCCTTTCCTGGGAGAGAAAGTCCCTTATCTCCATCGAGCTCAACTCCGAAGAAGCCTGCGGCAAGGTCGTTGTGGACAGCCTTGGCAAGTCCCTTCCCACCGTATGCGAGAGCGTTGACGGCGGAAAGTGCCGCCTGACCTTCGAGGCAGTTCTGCCGGCTCTGGGCTTTGGCAGATTCACCATCGAGGCCGCCGAAGGCGTTGCCCTTCCCGATGAGGCCGATATCGTCGAGGCTGAAGGCGCCATCACCGTTGAAAACTCCAACTACGTCGTCCGCATCGCCGCCGACGGCACTCTTGCCGGCGTTTACGACAAGGCCGCATGCCGCGAGACCCTTGCCGCCCCCGGCAACGATATCCGTCTCTTCCGCGACGGTCCTCAGGACGAGGATGCCTGGAACATTTACGATATCTACAAGGACCGTCCTGTCCATCCCGACTGGAAGGTCACCCTCTCCGTCAAGGAGAATTCACCCTTCAAGACCGTTATCCACGTTTCCAAGGTCATCGAAAAGTGCGACATCGAGCAGGATATCGTCATTTACGCCGATTCTCCCGTTATCGACTTCAACACAGTCATCGACTGGACCGAGCGTCATAAGGTCATGAGGGTATACTTCCCCGCAGACATTAAGAGCCAGTTTGCCGCCTATGAAGTGGGCTTTGGCACCTTCATGCGCCCCGCAAAGCAGAACACCAGCTTCGACAAGTCCCGTTTCGAGGTCAACGCCCACAAGTTTGCCGACCTCAGCGAAGGCGACTACGGTGTTGCTCTTATCAACGACTGCAAGTACGCCCACAGCTGTGAGGACAACGTTCTTGGCCTCACCCTGCTCCGCGGCACCACCAGCCCGGACGAGTTTGCCGACCTTGGCACCCACGAGATCAACTACGCCTTCTATCCCCACAAGGGCGACTGGAGGGCCGCCTCCGTTGCGCGCAAGGGCCACGAGTTCAACAACAAGCCCGTTGTCTGGAACGTTGAGGAGAGCTTTGGCGCCGATTTTGCGGGCAAGAGCCTTGTATCTGTGAACAGCGAAAACATCGTCATCGACACCGTCAAGCCTGCAGAGGACGGAAACGGATTTGTTATCCGCGCTTACGAGTGCAACGGATGCCGCGGCAAGGCCGAATTTGCTCTGTGCATGGACGGCGCAAAGGTCACTCCCGTTGACCTCATCGAAAACTCCGTTGGCGAGAGCGTGAGCGGAAACACCTTCTCCGTTGCCTACGGCCCCTACGAGATCCTCTCCTACAGAGTGGAGCTCTGAAAACTATAAACAATAGACCTTTTGGAGGAAACTAAAATGGCAAATAAACCTGCTGTTGGTATTCAGCTTTACACCGTCCGCGAACAGCTGGACAAGGACTTCGTCGGCACTCTTGAGACCGTTAAGAAGATCGGTTACGAGGGTGTTGAGTTTGCGGGCAACTACGGCGGCCTTGCCGCCAGGGACGTTCTTAAGCTTTGCGACGAGATCGGCCTTAAGATTCTTTCCACCCACACCGGCTTTGACGCCTTCACCAACGATTTCGACGGTGCTGTGAATTACCTTGCAGACCTCGGCATCTCCTACAGCGCGATTCCCTGGATGCCCGCGGACAAGTGCCCCGGTACCGAGGGCTTTGCCGAAATGAAGGAGCTCTTCATCCGTATGCAGGCCGCTCTTGAAAAGAAGGGCATCCGCCTTCTCTATCACAACCACGATTTCGAGTTCTTTGCTCATCCCGAAGGCGGCTACTCCTACGACCGTCTTTTCACTGAGGTTCCCGGTCTGTGGCCTGAATTCGACGTTTGCTGGCTGACTTATGCCGGCACCGATCCCGTTGAATACATCAACAAGTATTCCGACAAGATCGCCGTTGTCCATCTTAAGGACTTCGTCGGCGGCAAGGGCTCTACCCCCGCTTACGCTCTCATTGATGCCGACGGCAACGAGATCAAGCCCGAGGCCGATGCCGAAGTCAGCGCCTTTGAGTTCCGCCCCGTTGGCCACGGCGTTGTCAAAATGAAGGAAGTCGTTGAGACTGCCATTGCCCACGGCGCGAAGTGCTTCATCGTTGAGCAGGACGATTGCTACGGCGATTGCTTCGGCTGCGCCGAAAAGAGCTACGCCTACCTCAAGAGCCTGGGTCTCTGATAACTGAACATCTTCCGGACAGTCTGCAGAATACTTTTTTTGCGGGCTGTCCGGATGCGGCTTTTTTGACCATTCAGATCACATAATAAAGAAGAGGTGACCTTATTTTGAAAGAGTATACCGTTAAAAAAGAATGGATGGATCCCTCTGTGGTTGCCATAAACCGCCTTCCCGTTCGCGCGTACTACGTGCCCTTCCACGATGCGGCCGCCGCAAAGGAAGGGGAGCGCGGACTCTCTGCCAGATACAAGAATCTGAACGGAAGATGGAACTTCAGATGGTTCGACCGTCCCGAGCACGCTCCCGAAGACCCCACCTCCGTCTGTCTGGAAGGTTGGGACAAGCAGGAAGTTCCCTCCTGCTGGCAGATGAGCGGCAAGTACGATATTCCCGTTTACACCAACGTTAACTATCCCATCCCCCTGGATCCCCCCTACGTTCCGGACATGAACCCCACCGGCGTATACGTGAGAGATTTCACCCTTCCCGAGACCTTTGCCGGTCAGCGTGTCCACATCCGCTTTGAGGGCGTTGACTCC
>SVLY01000083.1 GCA_015067715.1 Oscillospiraceae bacterium | reverse complement strand
TCTACGTCAAGCCCAAAAGGCTCGTCTACGTTGAAAAGGCGGACCTTGCGGACGGGACAGTGGACGAGCCGTTGTTTTACGATGCTGAGCTTGGAATGTTTTCCGCCGTGTATTAACACTTATCAGAGGTATATCACAAAAAAAAGAAAGGAAGATCTGTCGTGAAGAAAAGAACGCAAATAAAACGCATTGCGGTAACTCTCTGCTGTCTGATCGCTGCGGTTGCCGTACTGCCCTTGTTCAGCGCAGGCGCACAGGACCTTGGTGAGAGCAAGTTCGATTTTTCCTTTGAGCGCCCCAGGTTCTGCAACGCCTATCATAACCAAAGCTATGCCCAAAGCCATATATCAGAAAGCGGAAGCTTTGCTTTTGCAAGAACCGTTTCCTCCCATGACTGTTCAAGTCATGGAGGCGCTGTAAACGTTTACGTTGAAGGAGATTTCTGGTTTTATCCCGAAGGTGCCACGTCTTATCAAACGGTATTTCTCAATGGAACCGGAGCGGATGATAGTGACTTCCCCGATGATCTGGACCGTTCGTTTGCAAATGCCGAGATCAACAGCGATCTCATTTCGGGAAAGGTCTTTTGCCTTGAGACTCATCATAAGGTCACGGCTGCCGGAGCAAAAGACTACGTATGCGAAAGGAGCCTTACGGTGGGAGAGCCTGCTGTCAAGTGAGTTTTCTCCGGAAGAAAGGCAGTTTTTGACACATTTATTTTAGGGAGGATAGATATGAAACGCTTATTCTGCATTATGCTCGTCCTGGTTCTTCTGCTTCCCCTTGTGGGGTGCGGGCAGGAAGAGCCCGTTGTTGAGACCCCTGAAGACGTTACACCGGGTGTTAAGTACGATATGCTCACAGACCGCCTGCTTGGCGAAAATTACAGCAGAGGCTGTCTTTACAGAGCCGTTTCGGGCGGGGCACTTGCCATGGTGGACGAAAACGACTACAATGGCATAGATTCTCCGGCTGTGGGTGCAACGGAGCAGCTCTTCGTCCTCTTCGACGAGGAAGCTCTCACCCTTTATCCCGCCTGCACCGGGGCGGGTTGTGACCACAGCCAAAACAGCTGTTTTGCAAGAGAGCTTACTAACCTTTTCGGCCATACCTATTGGAACGTTTCAAAGGACACTGTGATCTCCGTTGGACGAAGCACGGAAAAAGAAGCCACCGTTGTTGCAAACCGCTACGGGTTTGACGGTACTCTGCAAAAAAGCGTGGAGTTTGACCTGACCGATCTTCGGCGTTCGGACAGGAAAAAAGCCGTAAAGCCCATTGTGACGGGAATGTATCTGTCTGACGGAAACGTGATCTACGTAGACGTTTACGATTATTCGGATATTGAAAACGGTGTTCCTGCGCTTACCCCATGGGATATCGGCTCCTATTACGAGCGCTGGCTCCTTCGTTACGACGTTGAAAAGGACGAGTTTGAAAAGCCGATAAACTACGTTCTTCCGGTTAAACGCGGTCCGGTTCCCGACGTGATATCCTTTTCCGAAACGGAGATTATCTTTTATGGCAACGATGAATGGGATATTGCGGTAGACCTTGAAAGCGGAGAGGGAAAGCGTATCGAAAAGGGGATCGCCGACCCCAGAGTGAACGCGCCCATGCAGCCGGGCTACGTTGAGTATCTTGGCGAGGTCTACACCATACCCGTTATCACATCGCAATATATCAAGCTCAGCCCCGTCAAGGGAGGAGAGATGCTCAGAATATCCAGAACGTTATCCGGAGATGCATTTGCAATTCAGGATCTGTTCATCGAAACGGAGAAGGGCTTTATCTTCAGCTATTATCCCGCCGGAGAGGACTGGTTCGACAGAAACTACACCTCGGATTCCGGCGAGGAGATGCGCAAGGCAGAACAGTTTGTCTACGTCACTAAAGAAGACTTCTTCGACGGCAAAGCGGATTCGCCTAAATTCTTTAACCCTGAGACCAAAACCTTTGAGTAGCTCTGAACTTTGTAAAAACAGGAAAGGGGAGATGAGCTTATGAAACGTACGGTACTGTTTTTGCTCTGCGTCGCAATGCTTTTATCCCTTGCCGCCTGCGGTCAGACAGAGCCCGAAGCTCCTTCTGTCAGAGTGGATTATGAGTATCCCCAGGATTATATGTCCACGGAGATATATCCCATGGAGAGCATTCTCCGGGATACGGAAAAATACTATAAGGCCATCTCAAAAGCCTATCCGGACAGGCCGGTGCTTGTGCTTATCACCCACAAGATGCTCAGCGGCTTTTCCGTTGAAAACAACGACGCGCTCAACCAATGGCTTGAGGAAAACGGCTTCGGATTTTCCCTTATGGTCTACGGAATGCCCTTCCGCCGGGAAGAGATAATCTCGGGTCTGACCTTTTCGGAAAAGCTCCGGGAATACGTGGACGCCGGGGGCAGATGCGACCTTATTCTGCCCGATCCAAACTGGTCGGCGCTCTCCGGCCACGGGGACGATAACGTCTGGGACTACGTCAACTCCGGGCTGGTAACTGCTATTGACGATATCGCGTCAAAAGCCGATATCGAAGCCCTTTCCCGGGTGTACGGTGAGGTCTATCTTGAGTCCAACCGGGACGGGGGAAAGCTCTACGGGCTTTCGCCCAGCGCCCTTGAGGGGGCAAAGCTTCAGACCTACGTTGCCGTTGCTCCCGAGGTTTTGCCCCTGGTCAGCGAAATGAGCAAAGAGGAGCTTGCCCGGGCGATAGTTTTCGACGGGGAGTTTCTTTCCCGTGCGGTCTCCGTTGCCCAAACCTCTGTGGCCGTGGGGCAGTTTTCAACCTCGATATACGAGCTTGTGGGGCCGTTTATAACCGGAGAGCGCTACGTGCCCCTTGGCAATCTGCAGCTCTACGCGGACTCTGAAAGCTTCACCCCGGAGGTTCTTGGACTTTGGGAGATCCCGGGATACGACGAGCTTTTGCAGGCCTTCACCGAAAATCGGCGGAACGGACTTTGGAGCAACAACGTCCCACTTTCGGACAGCGCGGCGGCAATGTATTTCTTCTCTGCCCACGGTGGAGATGAGATGGCACAAAAACAGATAGACTACCTGCTTTCCCGCAGCGGAGTAAGCCGGAAATATACCGCTCTGCCCCTGCCGGGCTATCCCGTGAACGTCAGCATGGAAAACGCCCTTATGATATCCGCTTCTTCCGCCGATCCCGCGCTTAGCTGTGAGGCCGCCATTGCGGCTTACACCCACCCGGGCTTTGCCCGTGTGCTGGCCTCCGGAGTCGAGGGAAAGAGCTATACCGAAGAGAAGGGACAGTATACCGCGCTGAAGGATCCCTTTGGCGTGTGCGTTCTGAATAACCCTTATTTCACCGTTCAGACCCAGCCTCATCTCGAAGGCTATGACCGTGTCTGCATTGAAATGCAAAAGACCGCCGACCTTACCCCTTACGAGAGCTACACCCCGGATCTGACCGGGCTTGAGGCCGAGATCGACGCTCTTGCCCGCTGGAGCTGTGACCTGAACGTATACCTTTCTGTTGGGGACAGCGATATCACCGAGCTTTCCTCCGGCGAAAAAGCAAACCTGTTCCCGACCCTTCCGCCCCCGGATATTTCCGGGCTCAAACATAGAATACTGAGCGACGCTTGGTGATTGTTCTTTTTTACCTCTTTTCTTAAGAACCGACCCGTGCAGGGATATATCCTGCGCGGGTCGGTTCTTTATTAGGGGGATATATGAACTCCGGAGAGACACGGGAAAAAAGAAAGCCATATGAATGAAAAATAACAGAAAAAGGAACAGGGAATCAGAAGTTCAAGCCATAGGTCGGGAAGAACGTGTCTCTCCGGGGGTTCAACCGTTGAGTATTGATGTGAATTCTTCTCCGGTTACGGTCTCGTTCATGTAAAGGTGGCGTGCGAGCTCGTCGAGCTTGGTGCGGTTTTCAGTCAGGATAGCCATCGCTTTGCCGTATTGTTTCTTAACGAGGTCAATGACCTGAGCGTCTATTTCGGCCTGTGTCTGGGCAGAGCAGGCAAGACTGGTGTCACCTCCCAGATATTGGTTATTTACCGTCTCAAGGGCGACCATGCCGAATCTGTCGCTCATTCCGTACTGGGTTATCATTGCTCTGGCAAGACGGGTCGCCTGGGCGATGTCGTTGGATGCGCCGGTGGTTATGCTGCCGATAACCAGCTCTTCTGCGGCGCGGCCTCCGGCAAAGGTTGCTATCTTATTTTCCAGCTCCTCCCGGCTTGCCAGCACGTGGTCGTTTTCTTCGGTCTGCATGGTATAGCCCAGTGCGCCGGAGGTGCGGGGGATTATGGTTATCTTTTGTACAGGCGCGGAGTTTGTCTGCTTTGCGGCCACGAGAGCATGACCGATCTCGTGGTAAGATACGATCATCTTTTCCTTGTCCGTCATGATGGCGTTCTTTTTCTGATAGCCCGCGATAACGACTTCAATGCTTTCCTCAAGGTCTGCCTGTGTTGCGGCTTTTCTGTTGTCGCGCACGGCACGGAGAGCGGCTTCGTTTACGATGTTTGCAAGCTCTGCACCCGATGCGCCGGATGCCATTCTGGCTATGCGGTTAAAGTCAACACCGGGAGCTGTCTTTATACGCTGGGCGTGGACCTTTAAAATTGCCTCGCGGCCCTTGAGATCCGGAAGCTCAACGGGCACGCGGCGGTCGAATCTTCCCGGGCGGGTGAGTGCGGGGTCAAGGCTTTCGGGACGGTTCGTTGCCGCGAGAATTATAACTCCGGTGTTTCCCTCAAAGCCGTCCATTTCGGTGAGAAGCTGGTTTAAAGTCTGTTCTCTTTCGTCGTGGCCTCCAATGCTTCCGTTGCTTCGCTTCTGGCCGATGGCGTCTATCTCGTCGATGAACACGATGCAGGGAGCTTTTTCCTTGGCCTGCTTAAACAGGTCGCGAACTTTAGATGCGCCCATGCCCACGAACATCTCTACGAATTCGGAGCCGGACATGGAAAAGAACGGGACGTTTGCTTCGCCGGCGACGGCTTTTGCAAGCATGGTCTTGCCCGTTCCCGGAGGGCCCACGAGCAGAACGCCCTTTGGCATGCTGGCGCCGATCTCAGTGTATTTTTTAGGATTGTGGAGATAATCGACTATTTCCGTCAGATTTTCCTTTGCTTCGTCTTCGCCCGCAACGTCGCTGAATTTTATTCCGTCCGAAGATTTAACGTAGACCTTTGCATTTGACTTTCCCATGTTGAACATCATGGAGTTTTGTCCGCCGGCTTTTTTCATCATACGTCTTGTGAGCAGATTACCAAGCAGTATCAGCGCGCCGAAGGGCAGTACCCAGGTCAGCAGAAAGCTCGTGAGAAAACCAGGTTCTTCGATTATCTCGCTTGAGAACTGTGCGCCGGAGGAATACAGCCGGAAGGTGAGCTCCGGGTCGTCTACAAGGCCGGTCTTGTAGATATGCTTGTTTTCGGCGTCGGTGAAAACTATCCTGTTGGTCTGGATCTCCACCATGCCCACGTTCTGCTCTGCTGTCATCCGCATAAATGTTCCGTAGTCGACGAGCTCGATGCTGTGCTCCTTTATCATGGGAAGAAGCACCAGGTTGAACAGAACGATGACCCCTATCACGATGAGATAGAAAATCATCAGCGGCTTTCTCGGGCGCTTTACTTCGTTTACGTTGTTCATTCTGTTATATCTCCGTTTTCTTTTTCGTTGGAATTATAAACCGAAAAAGTCAACGCAGAATAAATCAAAGCTCAATTTCTGTTGATAAAGGGCTCACAGAGAGATAATTCCCTGTGAGCCCGGATTTATAGCGTTTTGGGGAGGGTCACCGTGAACCGGCATCCGCCGCCGGAGAGGTTTTCCTGGGTGACCGTGCCTTTAAGTGCCTCGGTCACCTTTTTTACAAGGGCAAGACCAAGTCCGTTTCCCTGTTGCCTGTGGGAAGTGTCCGCCTGATAGAACCTGTCAAAAATGTGTTTTTGTGCGGCCTCGGAAATTCCGGGGCCACAATCGTCAACCGTGAAAACGGCGGAGGTTTCGGTTGTTTGCAGTCTTACGGTAACAAGGCCTCCGTGGGGGCTGAATTTTATGGCGTTGCCGATAATATTGTGCCAGATATGGTGCATCAGCCCTTCGGGGCCGGAGTATTTCACGTTTTCCATTTCAACGTCGAACTCGATATCCTTTTTGCTCCACTCAGGCTCCAGAAGAACTATGGCGCAACGTATTTGCTCGTCCAGTGAAAACTCCGAAGAAGCCGGCAGGGTGGTCTGAGCGTCCAGCCGGGAGAGGATGAGAATGTTTCCAACAAGGCTTGAGAGCCGCTGGGTGTTGAAGAGTATTTTTTCAACGTATCTGTCCGCCTCCTCGGGAGAGAGGTTTTCTCTGTCCTGAAGAAGCGTTGCGTAGCCTTCAATGGCGCTTATGGGGGTCTTGAATTCGTGGGATACGTTTGAGACGAAGTCGGACTGGAGCATTTCCGTTGAGCTCAGCTCCCTGGTCATCAGATTAAAGCCGGCGTAGATCTCTTTTATCTCGTTTGTTGAGGTGGAGCCGGGCTCGAGTCTTACGGAAAAGTCTCCGTCTGCCACCGTGTCCATTGCCATACGGAGCTTTTTCATGGGAGCGTAGAAATACTTTGAGATCATCACGGTGAGTATTGAGCCGACGATCATGCTTACGCACAATAATACCCATATGAAGTTCAGCCTCATTCCCGGCCAGAGTGCCTTGAGCAGAAGGTCGATCAGATACGAAAGGCCGGCGCAGAGTATCAGCTCAAGCTGTACCGCAAGGATCATTTTGGCCCGGAGGTTGAGATATTGCTTTTTGTGGTTCCGGATATTATCGAATTCTTCCCTTGTTTTCATGTTTTTGCCACCTTATAGCCCACTCCGCGAATGGTGACTATGCGAAAATCCGTGTTGTCTCTGAAGCGGTCGCGGAGTCTGCCAATGTGGACGTCCACCGTGTGGGGGTCACTTTCGCTGTCGTAGCCCCAAATCTCGTCCATGAGCTGCTGACGGGTGAATATCCTTCCCGGTGAGGACGCCATTTTGTAGAGGAGCATAAACTCCTTCTGGGGGAGTATTTCGCTGGAGTTTCCGTCGGAGACCGTCATGGAGTCGCATTCCATAACGGTCTTTCCGATGACGGTCTTTCGCTCGTTTATCATCTGGGCACGGCGCAAAAGCGCACCGACACGGAGAACCATTTCGTTTACGTTGATGGGCTTGACCATATAATCGTCCGTTCCGGAAATAAAACCCCTGCTCATTGCCTCGAAGTCGTCTTTGGCGGTTATCATTAAAACGGGTGTGGTGATTTGGGCGGTGCGAAGCTGTTCAACCAATCCGTAGCCGTCTAAAACGGGCATCATTATGTCGGATATTATCAGGTCGTAAAAATCGGCATCAAGAGCGTCAAGAGCTTCCTCTCCGTTGGAAACGCCCTTAACCGTGTAGCCCTGACGGATAAGAACGTGTGAAAAAAGGTTTCTCAGCTCTTTGTCGTCCTCTGCGATGAGTATTTTAAACATTGACAGCAATTTCCTTCCGTTGTGGCAGTTAAAAATACCTGAGTATTCTGCCAAGCAGTCTTTCGATTATTATTTTAGACCTCTTTATAACCAGGTCGTAGAGCACGAATACAAGATTTCCCATGGCAATAAGCCCGATGATCGCCCATTTTCCCATGGCCTCCGGAGCTATAAGGCACATCATCAGCGCCTCTGCCCCTATGGCAACGGCGTTGAACCATAAAAGCTTCACTGCCGGACGGACGAAACGGGGGAGCTTTGCAAAAAAGGGATATAGCAGAGGGTAAGGGCCAAAGAGAACGGCAAGCATGAGATCCTGCTCGAAATACGGCACGAGGATAAATGAAAGTAACGTCACAGCGGCGTAGACCGCAAGGTGGATCTTTTTGCCGTATTTGTCCCCGATGGGAATGAGAAGCAACCCGGCGATCATGGGTGCGGCGTAAGTGCCGAGCCCCAAAACTCCTCCAAGGAGCATAATAACTATGCAAAGGGCACAAACCGTGCCGCAAAGGGCGATGGAACGGGTCTTTTTGTTCATGGAGGATACCTTTCTGTCATGTAGCTATATTTTACCGCAGATGTGTCAAATAATTGTTAACTGAAGTTCAACGGCAGTTGAACTATTTTTTACGTCCGCTTCTATTATAGCAGGAGCAGACGCTTGGGCGCAAGTCTGTTTCAACTGAAATTGAAGTTGGTTTGAAGTTGTGTTGTGATTTTTTGAATATAATCCGTAATATCGCGGCAAGAATATACCTTGCCGGATCAATTGTTTTTACGGGAGCTGAGCCATAACTGATGACAGAGGTTGAAAGTGTTTGTCTGCTGAACGACTCTTTTCCCCCGTACCTCGACGGAGTTGCAAACACCGTGTACAACTATGCGTTTGAGCTTGAAAAGCTTGGCAGACGGACTTCGGTCATAACTCCGGGATGTTCGGGGGCAGGAGATAAGGACTATCCCTATTCTCTGATACGCTACCCCGGAATTCCCGGATTAGCGCCTCAGGGGTACGTTGCGGGAATACCTTTTTCTCCTGCGGTTGCCGGTGCTGTGAAAAAACTGCGTCCTGCGGTCTATCATAACCACTGTACCATAGCCTCCGGCTTTCTTGTGAGAGCTCTTCGGGAGATACATCCCGCTCCGCTTATTTTTACTTACCATACCAAATTCGACGTGGACATCGAAAGCGTATTTTCTTCCCGTAAGCTTGCGGAAAAGTGTAAGCGCATTTTGGTTGAAAACATCTCTGCTTCCGACGAGGTTTGGACGGTCAGCCGCGGTGCAGGAGAGAATCTTGAAAAGATTGGCTATTGCGGAGAATGGCGGGTTATGAAAAACGGTGTTGATCTTCCCCGGGGCAGAGTTGCGGACGGTATTGTTGACCGGGTCACCGGAGACCGCGATATACCCCCGGACGTTCCGGTATATCTATACGTTGGCAGACTCATGTGGTATAAGGGGATAAGACTTATTCTGGACGGACTTAAAAGACTGTCTGACTCGGGACGGGATTTTCGGGCTGTATTCATCGGTAAGGAAGATGATTCGGCGGCTGTTGCGGATTATTGCCGAAAGCTGGGGCTTGAGGGTAAATGCATTTTCCCCGGTCCGGAATATGACAGGGAAAGACTTCGTGCGTGGTATTGCAGAGCGGACGTTTTTCTGTTTCTTTCATCCTACGACACCAACGGTCTCGTTGTACGCGAGGCGGCGTCCTGCGGTCTGCCTGCTCTTTTGATAAGAGACAGCTGTGCCGCTGAGGACGTTTGGGACGGTGTGAACGGGTTTTTGACCGACGAAGACCCGGAGGCGGTTTTTTACGCCCTGTGCCAACTTTACGGAAACCGGGAACTGACGAAAAGTGTTGGGGAGAGGGCAATGAACGGTCTGTA
>SVLY01000082.1 GCA_015067715.1 Oscillospiraceae bacterium | reverse complement strand
GGGGCACCTCCCCCGAGAGGGGGAGGTTTATATATGGGTCGATTCGTGAATCGACCCTACCGCAATTATTCATTATTCATCAGCGAAGCGGCTTCATTATTCAATATTCATTCGTTCCACGCGTGTCATCCCGTTTGCCTCCCGGCAACACCGTGCCGATGGCAACGTTTGCGGGCGTTCACAGAATGCCCCTACGGTCTGTAAAGATAGGATGGTGCTAATAATAAAAGAACGCACCCAAGGCTCCCTCTCCGAGGGAGCTGGATCGGCCAAAGGCCGAGACTGAGGGAGTGAATGCACCCACGTATCATCCCGCTTGCCTCTCCCGGTGATATCGTGCCAAAGGCGACGTTTTCTCTGTTCACTGTTCACTTAATCCCAACGTGACGGACCGTCGGGGCGCCGGTCCCTACCGGGCGCTCTGTAACTGTCCGAAGGACAATATCACTGCGAAGCAATATCACTCGCCCCAAGGCGAATATAACTAAGTCACACTTACCCTGGGGTAAGTGTGACTTAATCTTTAGCGGATTATTTACAGAACGGTTCTGTGCTGTTTGCGGAGGACTGTGACGGGGACGTCGGCGTCGAAGGTGCAGTCGGCAAGGTCGTCGATATTGTTGATAGCCTTGTCGCCCCAGAGGACGATAACGTCGGAAACGGCAAGACCCCGCTTTTCGGCCTCGCTTGCGGCGCCGATGGCCATGATAAGGGCTCCGTTGTGCTCGGCGGTGCCGTAGACGGACATTTCGCCGTCGGTCTCGATGTTTTTGACCTTCATGTTGCAAACGGAGATAATTCTGCTCTCTTCGGCTTCCTGCTTTTCTCTTATAGTGGGCAGAACGGGGCTTTCGGCCTTGGCTCTCAGGGGGCTGTAGCGCACGCCGAATTCTTTGGGGAAGTTCTCAAAGCCGGAAAGTCTGGGGTTGGTGGGGCGGTAGTCGGATGCGGCCGGGTCGGCAAACATGGGGTCGATGGAGTAAGAGGCCGAATCCTGCTTTGACAGGGCGGCAAAGACGTCCGTGGGGGCGGGGGAGTCCTGACCGGCGGCGAAGAGAATATTGTTGTCCAGCTTTTTGCCCCAGTTTTCGGGCATGGCGTAGATGGAATATTCCTCGAAGAGTATGTTGTTTTCAACAACGTCGCCGCTCTGGGGGTACCAGGCGTGGTAGTGCATGGTGTTGTTCACGCAGATGTTGTGGTGAACCGTGCGGAAGAAGCCTTCGCGGAGCTTTATGCCGCCGTTGAGGCAGAGGTTTTCGGTGATAAGGTAGTTGGAGGAACCGTCGTCAAGGTCAATGTCCCAGCCGCGGTCACAGCGGAAGCGGCTTCGGGTGATAACGTTTCCGTCCACCATGTCGATAGATGCGTATTTTCCGGCGTCGGCAGGGTCAAGACCCTGAAGGTTCCAGTATCTGTCACGTCCCCAGGAGTTGAAACAGCCGTGGTCGCCGGTCTCGCGGACGGTGTCGAACACGTCACAGCCCTCGATACGGTGGCCGCCGAAGGCGCCCTCGGAGATGTTTATGCCGGAGCGGGAGGTGTGGCACACGGTGCAGTCCTTGACGGTAATGCCGTAGGCCATGGAGATCTCAACGCCGGTGGCCTGCTTTTCAACGGTGCCAACGTACTCGATAAGGCAGTCTTCAACGGCGCAGTTTCTGGGGTAGTTATCGGAGGCGGGGCCGGGGGTCAGGTCGGTGTCGTCAATGTGCTGAGTCTGGCTGTACTCAAAGAGGGGGGCTTTGACGGCGTCGGGATAGCCCATGAAGCAAAGTCCGCTGGCGCCGATATTGTTGAAATGGGTGCGTGTGACCCGGATGTTTTCGTTGCGTCCGTCCACAAAAACGCCGTTTGAGCCAACGTCCATGAAGGCACAGCGGTCGAAAAGGCAGTTGGCAGAGTTCTTCACAAGAACTGCGCCGCCGCGATAGATGGTCCAGTCGCTGCGGAGAACGGGCTCCTTGGTGTCCATAAAGGTTCTGGCGCTGCGCTCGAGTGTGAGGTTTTCAACGGTGACGTTTTCGCAGTCCTCGAGAATGAAGAAACAGCTTGAAACGGCGATCTCGGCATTGTCAAGGTCGTCTCCCGGGAAGGGGCGGACGAAGACGCGCATATTCTTTTCGTCGAAATACCACTCGCCGGGCTGGGTCATCTCTTCGAAGATGTTTTCGGCGTAGCGATAGACCTTGTGCATACCCATCTGGCGGTTGTTCTGCCAGCCGCCGCTGAGAGCAAGAGTGCCGTCCTCGTTTTTGCCGTCTATCCGATATATGTAACCGCCCCAGAGGTGGGCGTGCATGGCGTGGATATAGCCTCCGGTGGGATCGGCCCAGAACTTCGTCTTTTCCGGCAGAATGCAGTCTGCGGCATAGCCGTCGAAAACGTCACCGGGACGGTCGGCCTTGGGGTAGCGGGCCATGGAATATTTCCTCTCGCCGACGTAAAACGCGTCGGCCTTCTGAGAAACGCTGGCGCACCATACGCCGGGCTGGGTCTCGGTGAAGTCGGCTTTTTTAAGTCTGGCCGTGCCGCGGAGAACGGCGCCGTCCCGGCCGGTGATGCGGATGTCCCTGCCCCGGAGCAAAATGGGCTCGGTGACGTAGTGGATGCCTTCCGGGATCAGAATATTGCTTCCGCTTTTGATCTCTTTTTCAAACATTAAATAAACCTCCGTTTTATATTTACACAGATCATCCGATTCACATTCTGTCAAGTATGGAAATAAGCTCTGCCCAGGCGTTCACCCGCAAAAAGCTTCCCTGCCCGTCGTCGATAAGCTCTGCGCCGGACTTTGCGGTACGGTCGATGTTTACGGGGAAAAGCCCCGCGGCAAAAGCTCCTGCAACGTCGGCGGTCATACTGTCCCCGAGATACCAACAGCCCTCTGCTGTGAGTCCGGCACGGCCGAGAGCCGCGCGGAAAAACATGGGGCTGGGCTTGCAGTAGCAGTAGTCCGAGCTGGTCATAACGAACATAAAGCGGTTGTCCGGGAGCATTTGGTCAATGCGGGTCTGAAGAGTCTTGCTGGAGATGGAGAAATTGGATATCACCGCCGTGGGGATATCAAGCTCCGCCAGCTTTGCCAAAAGCCTGTCCGCATCGGGCATCATTGGCCAGGGCTTACCCTGCCACTGAACGGCGGTCTCCAGCTCAAGCCTTGTCTTTGACGTGCGCAGACCGCAGATATCCATAACACAGCGTATCATGGTGCCCATCTGGGGTATCTCCATGGGTACACCGGGGGCGCAGGGTCGGGAGACGGAGTCTGCAAAGACCTGCTTCCACACCCGGACGGCTTCCTCCGGAGAGCAGGCCTCGGGATTGTCCGCGCAGGCGTAAAGAGCGAGCCCGGCCTTCCCGGGGTCGAAGCTTGTTCCGGCGGAAAGAGTACCCCCAAAATCAAAAAATACGGCTTTTGGTTTTGGCAGAATCATTGCTTTGCCTCCTGAATGGTGCACTTAAAGGGATATATGTAAATTATATCCCCGAACCTTCAATGAGTCAATATCTTTTGTGGACTTTTACCGCAGATTTTGACCGGGTTTTGCGGTATAATATTCAAGAACATATGTGTGGAAATTAATGTGGAAGCTGTGGATTGGTTAGCCGCAGCTAACGCCAGAAGGGAGAGCCCAAAAATGGACAGATTCGAGCTTGTAAGCCCCTTTAAGCCCACCGGCGACCAGCCTGCGGCAATCGAGGCCCTTGTTAACGGCGTTAACATGGGGCTTTCCGAGCAGACCCTTCTGGGCGTTACGGGCTCCGGCAAGACCTATACCATGGCCCAGGTCATTGCTCAGGTGAACCGACCCACCCTTGTTTTTGCCCACAACAAGACCCTTGCGGCACAGCTCTGTTCGGAGTTCCGGGAGTTTTTCCCCAACAACGCCGTTGAGTTTTTTATAAGCTATTTCGACTATTACCAGCCCGAGGCATATATGCCTCTTACGGATACCTATATTGAAAAGGACTCTGCCCGAAACGAAGAGATAGACCGCCTGCGCCACAGCGCCACAATGGCGCTTTTCGAGCGGAGGGACGTTATCATCGTGGCCAGCGTATCCTGCATTTACGGTCTTGGCGACCCGGAGGACTACACCGGCATGGTCATCTCCCTTCGCCCGGGAATGGAATACAGCCGGGAAAGCCTTATGGACAGGCTTGCGGAGATCCAGTTCACCCGTAACGACGTGAACTTCACCCGATCCACCTTCCGCGTTCGCGGAGACACCGTTGAGATCCTCCCGGCCTGGAGCGATACCACCGCCGTGAGAGTGGAATTTTTCGGCGACGAGATCGACCGCCTCAGCGAGGTGGACGTTGTAACGGGCAAGCGCATCTCCGATCTGAAGCACGCAATGCTCTTCCCCACCAGCCACCACACCACCACCGAGGCAAAGCGCTTCCGTGCCCTGGGTGAGATAGAAAACGAAATGTGGGAGCGGGTGAAGTATTTCGAGGACGAGGGCAAGCTTATCGAGGCTCAGCGCATTCGCGAGCGCACCCTCAACGATATCGAGCTTATCCGCCAGCTTGGCATATGCGGCGGCATTGAGAACTATTCCCGTCTGCTCTCCGGCCGTGCCGCCGGAAGTCCGCCATACACCCTGCTTGACTATTTCCCCAAGGATTTCCTTGTTTTCATAGACGAATCCCACGTCTCCCTGCCCCAGATAAGGGGTATGTACGCCGGAGACCGTGCAAGAAAGGATATTCTTGTGGACTACGGCTTCCGTCTGCCCAGCGCAAAGGACAACCGCCCCCTCACCTTTGAGGAGTTCAACTCCAAGGTCAATCAGGTTATCTACGTCTCCGCCACGCCCACGGAATACGAGCTTTCCCGCTCGGGTCAGGTGGTGGAGCAGGTGATTCGCCCCACAGGTCTGCTGGACCCGGAGGTGGAGGTTCGCCCGGCAGAGGGTCAGGTGGACGATCTTTTCGGGGAGATAAAGCTCCGCACGGACAAAAACGAGCGTGTGCTGGTGACCACCCTCACCAAAAAGATGGCCGAGGACCTTACGGAATACTTAAAAGAAAACGGCGTGCGCGTGCGCTATATGCACCACGGCGTTGACAGCATGGAGCGCATCGAGCTGCTCCGGGATCTGCGCCTTGGGCGCTTCGACGTGCTGGTGGGCATAAACCTGCTGAGAGAGGGTCTTGACCTTCCCGAGGTGAGCCTTGTGGCGGTGCTGGATGCGGACAAGGAAGGGTTTTTGCGAAGCGAGAGCTCACTTATCCAGACCATCGGCCGTGCCGCCAGAAACGCCGGGGGCAAGGTCATTTTGTACGGCGACACCGTCACCCTCGCAATGCGCCGGGCCATCGACGAGACCGAGCGCCGCAGAAAGATACAGATGGCCTATAACAAGGCCAACGGCATCGTGCCGAAGACCGTCAAAAAGAGCATACGGGACCTTATCGAGGTCACCGAGGCTCCGGCAGAGACACAGAACGAGACAAAATACATGACCGAGGCGGAAAAGCGCTCCCTTATCGAAAAGCTGGAGCGGGACATGAAGGCCGCCGCAAAGGTCATGGAGTTCGAATACGCCGCGCTCCTGCGCGACAGGATCATAGAGCTTCGGGGAGAGGGGCCCGTAAAGGCCGCCCCGGAGGATAATTCCACCCCCACTAAGAGAAAGGGCAAAAGAAGCAGATGAACGACAAACTGACTGTCCGCGGTGCGCGGCAGCACAACCTTAAAAACGTCTCCCTCACCATTCCCCGGGACAAACTTGTGGTGTTCACGGGGCTTTCCGGCAGCGGCAAATCCAGCCTTGCCTTCGACACCATCTACGCCGAGGGTCAGCGCAGATACGTTGAAAGCCTTTCCTCCTACGCCAGAATGTTCCTGGGGCAGATGGAAAAGCCGGACGTGGACTCTATAGATGGGCTTTCCCCTGCCATATCCATCGACCAGAAGACCACCTCAAAAAACCCCCGTTCCACCGTTGGCACAGTCACCGAGATCTACGACTATCTCCGTCTGCTTTGGGCGCGCATCGGTATTCCCCACTGTCCCCAGTGCGGAAAGCCCATTGCCCAGCAGAGTATAGACCAGATCGTGGACGCGGTGAACCTTCTTCCCCAGGGCACCAGGATCCAGATCCTTGCCCCCGTGGTCCGGGCGAGAAAGGGCGAATACGCCAAGGTCTTTGAGGATGCCCGGCGAAGCGGCTACGTCCGCGTGCGCGTGGACGGGAGCATGTACGACCTTTCCGAAGAGATAAAGCTGGACAAAAACAAAAAGCACAATATCGAAATAATCGTGGACAGGCTGGTCATAAAGCCGGAAATGAACCGCCGCGTCACCGACTCCGTGGAGATAGCCTCCTCACTTTCCGGGGGCATCGTTATCGTGGACGTGGTTGGGGGCGAGGAGCTGCTCTTTTCCCAGAACTACGCCTGCGAGGACTGCGGCGTTTCCATTGAGGAGCTCGCTCCCCGTGCGTTTTCCTTTAACAACCCCTTCGGTGCCTGCCCGGAGTGCACCGGTCTTGGTGAGCTTTTGCGGGTCGACCCGGACAGGGTCATTCCGGACAAGTCGAAATCCATTGCCGGCGGCGCCATAACCGCCCTTGGCTGGGCTTACAACCCCCGGAACATGATATCCACCATGTTCTACAAGGCCATCGCCCGGGACTACGGCATCTCTTTGGACACCCCCGTGGGCGAGCTGAAAAAGGAAGAGCTGGACCTCTTCCTCTACGGCACGAAGGGCAAAAAGCTGAAGATCCCCCGTTCCGAAGAGCACGGCGGAGGCACCTGGAACGCAAGCTTCGAGGGCATCGTCCCCAACCTTGAGCGGCGCTACCGCGAGACCGCCGGGGAGGATCAGAAAGAGGCCATCGAAGAGTTCATGAGCGCAATCCCCTGTGCCGTGTGCGGCGGAAAGCGCCTTAAAAAGGAGACTCTTGCGGTCACCGTTGGGGGCATGAATATTGCGGACTTCTGCGACCTCACCGTAACCGAGGCAAGGCGCTTTATATCCGATCTGCGCCTGACCCAGACCGAGACCCTTATTGCGGAAAAGATAGTAAAAGAGATAATCACAAGGCTGAACTTCCTTGAAAACGTGGGTCTGGACTATCTCACCCTCTCCCGTTCCGCCGGGACCCTTTCCGGCGGCGAGAGCCAGCGTATCCGCCTTGCCACCCAGATCGGCTCCGCCCTCACCGGGGTGCTGTATATTCTGGACGAGCCCAGCATCGGGCTTCACCAGCGGGACAACGAAAAGCTTCTGGAGACCCTGAAAAGCCTCCGGGATCAGGGTAACTCCCTTATCGTGGTGGAGCACGACGAGGATACAATGTACGCCGCAGACTGGATCGTGGACATTGGCCCGGGAGCGGGAGTTCACGGGGGCGAGATCGTCGCCCAGGGTACTGTGGACGATATTATAAACTGCGCCTCTTCCGTTACGGGGCAGTATCTCCGGGGCGAAAAGAGCATTCCCCTTCCCGGCAAACGCAGAGAGGGCAACGGAAAGACCCTTACCGTGCGCGGCGCAAGGGAAAACAACCTTAAGGGCATAGACGTGGAGTTTCCCCTTGGCAAGCTAGTGTGCGTTACCGGCGTTTCCGGTAGCGGAAAATCCAGCCTTGTAAACGAGATCCTCCACAAAAAGCTGGCCTCCGAGCTCAACCGTGCGCGCACCCGTGCCGGTGACCACGACAGGATAGAGGGTATTGAGAATCTGGACAAGGTCATCGTTATAGACCAGTCGCCCATCGGCCGCACGCCCAGATCCAACCCCGCTACCTACGTCGGCCTGTTTACGGACATCCGCGATCTGTTCTCCCAGACCCAGGATGCCCGCGCCAGAGGCTACGGTCCGGGAAGATTTTCCTTTAACATCCGCGGCGGCAGGTGCGAGGCCTGTTCCGGCGACGGTCTTGTGAAGATCGAAATGCACTTTTTGCCGGATATCTACGTGCCCTGTGAGGTATGCAAGGGCAAGCGCTATAACCGGGAGACCCTTGAGGTGAAATATAAGGGCAAGAATATCCACGAGGTGCTGGACATGACCGTGGACGAGGCTCTTGTGTTCTTCGACAGCCTGCCAAAGATCCGCCGCAAGCTGGCGACCCTTTCGGACGTTGGTCTTGGCTATATCAAGCTGGGGCAGAGCTCTACCACCCTTTCCGGCGGCGAGGCTCAGCGCGTTAAGCTTGCAACGGAGCTCTCCCGGCGCTCCACGGGTAGAACCATGTATATTCTGGACGAGCCCACCACGGGTCTGCACATGGCGGACGTTCATAAGCTCGTGGAGGTGCTGGACCGTCTTGCCGACGAGGGGAACACCGTTGTGGTCATTGAGCACAACCTGGACGTTATCAAGGTTGCCGACCACATCATCGACCTTGGCCCCGAAGGCGGCGACCGGGGCGGCAGAGTAGTCTGCACCGGCACCCCCGAAGAAGTCGCCCAGTGCGAAGGGTCGTACACCGGAATATTCCTGAAAAAATATCTGGACAGACATTAAGGGTTGGAATGTAGTGAAGAGTGTGCACGTAGGGACGCCCCTCCCGGGGCGTCCGGAAAGGCTGCCTTTGGCACAATATCGAACAACGGCGCATTGGCAGTAAATCTACGGGATGCGTGTTATCTTTGCGCCCGGTAGGGACCGGCGCCCCGACGGTCCGTCACGTTGGGATTAAGTGAACAGTGAACAGAGCACAGAGAAGAGTGAAGAGAAGCGGTAGGGGCGATTCACGAATCGCCCCATATATAAACCTCCCCATCTCGGGGGAGGAAAGGCTGCCTTTGGCACGGTATCGAACAACAGCGCATTGGCCCGTAGGGGCGTTCTGTGAACGCCCGCAAACGTCGCCATCGGCACGGTGTTGCCGGGGAAGGGGCACGGAATCCCCCCCTACCCCCCCTTTAGGCAAGGGGGGCTTTTTACTGCGATGAATGTGTGAAACAGTGTGGCCGGGAGACAAGCGGGATGATACGTTGGAACGAATGAATAATGAATAATTGCGGTAGGGTCGATTCACGAATCGACCCAAATAAACCTCCCCCTTTCGGGGGAGGTGCCCCGAAGGGGCGGAGGGGGCCTTTGGCACAACATCGAACAGCGGCGCATTGGCCCGTAGGGGCGTTCTGTGAACGCCCGCAAACGTTGCCTTTGGCATGGTGTTGCCGGGGAAGGCAAACGGGATGATACGTTGGTGCATTCACTCCCTCAGTCTCGGCCTTTGGCCGATCCAGCTCCCTCGGAGAGGGAGCCTTGGGTACGTGCTTTTATTTTTAGTACTATCCTATCTTTACATGAGGTATGGGCGGTTTTTAAATCGCCCATATTTAAATACCGGGATGACACGCAGTTCGCCCCTACGGCTCGCGGTTTACCTTTGCCACGGTAGGGGAGGCTATCAGCCTCCCGCAAACGTCGCCATCGGCACGGTGTTGCCGGGAGAGGCAAACGGGATGATACGTGGGACGAATGAATATTGAATAATGAATAATTGCGGTAGGGCGATTTGAGATGAATTTGCCCACATTCGCGTTAGCGAATATTTCATATTTACGAAGTAAATATTTCATCGCGAAGCGATTTCACTTGCCCGCAGGGCAAATTTCATTGTAAAAGAAAACACCTTTTGTCCCAGACAAAAGGTGTTTTCTTTTACTAAAGGGGGGG
>SVLY01000081.1 GCA_015067715.1 Oscillospiraceae bacterium | reverse complement strand
ATCTAGGTTATCGCGCCGTGTGGGAATATATTGAAAACAATCCCATGAAATTGGACACGGCATACGATATACCGGATTTTGAAAATATGTAAAATGCAGGAAAATTGTAGGGGCGGCAACCTGCCGCCCGTTTTCTTTGTGCGTTATTTTTTGCGGGCGGCAGATTGCCGCCCCTACATTACAGAATCGTACATATCCAATAAACGACCCCGTACACCACGCTTGCCACCGTGCCGAACACGATGACCGGTCCGGCGATCACGAACATTTTTACTGCCGTGCCCAGGATGAAGCCCTCCGTTTTAAACTCTATTGCCGGGGCGGCAACGGCGTTGGCAAAGCCGGTTATGGGCACCACGATGCCGGCACCGGCAAAGCGGGCGATGTCGTCGTAGACGTGAAGGGCTGTGAGCAACGCGGAAAGAAACACCAGACTCACCGTTGAACAGGTCTTCGCCGTCTCTTCTGCCAGCCCCAGAGCAGTATACCCCTCCGTCAGACCCTGTCCCAAAACGCAAATTCCCCCGCCCACGAGAAAGGCAAGCAACACATTTTTCACGGGCTTTGTCCCCGGAGCTCTTGCGGCAACGAAATCCCCGTACTCTTTTGGGCTCATATCAAACATTTTCTCCACCTCACAAAAAAACCGTCTCTTCCTTTATTTTTTCAGAAGAGACGGTTTTTATTCACTTTTTTACCGGCGTTTGCCTAAACTCTTTCAACGTCCACCGCGCCCAGCTTGACGTTGCCCTTTATTATCAGCAGGGGGCCCTCGCCGTTTTTGCCGATTTTGTCCCAATCGATGACCCCAAGGCTGAGGTCAACGCCCTCACAGTCCACGCGCCAGCTTTTTGGAACCCGGATCTCAATTGCCCCAAGAAGGTCTTCAACCCAGAGCGTTGCTCCGCCAACGTAGCTTTCGGGGTTTTCAAAGTGGACCTCAACTGCCCCCAGCTTGTTCTGAATGCACCGCTCGGTCTCGACGGTTCCAAACTCCGTGCAGTCGATGTACATCGAGGTCACGCCCATTTTGTTGCCGCTTTTGTTTATGACCACAGCTTTTTTCTTCTTCTTTCTGCCGGAGAAGATGAACGCAAACCCCACGGAGAGCAGAAGCGAACAGCCAAACACCAGCCAGTTGTTTATAATATCGTCACCGGCAGCACCGCAGACGTAAGCCACGTTCCGCTCGAAGATCATGAACAAAAACCCCAGCAGAACGAAGATCTGCCAGAACTGCCCCCAGGACAAAAGCGCCACAATGCCTGCCCCAAGGGAAATTCCCCCAACGGCCTGCCAGAAGGATATCTCCCCCACGATCCCGGTCAGAGGGTTTATAACGCCCACAGCCTCAAGGATCAGCAACGCCGCCACGGCGATCAGCAAAACGCCTACGATTATTTTCCACGCCTTCATTTTCCAAACCTCACTTCGTTGATCTTGTCTCTCAGTCTTTTGTAATAGCTCCGGGAAAACCACGCCTGCCTGTCGCAGTTTTTAAAGCTTATCTCGCCGTTTCCCGTAACCTCCCGCCGGAGAGAGGATATGGCCTTTACGTTTGCGATGGCAGATTTCGATATCCTTACGAAATAGCCGGGCAGAACGTCCTCCAGCTCAAAAAGCCGGTAGTCCGTAACGTATCTTTTGTCCGCCGTGCGGGCATAGATCTTGTCGCCCTCGCTTTCGAAAAACAGAATGTCGCTCTTGGCAACGAAATATTCCGTACCGGCAAGGTACAGCGTCATCTCGCCGCTGCCCCGGAGAACGTTGCCCAGCACACGCTCAAGCTCCGCAACCCGGGCATCCCGCTCGCGGCAACGTATGACGATCTCTTCGTCGCCCTCTGCGATCTCTATTTTTATCTTCAAGCCATATCACCTCCCAACGCCGTAATTTTAGCATTTTTCTTTTTTGTTGTAAACAGCATTTGGCCAAGAGGTAGATTTTCGGGTGTAAGAGGCCGAAAAAGCGGGCGGTAAAAAGTGCTTTAGAATCCCAGCTCTTCTCCAACCAGATACACTCTGACCTCTCTGTCGGTCAAGGGGTAGGAATAGATGGTCGTCACCCGGCACATGCGCACTTTAGCGGAGCAGTCGTGGCATTTTCCGGTTTTGGCGCAGGGTGTGGGCAGGCCGATGCGACGGGCGTTTTGGGGACAGGCCACGGTCTTTATTCGCTCGATGGCAGAGGGGATGTCGGGGGTGAGCTTGTTTTTGCCCAGAACCACAAAGGTTCGCCCGGGGCCGTAGACCATGGCGCTTGTGCGGTTTCCGCCGCCGTCTATGGAGACCAGGTCTCCCTGAGCCGTCAGGGCGTTTGCGCTGCAGAGATAAACGTCTGCCAAAAGGGCACGGCGGCGCACGTCACCCTCGTGGGGGCGCCAGTGCCAATGCACCGTGTTGCCCCGGGAGACCAGCATATCGTAAATTCCGGTCTGGTCAACGGTCTTGCTTCCGCCGATGCCAACGGACTCGGTCTCGCCGATGTTTGCCAGCATATCGGCGGCGGCCTCTTCCTTTGTATCGAACCACCGGGCAACGAAGCCCCTTGCGTTCAGATTTTTCAAAACCTCTTCAAATCTCTGTTCCATGTGTAAAAAATACCTCCGTTGGTCTATTGATTTATTTTTTTCTCTGTGGTATAATACTAGGTAGTATGGGCGATATCGTGCAGCCTGTTTCCTGCCCCTGCGCAACGGCGGCCCCCGAACCATGTCAGGCGGGGAACCGAGCAGCATTAAGGAGGAACAGCCGTGTGCCGCAGTAAGGCAGGAGCGGGTTGCACGATGTCGCCCATATTTATGCTCAGACAGAAGGGAGAAACAGTTTTATGCACCAGGCTCTCTACAGAAAATGGCGCCCCATGCGTTTTGAGGACGTTGTCGGCCAGGAGCACGTCACGCGCACTCTTCGGGCCCAGTCCGTTGCAGGCAGGCTCAGCCATGCCTACGTTTTTTGCGGCCCCCGAGGCACCGGCAAGACCACCTGCGCCCGAATTCTTGCCAAGGCCGCAAACTGTCTTTCTCCCCAAAACGGCGACCCCTGCAACTGCTGTGCCGCCTGCAAGGCCATTAACGACGGGTCTGCCACCGACGTTTTCGAGATGGACGCCGCAACCTACACCGGCGTTGACGATATCCGCGCCCTTCGAAGCGAGGCTGTCTACGCTCCCTCGTCCCTGAAGAAAAAGGTCTACATTATCGACGAGGTCCATATGCTCTCGGTGAGCGCCTTTAACGCGTTTTTAAAGATCCTTGAAGAGCCGCCGGAACACGTTATGTTCGTTCTGGCTTCAACGGAGCTCCACAAGATCCCGGCCACGGTGCTTTCCCGTTGCCAGCGCTTTGAGTTTTCACGAATCCAGCGCACCGACATAACCGACCGGCTTTTGCACATTGCAAATGAAGAAAACATTCTTCTGGAGCGCGGCGGCGCGGCGCTTATCTCTGCCATGGCAGACGGCGCAATGCGAAACGCCCTCTCCCTTTTGGAACAGGCCTCTTCCCAGGGCGGCGACAGGCTGGACAGCCGCACCGTTGCCTCCGCCCTTGGCATCGTCTCGGCGGAGAGCCTTTTCGAGATCTTCGGATGTATCCTCTCCGGCGACACGGCAGGTGCGCTGAAGCTCTTTGATGAGCAGTACGCCGCCGGAGCCGAGCCCGAGGCCTTCTGCGACCAGCTTTTAAGCCTTGCCCGGGACGTGCTCATGGTGTTTTCCGGCGTGGACTGCGACTGTCTCGGCGCGGGCTACTCCTCCGGGGAGCTTGGGGAGTTCACCGCCGCCGCAACGGGAGAACAGCTTTTGTCCATTGTGAAGACCGTGGGCGAATGTCTCTGGTCACTGCCCAAGAGCCCCAACAAGCGCGTTGACGCCGAGCTTTGCATTTACACCCTCTGCAACCCGGCGGTATCCGGGGGCAATGCGGCTCTTGCCGCAAGGGTTGCCGCAATTGAAAAACAGCTTTCCGAGGGCGTCGTTGCCCGGCCGGCCGCGCCTGCCCCGGAAAAGACCGAGCCCAAGCCCCAAAAGCCCAGGGCCGAAGCGCCCAAGGCAAAACCCGCCCAGCCTGCCGCCGAAAAGAGCGAGAGGTTTTCCCTTGGGGCAGAGCTTGTGAAGTCGCTGGAGGCGGAGCTTGACCCGGTCAGCGCCAGTTGTCTTAGCTATTGCTCCTTTAAGCGCCGGGGAAATCTGCTCTGCATTCTGACCTCCGACAGCATTGCCTACGAAATGCTCAACAACCGTCCCCTGCTTGAAAAGGCCACAGCCGCCGCGGCCAGGCTTGAGCCCGGCATAACCAACGCCAAGGCCGAGCTTCAGAAGGCAGATCCGGGAAGCTTTGCTTCCGACTCCCAGGGGGAGGACAATCTGGACGCCCTTGTGAGCTTTATGAACGAAAACAGCGACATTTCCCACATTATCAAGTGAGAGCATATTAAAAGGAGGGTCCCGCCGTGGATGCCGAGGGCTTTGCCGCTCCCGTTGAGGAGCTTATAGAATATTTCATGCGCCTGCCGGGCATCGGCAGAAAGTCTGCCCAAAGGCTTGCTTTCAGCGTGCTCTCCATGGACAGGGCCACCGCCGAGGGCTTTGCCGCCGCAATTTTGGGTGCAAAGCGCTCCGTTAACCGCTGTAAGATCTGCCAGAACCTCACCGACGGTGAGACCTGCCGCATCTGCTCCAATCCCGTGCGGGATAAGGGCGTTGTGTGCGTGGTGGCAGAACCGGCGGACGTCAGCGCCATCGAGCGCACCAGGGAATACCGGGGTGTCTACCACGTGCTCCACGGGGTGATCTCCCCCATGAACCGTGTGGGTCCCGAGGATCTCACCGTGCGTGACCTTGTGCTCCGCGTGGGCGAGGGCAATATCCGGGAGGTCATCATGGCCACCGACCCGGACACCACCGGCGAGACCACCGCAGTGTTCGTTGCTAACCTTCTCAAGCCCCTTGGGGTGAAGGTCACACGCCTTGCCTACGGTGTTCCCGTTGGAGGTCACCTTGAATTTGCCGACGAGGTCACTCTGCTCCGCGCCATTGAGGGCAGGCGGGAGCTTTAAACCGAAACTATCAAATATAACCGACAGGGACTAAAAATTGCCCTGTCGGTTTTTTTGCTCAGGCTTTTTTCTTTCTTGTGAAGAAGATGAACAGCGCCATAATGGCAAAGCCCGCCAGAGGCGAAAAGCCCACCACGGTTATAACCGATGTGGCGGAATAGGTCTCAGAAAGGCCGCCCATGAGAAGATAGGCGCAAAAGGGCGCAAGTCCCGCCGCAACGGCGGAGAGCACCGTCTGGGCGGTGAAGACGAAGCTTCTGGGAACGACCTGGGCAATATAGTTTGATATGGCGCAGAGATAGAGGCCGTAAGCCGGAGCCTGGAATGCCTGTGAGGCAATAACGGCGGGCACGCTGTCGAAAATGGCTGTGGAAAAGATCTTTACAGCCACAAAGAAGAAGGCAATACAGAGTATGACCCGGGGAGAGAGCTTTTTTGCCAGAGTTTTGTAGAGAAGAAGCGCCGGTATCTCGGAAAGCGCCATAATAAATGTGGCGTAGCCGTAATGTGCGTCGGTGCCGCCAAGTTCGTAAATGCGGTAGGGCAGAAAGAGGATGAAGCCGTTTGAGGCGGAGAAGACCAGGAAAATGCAGAGCAAAAGCAGAAGATATTCCCGGTTTTTCACAAGTCCCCGAACGCCCTGGACAAAGCTGACTCTGTCCTCGGTCTTAACTGTGACCTGGGGCTCCCGGATGGCAAGGGTCAGCACCGCCACAAGCACCGCTCCCCCGAGAAAACAGGGTACGATTATGCCGGTACCCCATTTGTCTATGGCAAGGCCGAAAAACGCCGCCACCAAAGCGTAGCAGCCGGAGCCCACGCTTCGGGTTATGCCGAAGTTTATGCTCGCCCCGTCGTTTCTCAGGCGCACCGCCCAGATATCGTAGATGTACATAAGGGCGCGAAAGGTGACGGAAAAGGCCACAACGCCGGCGATCATCCAGTATATGCTCCTGCCGCCAAGATAAAAGAGAAATACCGAGGCCATTCCAAGGCCGATGGCCGTGAGCAAAACGGGCTTTACTTTTTTTGCCCTGTCGCAAAGAGCGCCCCAGAGGGGTTGGGAGATGATAAGCGCCGCCGTGCCGCAGGCGCTTATTATGCAGCATTCCATTGTATCGTAACCGTAGCCCTTGAAGAGCTGAACGAAAAAAGCAATAACGGTACACATTGCCGCCCAATATGCACCCTGAAGCAAGCCGTAGCGAAGGTTCATTGTCCCACGTCCTCCCCGGAAACCACCGATGTTTTAGAATTATACCACAAAAAAGGCTTTTTTGAAAGCATCCGGAAAAAATATTTTCGGGATGGCAGGCGAGCATGAGAGAGCTACAGCGAGAAAAACAGCGAAAATCGAAGGAGCAAAAATTTATATGAATTTTTTTAAAAAAGTGCTTGACAAAGTGCAATTCATGTGGTAATATATACGGGCGTGAAAACGGGCCATGAGTGCCCGTATGTGAAATAAAAACCAATTTATCAGTAGAGGAGAAACACTCATGGCGACCATTATGGCAAAAAGAGAAACCCTTGAACGCAAGTGGTATCTTATCGACGCCGCCGGTAAACCCCTCGGTCACACCGCCGCCAAGGCAGCCGCTATCCTTCGCGGAAAGCACAAGACCGACTTTACCCCCAACGTTGACTGCGGCGACTTTGTTATAATCATCAACGCAAAGGACGCTGTCCTTACCGGCAGAAAGCTTGACCAGAAGTTCTACAGAACCCACTCCGGTTACGCCGGCGGTCTTAAGGAGACCAAGTACCGCGCTCTCATGGCCACCAAGCCCGAGCTCGCAATGCAGCTTGCCATCAAGGGCATGCTCCCCAAGAACTCCATCGGCAGATGGTCCCTGGACCGCGCCAAGATCTACGCCGGCCCCGAGCACAAGAACGCTGCTCAGAAGCCCGTAGCTCTCGAAGACTGATTGAAGGAGGACAATTAGAATGTATCAGCCCAAAAAGCCCTATCTTTACGGAACCGGCAGACGCAAATCCTCCGTCGCGAGAGTTCGCGTTTACATGAACGGCACCGGCGCCATCACCATCAACAACAGAGACATCGACGATTACTTTGGTCTTGAGACTCTTAAGCTTCTCGTCCGTCAGCCCATGGAGGCCACCGGCCTTCTCGGCACCTGCGACATCGTTGCCACCGTTAAGGGCGGCGGCGTTACCGGCCAGGCCGGCGCCATCCGTCACGGTGTTGCCCGCGCTCTGCTCCTTGCCAGCGACGAGTACAGAGCCATCCTCAAGAAGGACGGCCTCCTGACCCGTGACCCCAGAATGAAGGAACGCAAGAAGTACGGCCTCAAAGCCGCCCGTCGCGCTCCCCAGTTCTCCAAGCGCTAAGGCTTCAACTTTATACTCAAATGTGCCTTTCCGGAACCTCCGGAAAGGCACATGCCGTCTTAACGGGTGGCGAAAAAAACCGTCCAAAAAGGTATTATGCCATATATTTGCATCCTTTTTGTATATTTTCGTTGAACTGTTTTTGATATTTTCCGCCTTTTCGGGCATATATCTTCTTTGGACCAGCTTTTTACCCGGAGGTATATATTTTCCATGCACAAAGATCTTTTCAAGACCTTATTAAAGCTAAAATACCTTGTGCGCGACAACTGGCTTCGCCTGGGAATAATTTCCCTTGGGGCCGTGCTGATCTGCGCCATCGTTATAACCGGCGTTATCTGTCTTTCCGGGGCGTCCGACCCCCACCAGCCGGAGGCTCAGCTCAGCTCCCAGACTTCCCAAACTTCCCAGACCACTGCCGCTTCTTCCTCTCCCCCCGAGACCACCACCGCCGAAACCACAACCGAGGCGACCACATCGGGCATTTCCGTTTTTGCGGACGGCGTGACCCAGACCGCCCCAATTTCCGAGGGCACCGTGGCAGACGCTATTCGCGCCCTTGGCATCGTCCTTAGCGGCGATGACTTCACCGTGCCGGACATGGACGCCGAGCTTTTCGACGGAATGAGCGTTTCGATCTACCGCGTTACCACCCAGACCGTGGAATACACCGTCTCCATCACCTACGCCCTTGAATACGTTGAGGACGAGGATCTTTACGAGGGCGAGCGCGAGGTCGTTCAGGAGGGTGTTGCCGGGGAGAGAAAGATAGTTTTGGAGCAGATAATGCAAAACGGCGTTATGCACTCCAACCGCACCGTTTCCGACGAGGTCATCTCCGACCCGGTCACCAAGATCATCGCCGTGGGCTCAAAGCCCGTGACCACAACCACCGTTGCCACCACCACCGCTGCCACAACCAGGGCGACCACCAAGGCAACCACCAAGGCCACAACAAAAGCCACCACGACAACCACCACAAAGGCCACAACAGCTCCAACCGAGCCCCCCTCCGTCGGTGATGAGACCATCACAATAGGCGGCAAGACCTATTCGATCTCCACCTCCTTCTCCGGCACGGCCTTCTCCTACCACGCCTACGGGGTTCAAAACCCCCTCACCTACTCCGGCAACTACGCCGTAAACGGCGCAACCGTCGCCGTCGACCCCGACGTTATCCCCCTTGGCAGTATGGTCTACGTTGTGGGCAAGAACGGAAACTGGTCCTACGGCCCCGCCTACGCCCACGATATCGGCGGCGGCATCAAGGGAACCTACATCGACCTCTTCTTCTCCGACCCCTCGGACTGCACCATCGGCCACCAGAGCTGTACCATCTACATCATCACGCCGTAAAGCTTAGATTCCCACAGAAAGATCATTTTCTGTGGGAATCTTTTTGTGCGTGTGGGAGGGGGCAGAAGGAAGTTTTTCGTAGGGAAGGTTGGGATCGAGGTTAACCTTTGTGCCCGTAGGGGAGGCTATCAGCCTCCCGCAAACGTTGCCATCGGCACGGTGTTGCCCGGGAGAGGCAAACGGGATGATGCGTTGGTTTCCCCGGCGGGCAGATGATATCTGCCCCTACGGTGCAGGGGTTGTCTTTGCACCCGTAGGGGAGGCTATCAGCCTCCCGCAAACGTTGCCATCGGCACAATGTCGCCGGGAAAGGCTTACGGAATCCCCCCCTCCCCCCCCTTTAGGCAAGGGGGGCTTTTTGCTGCGATGAATGTGTGAAACGGTATTGCCGGAAGAGGCAACCGGGATGATGAGTGGGAACAAATGAATATTGAATAATGAAGCCGCTTCGCTGATGAATAATGAATAATTGCGGTAGGGTCGATTCACGAATCGACCCATATATAAACCTCCCCCTCTCGGGGGAGGTGCCCCGCAGGGGCGGAGAGGGCACGGAGGCAGCCTTTGGCACGGTATCGAACAGCGGCGCATTGCGCCCGTAGGGGAGGCTATCAGCCTCCCGCAAACGTTGCCGTCGGCACAATGTTGCCGGGAGAGGCAACATAGCCTTCCCCTTGTAGGGGAAGGTGCCCCGCGGGGGCAGATGAGGTGGAGGCTGCCTTTAGCACAATGTCGAACAACAGCGCATTGGCAAGCTCCACCTCATCAGTCTCGGCCTTTGGCCGATCCAGCTTCCCCTGCGAGGGGAAGCCTTGGGGCGTATACCATGTCCTTACACAGTTTGTAAACCGTGTGCCTTCACAGGGGTTCGGCGGGAGCAAGCCCCCGCCCTACGGTGTGCGGTTTATCTGTTTGCCCG
>SVLY01000080.1 GCA_015067715.1 Oscillospiraceae bacterium | reverse complement strand
TTTACCAGAACTTTTTGATTAGCTCTGTTACTTTAAAATGTTTACTCAGTTTCCCGAGCAAAACTAAAACTCTTTTGCGGTGCTTTTTGCTTTAAGCTTCCATTGTTTAATTTACAAGGTACTCTTTGCTGTTGTCCGGGAGGTTTTTTGGCCCCTCGCGCGACAGCTCCGCTATTATACCAAAACCCAAATCGTTTGTCAAGCATTTTTTTCGTTTTTTTCGAAAAACTTTTTTCTTTTTTTCGGGCGCAAAAAAGCGCCTGTGGGGCAGACACAGGAGTTCCCATCTGACCACAGGCGCGGCTCATAACCTATAACTTATTCTTTTACCCTTGTTCCCGCTCCGGCGATCCCGCGGAAGGATACCAGGGGATAGACCATTGCCCCGGGGCAGATTATGCTTCCCGGATTCAGCACGGCGTGACAGCCAACCTGAGCTCCGTCCCCAAGGGCGGCACCGAACTTTCTCAACCCCGTGTCAACCCCCGACACCCGGATATTCGACCCGTCAAGCTTCAAATTCGACGCCAAAGCTCCCGCTCCCATATGGGCGCCGCGGCCAAGTATACTGTCCCCGACGTAGTTATAGTGTGGCACTTTGGCCCCTTCCATGAGAACGGCGTTTTTAAGCTCCGTTGAGTTCCCAACCACGCATTCTCCGCAGACGAGGACCTTTCCCCGGATATACGCTCCGGGGCGCACCTCGGCATCGGGGCCGATGACCGCCGGACCGAGAATCGTCGCACCCGGGTCAAGCTTTACGCTCTCGTGGACTGCAATATCCTCCCCCAGCATTTTCCAGCCGGGTTTACCCTTCAGCTCTTTTGCAAGGCCGGCAACATAGCTTCCTATATCCCGGAGTATCTCCCAGGGGTACAGGGCTTTTCCGACCAGCTCTTCCGCCATGCTTCCTTTGAAATCAAACAACGCTTTGCAGGTTATATCAGTCAATTGCATACCCCTTATCCCTTATCAGCGCTTCCAGCTCGCCGGCCAGACGCTGGCACTCGTCCCCGTCCGGACACTCAACCATAATGCGGATCACCTGTTCGGTACCGCTCTCACGGAGCAGAAGTCTTCCTCTGGACGAAAGAGCTTCGTTTATGCGTTCTGCGGCGGCAAGGATATCCGGATCTCCCATGACCCGGGGCTTTGACTTCACGGGAACGTTTCTCAAAAGCTGGGGCACCATCTTCACCGGCTCTGCCAGCTTTGCAAGGGGGAATTTGCGGTCCAGCATCTCTTCCATTATCATGATCGCCGTGAGAATGCCGTCACCTGTGGTGGCGTATTTCTGAAGGATGATATGTCCCGACTGCTCTCCGCCCAGCTTAAAGTTCTTTTCCGTCATGGCCTCGTAGACGTACCTGTCGCCCACGGCGGTGCGGATATATTTTATGCCCTCTCTGTCAAGAGCGGCGGTGAGCCCCGTGTTGGACATTACCGTGGTCACCACGGTGTTGTTGTCCAGGCTTCCCCGGGATTTCAGACGTTTCGCCAAAATATAGAGGATATGGTCGCCGTTGACCTCGTTTCCGTTTTCGTCCACGGCAATGCATCTGTCCGCGTCGCCGTCGAAGGCAAAGCCCACGTCAAGATGCTTTTCCCTCACGCAACGGGAAAGAGCCTCGATATGGGTCGATCCGGCGTTGCGGTTTATGTTCGTTCCGTCCGGCTCGGCGTTTATCACCGTCACCGTTGCCCCAAGGGCATTGAAAACACTCTGGGCGATCATCCACGCCGCGCCGTTGGCGCAGTCCAGACCCACCCGGATGTTCCGGTAAGAGTGGGACGCGATGGAGATAAGGTAGCCCATATAGCGGTTTCTTCCCGCAACGTGGTCGATTATACAGCCCATCCTTTCGCCTGTGGCAAGGGGCAGATCCCCTTCCACGCCGAGGGCCGCCATGTCCCCGTCAAGATATGCCTCAATGCCCTCGACGGTGGCATCGTCCAGCTTTTCGCCGTAGCGGTTGAGTATCTTTATGCCGTTGTCCGCAAAGCCGTTGTGAGATGCGGAGATCATAATTCCGCAGTCGAAATTTTCGTTTCTGGTGACGTAGGACACGCTGGGGGTGGTGGTCACGTGGAGCATATAAACGTCCGCGCCCGAGGCGGTAAGGCCTGCGGTTATGGCATATTCCAGCATATAGCTGGAGCGGCGGGTATCCTTTCCGATGACGACCCTGGGGCGTGTGGCCTTTTCCCAGGAGCCGTTACCCTCACGGGACAAAAACCAGCCCAAATATCTGCCCACCTTAAAAGCCCGCTCTCCCGTGACGAAAACGTTTGCCTCGCCCCGGAAACCGTCCGTGCCGAAATAGCGGTTTTTTCTCTCCCCGCCGCCGCTCCCGGCCGAGGAAAGGCGGCCGATGGCCACGTCCTCCCGGAGAAGCTCATCCGTGGTCACAGAGAACAGGGACGAAAGCTGAAGTATCTTGTCGATCTGGGGCACGGCCTGGTCCATTTCCCATTTTGAAACAGACTGGCGCGACACCGAAAGCTTTTCGGCAAGCTGTTCCTGGGACAGTTTTGCAGAGGTTCTGAGGGCAATGATTTTTTCTCCGACAGTCATGGAGAGCTCCTTTCAAGAAAAGCAGGGGATGACACAGTTCTTTTCGCAACCTATAGTTTGCATTATACATTATATCACACCCGATACACCGTTGCAAGCAAGTTTTCTTTGAACCTTGCCCGCAACTTCTGTTTGCACACATATATTATATGCCCCTCATCCTCTCTTTATGAAAAAAATCCCTTCCCACGGAGGGAAGGGATTATTTATATCGCTTATTTTTACCAGAGCTTTGTGATCTGCTCTTCAAGGGGAACGCCGGGGCGGAATTTGGGCACCTCGATGACACGGCCGCCGTTGGTGACACTCAGCTCGCTGAGCAGACCCACGGCAGTCCACTCGCAGGCGCTGTAGACGTCGAGCTCGGGCTGTTTTCCGGTGAGCACGGCATCCAGGAAGTCGTCCACGATAAAGAAGTCGCCACCCCAGTGACCGGCTTTTTTCTGCTCCTCGGTGGCGTTTCTGTAACGCTCGGGGAGATACTTGTCGTAGTAGTTGGACAGGGGCTCCCACTCGCCTTCTCTGGGATTTTCGGGAGTGGCAAACCAGACCTTGTGGTCGTCGCCCATGCCCCGGGGAGCCTCGTAGCAGCCCTTGGTGCCCTGGAGGGAGTAGTAGTGCATATTGTGGGGACGGGGGGAGAGGCAGTCCACGCGGATCTTGATGAGCTTGCCGCTCTCCATCTGGCAGAGGGTCTCGGTGGTGTCGTCCAGGCGGTATTTGCCCTCAAGCTTTGCCATGTGCTGGCCGCTGGAGAAGCAGGCGATGGACTTCACGTGGTCGCCCTTGAACCACTGGGCAACAGGGCCGAGGCTGTGGGTGGGATAGAAGCAGCCGCGCTTTCCAAGCTGCCACCAGCGGCGCCAGGTGTCGCTGCCGCAAACGCCCTTGCCGTAGGTCGCATAGCTGACCACGTTGTGGACGTACTGTCCCTCGCCAAAGTAGACCTCTCCAAAGAGGCCGTCGGCAACCATGTTCTTGATCACCTGGTTCTGGGGGATATAACAATAGTTTTCTGCAAAGAAATAGGTCTTGCCGCTCTCTTCAACGGCCTCCTTGAGCCACCAGAGCTCATCCATGGTAACACCTGCGGTGACCTCGGCCATAACGTGCTTGCCTGCGTGAAGGGCTTCGATGGCCTGCTGAACGTGGTTCTGCATGGGCGTTGCGATAACAACGGCGTCGATATCGCTTTCAAGCATATCGGTGTAAACGCGGAATTTGTTGGGGATATCGTACCCAAGCTTTTCCTTGGGACGGTTCATGACCTCTTCGTCAAGGTCACAGATGGCGGTAACCTGACAGACGTCCGGTCTGGCAAGAAATCCCTGAAGAGTGCTTATGCCTCTTCCGCCTACGATGCCGATTTTCAACATGTGAACAATACACCTCCGCAATAATTTTCACAGCTAAAGTATACCACAAAAGATTTCTCCTGACAACACATTTTTTGCCCGCCTTGATTCACCGGGACAAATGGTATATAATAGTGGCGGTAATACTGTTGGACAACAGGAGAAAAATAATGAACATAATCGTACTTTGCGGCGGACTTTCTGCGGAACGGGACGTTTCTCTCGCAAGCGGCAAAATGGCCGCCGGGGCACTTTGCCGTCTCGGACACAAGGCAGTCGCCGTTGACATGTTTTTTGGTTACCCCGGAACCTACAGCTCCCCCGAAGAGATATTTTCTCTCCCAGTTCCGGAGCTCACCGCTGCCATAGGGACGGATGCACCCGACCTCGAGGCGCTCCGTGCTTCCCGGGGAGCAGATATCCGGGGGCGGATAGGCAAAAATATTCCCGAGATCTGTGCTGCGGCGGATATCGTCTTTCTCGCCCTTCACGGAAGCGACGGTGAGGACGGTAAAATACAGGCACTTTTCGACCTTTACGAGATAAAATATACCGGTACGCCCCCTCTGGGCAGCGCGATCTCCCTTGACAAGGACATTACAAAAAAACTTCTTGCCGCAGGGGGCATCAACGTTCCCAACGGAATCGTGGTCTCAAAATCCGACTCTGAACACAAAAACGTAGGGTTCCCCTGTGTCGTAAAGCCCAAAAGCGGCGGCAGTTCCGTGGGGACTTCCGTCGTCGAAAGAGAGGAAGACTACCTCCCCGCTTTGGAGCTGGCTTTTAAGTACGAGGACAGCGTTATCGTTGAACAGTTCATACGCGGCAGAGAGTGCGACGTCGGTGTTCTGAACGGGAAGGCCCTTCCCGTTGTGGAGATCTGCCCCAAGAGCGGATTCTTCGACTATAAAAACAAATATATGGATGGCATGACGGACGAATACTGCCCTGCCGACCTGCCGGAAGACATAACCGCAGAGCTTCAAGCCGCCGCGCTGAGAGTTTTTGACATTCTTCGGCTCGGGGTCTATGCCAGAATGGACTTTATTGTGGATAGCACCGGCAAAATATGGTGCCTTGAGGCAAATACTCTGCCGGGGCTCACACCCTCCAGCCTTCTGCCCAAGGAAGCCGCCGCTGCCGGTATCGGCTACGACGAGCTTTGCGGACTTATCGTGGAAAGATCCATGGAGAAGTACCTTTGATATCCGACGTTTTTGGCAACGCGCTGACCGCTCCGCTAAAAAGGCTTTCCGGAGGGTTTCTTCACGAGACCTATCTTGCACACACGGAAAAAGAAAGCTTTGTTTTGAAGTTCATCTCCCCATCAGTCGCCGCACGTCCCGGTGCTCTTGAGAGCATCGCCCGTGCAGAGCGGTCCGCAAAAAGCTTTGAAGGGGTCATTCCACTTGTGACCGCCATAGAGCGCGGCGGAAAGCTGCTTTTCTCCCACGGGGACAGGTTTTTTCTCGTCTTTCCCTTTCACCCGGGAAAAAGCGTCCTTCCCCCGGATATCACCGAGTTCCACTGCGCTAAGATCGGCGAAATTCTGGGGCTGATCCACGGAAAAGCCGTCCCTGCCCCGAAAACACCCCCCTTCCCGGAAGAAAAACGGGACTGGCGCTGCCGCCTGCCCCAAGAGGCTGACCTGCTGCAAAAGCTTGAGAGCCGGCTGTGTACGCCCCCGGGGCCGTACGTGGTCAGCCACCGGGATCTTGACCCCAAAAACGTGCTCTGGCAGGACTCCATCCCCACGGTTATCGATTGGGAGGCGGCCGGTCCCGTGTGCCCCGAGGAAGAGCTTGTAGAGGTAATAAACTATTGGGCGACCTCCCCGGAAGGGGAAAAAGCCCTTGTGAGAGCCTACCGGGAGCATTGCCCCATCAGAGAGGAATGCATCGTTCCCGCCGTTGACCTCGGCTTTGCGCCGCTGCTGGGATGGCTTTGGTACAACGCCGGGCTTGGCACGGCTCAGGGAGACGAACAGACGGAGCTGACACTCGGTCAGATAAAAGCGGCCCTGGAAAAAAGAGAGCATCTCGTCCGGCTTCTAAGCGTTTACGTATAAAAAAAGCGAAGACCCGTGAAGATGCGGGTCTTCGCTTTTCTTCTGCGGAAAAAATCAGTCCACAACGGGGGTGACGATGGGCTTGCCGTCCTTGTCCACAAGAACGGTGATGCCTCCGGCGTAGCCGCTTGAGTAGAACAGGTAGTTTACGCCCGTCTCCTTGTCCACCCATATCTCGGTGGAGCCCATGCCCTGGCTGTAGACCTTTTCAAAGCGTTTTTCTTTTGCCATTTTGTTTTATCTCCTTACGGTTATTTCTTATTTTATTCCGGCCGAACGCTGACCAGGACCGCCTCGCACCGCCCCTGAGTGCGGACGGGGTAGCCCCAGCCCGTAAAGCCGGACGAGACGATCATTTTGCACCCGCCGTAGTCGTATTCCCCGTAGACCGGGCTGTTCACCAGCCGGAAAAGCCACCGCAAAGGCCAGATCTGACCGCCGTGGGTGTGACCGGAAAGCAAAAGGTCAACTCCCGCCGCGGCACAGGCCTCCCCGTCCCGGGGCTGGTGGTCGGCAACGATGATAAGATCCTCCTTCGGAAGAGGCGCCACAAGGGACGAAATATCTGCCCGGGACGAAACGGATGCGTCCTCGCGGCCAACAATGCTCACTCCGCAGGGCAGGCTCACAGAGCTGTCCCGGAGCACCGTGATCCCTGCGGCTTCGATGGCGGAAAGAAGCTCCGCCTCTCCGAAATCCGCCGAGGGGGAATAGGTGGCGCGGTCGTGGTTGCCGAAAACGTAGTACACGCCGTATTTTGCCTTCACCGAGCCCAGTATCTCAAAGGCGCGTGTAAGCTCCTCCCGGGAGGTTCCCTCCTCAACGATGTCTCCCCCAAGGATCAGCACGTCCGGCGAAACGGAGTTGAGCTTTTTACAGCTTTCCTCAAGGACGGAAGGGCGTTGGATCGTGCCGAAGTGTGTGTCGGAGATGAAGACCACGTTAAAGCTCTCTCTTGTTTTGGGAGAACTGAGCCGATATTCCGCTGTGACCGGAAAAAACATTTTCACAGCCCCGACGGTAAGGATCACGCAGGTCACCCCAAGGGGCAAAATTCCGCTGTGGAGAAGCTTTTTTGCTCCGGAGAGGAGCTTCGGGCTTTTTGTCATCAAACGGATAAGCAGGTAGATCCCGTCTGCCAAAGCGGAAAACAGGGCAAAATACAGGGCAAAAATGGCCGAGACGTTGAAAATGCAAACCAGAGCCGCGGCATAGCCCGCGGTAAGCACCCAGGCGAGTATCTTTGCCGTCTTCGGGCGGTTGGGAAAAAATATTTTTGCCCCACGGCGTAATATCACGTGACCGTATATGATCAGCCCCGGCACAATGAGCAAAAGCACAAGGGCAACAAGGATCACAAACATAATTCCACCTCCGAACAGAGCTTCTTTTCCATCTTCAGGGCCGGAATGCCCTTTTGAGTTAAGTATTCCCCCGTCACGGTGAAACCGCAGGCAAGATAACACCTGACAGCACGGGAATTTGCCTTTCTGACGTTAAGCACGACCCGGTCAATATTCAGCTTTTCAGCATTCCGGGAAATATACGCGCAGATAGCCAGTCTGCCAAGGCCTTTCCCCCGAAACCCGTCATCGGCAAGAAATATTCCCAGAACGGCAAAACGATCTTCAGGACTTGCCTTTTCAAGCCATACGGCACCGGCGGTAACACCGTCGGAAATTATATAGTCCCAACAGAGAAGGCCGCAGTTTCTCAGAGAAATATACTCCTCACAGTCTCCAGGGTATATACGGCTTTGATATGAGGACAACTCACCAAGCACCCCGTCAAAAACGGAATACCGGCCTATATTCTCCGGAGTGACCGGTTCAAAACGGACGTCCCTCGCCATCACACGATCTCGATATGAGTAAACTCACCCTTGAAAAGTCCGGGAGTGATAAATTCCTTGACCCGGCCAAAGAGAGTCTTTTCGCCGCGGCAATGCCAATGGCCGGAGAATTCGGCCTTGATAAGCTTAGATGCCTCCACAAGCGCAAGCATTCGTCGGTTCAGTTCCATCATATATTCGTCCGGAACAAGATCCTTATGATGATATTTCAGCTCAAGAATGGGATCGGTCAGCGGAACGTGGGAGAAAAGAATGATGGGAAGACCCTTATCCAGCTCTTTTTCCAGCAAACCGATCTGAAGTGCAGAGTAATTATAGTAGCTGTTGTCAATAGTCACAAGGTTCACCCCACCGAGAACGCGGCTGTCGAAGAACATATTTCCCTTGAAAACAGACTGGATATCCGAATAAACGTCAAACCGTCTGGCAAAAGAGTCCGGCACGCCGACTCGGGGACAGAACTCGTGGTTTCCGGCGGTGAAGATATAGTTTTTGTCCTTCAGAATATCCCGGGCTTCGTCGATGTTGCTCCGGCTGATGAAATCAAGCACGTCGCCGGTTATAATGCAAAGGTCGCAGTTTTCCTCGCTGTAGTCCATGGCCTCCCGGAAAAACTGGGAGGGAGTTTTCGGCGGACATCCGGCTTCTTCATAAAAAACACCGGTACGCTCTGCGGCATGAGCAATAAGGTGGGCATCCCTCTCGTCGGCAAGGCAGAGGTGAACGTCGGTGATATGGGAAATGTTAACAGGCTTTTCCAGTCCAAGCTCAAGTCGTATCTTTTCGGCTTTCATAGCATCCTCCAAAGAGTATGAATGTATTTTTATTATATCCCAATGAGAAATACCTGTCAATAAAAAAATAAGTCTCCCTCCGCGCCCCCCCTTTAGACAAGGGAGACTTTTAGCAGCAACAAAAAGCCCCCCTTGTCTAAAGGGGGGTAGGGGGGATTCCGTCAGTGCGCATCATCCCGGTTGCCTTCCCGGCAACATTCTGCCTGGAACGTCCCCTACAGACAGATAAATACTTTAGCGGCAACAAAAAGCCCCCCTTGTCTAAAGGGGGGGCAGGGGGGGATTCCTCCTGCGTATCATCCCGGTTGCCTTTTCCGGCAACATTCTGCCAAAGGTTGCGTTTGTTCCTTTTTTGCCCCCACCGCCCCTGCGGGGCACCTCCCCCGAAAGGGGGAGGTTTATTTCATTTATCATAAGAATTAGCAGAGGATAGGTATAATAACTCGCTCCCACCTTGGCCCGAAAAGAGAGACTGCGAGGGCTGACGCGTATCATCCCGACTGCCTTTTCCGGCAACATTATGCCAAAAGTAACGTTTGCGGACGCCCCGGGAGGGGCGTCCCTACAGACAAAAAAATAAACCGCATCCCGTAGGTGCAAATATCACCGTGCCGAAGTCAACGTGAGGGACGCAAGAACGTCCCCTACAGACAAAAAAATTACTTTAGCAGCGACAAAAAGCCCCCCTTGTCTAAAGGGGGGTAGGGGGGATTCCTCCTGCGTATCATCCCGATTGCAAATCCCGGCAACATTCTGCCAAAGGTAACGTTTGCTCATTTTTTGCCCCCACCGCCCCTGCGGGGCACCTCCCCCGAAAGGGGGAGGTTTATTTCATTTATCATAAGAATCAGCAGAGGATAGGTATAATAACTCGCTCCCACCTTGGCCCGCGAAGGGAGATTTTTAGCGGCGACAAAAAGCCCCCCTTGCCTAAAGGGGGGTAGGGGGGATTCCTCCTGCGTATCATCCCGGGGTCGTCGGGGCGCCGACCCCTACCGGAGGCGGAAAAGAAAAAGAACCGATGCATATCACATCGGTTCTTTGGTGTAGGCGTTGACCTATCTTCCCGGGCCGTCTCCAGCCAAGTATTGTCGGCACGAGCGAGCTTAACTTCCGTGTTCGGGATGGGAACGGGTGGACCCTCGTCGTCATTAACACCTACTGTTT
>SVLY01000079.1 GCA_015067715.1 Oscillospiraceae bacterium | reverse complement strand
ATGTCACCTCGTTTTGAGTGGTATTCAGGGAGATGGGGACACCGTGCATCCGTTTACAGGCTGTGAAGGCCGTTTTCGTCAAGTATCAGAACTCTGTCGCAGACGGTGTGGAGATATTTTCTGTCGTGGGAGACGCTGATAATGGTTCCGCCGAAGTCGGACAGGGCTTTTCTCACCACGGGGCCGGAAAGGGGAGAAAAGTTTCGGGTGGGCTCGTCAAGGATCAGCACGTTTGCCCCTTTAAGCACCATGTCCAGAAAGAGTATTTTTGCCCTCTGCCCTCCGGAGAGGGCGGAGATAGGCCCGGTCATTTCTTTGTGGGTGAATTTCATGCTCCCAAGATACGTCCGTGCACGGGTTATATCGTCCTTTGAGTAAAGCCTGGCCAGGTATTCCACAGGGCTGAGAGAGTAGTCAAGAGCTTCGCCGTAGTCCTGGGGCATATAGGCGGCGCGGATATCCTCTCTTGGGAGAAGCGCTGCGGCAATGAGCCGTAAAAGAGTGGACTTTCCGCAACCGTTCACTCCGGTTATGCCGATATGCTCTCCGCCGTACACCTTCAAAGAAACGTCCCGGGCAAGCACCCTTCCGTCCACCGAAAGCTCGGGAAGCTCCATATCCAGCACGGTCTTGCCCCGTGGCAGGGAGATAGTGGGGTCGAACCTGGTAAGAATTGCCTCTTCCTCTTCGGGATAGTCCAGAAAGTTTTCCTTTTCGCGCTCGAAGCGCTTTCCCATGGAGAGAACGGAGTGCATCTTTTTCTTAAGAAGCCTTGCGCCGCCCGGATTCTGGCGGCTGATGGTGCGCTGTTCGTGATTTACCCGGTCGTAAATATGCCGCCAGCGCTCCATCTGTTTTCTGTAGTCCTCCCGCTGTTTTGCGGCGACGGTCTCCTGATGGTCAAAGGCGGCTCTTCTGTGGGAGATATAGTCTGCGTAGTTTGCCCGGCAGATCGTGGTGCGGCATTTGGTCTTTCGGGTGAGCTGTTCCAGGTGGATAATAACGTTTGCGGCGTTTTCGATGAGCATTTCGTCGTGGGACACGAAAAGCACGGGAATGCCGCTGTTTTTTATAAATTCTTCCATCCACTCGAGAGTTTCAATGTCCAGATCGTTGGTGGGCTCGTCCAAAAGCAGGATCTCCGGCCTCTCGCAGAGTATGCGCGCAAGGCGGAGCTTTACCTTTTCACCTCCGGAAAAGGTCGAAAGTGGACGGGGGGAGTAGTAGAACGAAAAATCCAGCCCAAGGGGAGTCAGCACATCAAAGCACTCTGCAACGTCGGCGTCGGCAAAGATATCGCAGACGGGTGTGGAGAGAAGCTCATCTGAGGCAAGCTGGGCAAGATAGCCGCACTTTCCCTTTTTTATAACCTTTCCGCCGCAGTCGCAGTAAGCCGAAACGGAGGAGGGGTCGTTTGCGTATTTCAGCAGGGTGGATTTTCCGTTTCCCTCTTCACCGATAAGTGCGGCCTTGTCCCCGGGGAGAAGGGTAAAGGAGAAATTCTCGGTGAGTGTTCTTTGGTCTGCCTTCAGAAAAAGGCTTACGTTCAAAAGCTCGAGCATATCGGTTTTCCCTCCCTTTTATCCGTTCATATACGATTATACAGGACAAAGCCCCAGGGAGTCAATTGCAAAACGGTTGATTTTTACTCCGTCCAGACGAAGTTGAAGTTAATGGACTCGCCGCCGTCCACAAGAATGTTCTGGCCGGTGCAGAAGGTGTTTGTAACGGTGAGAAAATATGCCCATTGAGCGATCTCCTCCGGGGTCGCCCAACGGCGAAGGGGAGTTTCGTCCATAATGGCCGCCCAGAGCTTTTCATCCTCCATAACCGGGGCGTTAAGGGGAGTGAGTACGCCGCCGGGATCAAGGCTGTTGCAGGTGGCGCCGAATTGGGCAATGCGGAGAGCCACGTTTTTGGTATAGGCCATAACGCCCCCCTTTGATGCGGCGTAGCGGGGGAATTCCGCTCCGGTGTGGCCGCTGGCAGAGCCGATGTTCAGCACGGACTTAATTCCGGGGTGGAAGGCGTATTTTTCCGTCAGGTCGATAAGGGCGCGCAGGTTGATTTCTATATCGTCCTCGTTTTGGGTGCCGGCGTTGTTTATGACCACGTGAAGGTCGGGGATATTGGGGAGCTTGGCCGTATCACGCACGTCGCAGAGCACGTGGCTGTAGGCGGGACGGTCTATGGAGGGGGGAAGGCGGTCTATGCCGAAGACCCGGTGTCCCTTTTCCAAAAAGAGCTCTGCAATGGCCTTGCCGATGCCCTGGGCGGTACCTGTTATCAAAACGTTCATTCTGCTTTTTCCTTTCCCAAAACGTAGTCGGTGTATGCTTTTCCCACGGACTCAGCCCGCCATTTTTTAACTATGCGGTAGCCGAGGGGAGAGAAGGCTATCTCCATCACAAGCTCTGCCAGAGCCCCTGTGAGGGCGCAGGTGGTGCACTGGAGCACAGACCAGTGAAAACCGTCCCAAAAGATGGGAGCGAAGACCACGAAGACGATGAGGGAGAAGATCAGATTGTCCAGAAATTGCCCCACGAAGGTGGAAACGTAGCTCTGCATGGCGAAAGCCAGCTTCCCGTGGGGGTTTTTGCGGAAGGCAAGGCCGATGAGCCAGTTTAGCATATTGTTTATCACCGCAGAGGTGAGAAAGGCAACCGTGCTTCCCAAAAGGATGAACCAGGTTCCGCCGAAAATCCCGTTAAATGCGGAATAGTCCGCCGCATTTGAGGGGATGGAGCTGGCAACGAAGAAGATGAGACAGCACAAAAGGTTGACGCCCGAGGCCAGCAGGGATATTCTGTTTGATGCTCTGGGGCCGAAGTGCTTTGTGATTATGTCCATGCACATGAACGAAAGCCAGGAAACGAGAATGCCTCCGTCAAGGGCTATCCAGTCAAGCTGAAGGAGGGTCTTGTTTGCCAAAAGGTTCATGCACACAACACTCACCACGAAAAGGGTGACCACGGTGGCAGGTATGCATTTTAATAGCAGAGCGGTCTCCGCCTTTTCCCGGCGGAGCTTCTGTTTGAGTTTTTCCATTTGTTCTCTCTTTTCGGCAGGGTGTTGTTTATTGGCGCATAAAAAAGCGGATAAGCCGTACTTATTATTGTACCAGTTTATCCGCTTTTTCGCAACGGTATTTTTTCAGTTTCTTCCCTTAATTCCCTCGGTGAGAATGTGGAGGGCTTCAACGTAGCCGTCGAACCCAAGCCCCTTTACCGTGGCGATGCAGCCAAGGCGGATAAAGGAGATCCTGCGGAATTCCTCACGGGTGTCGGGGTCGGAAATGTGTACCTCAACGGTGGGGATGCCGACGGATTTGACCGCGTCCAGAAGGGCGATGCTGGTGTGGGTGTAGGCACCGGGGTTTATGACGATGCCGTCAAACCTTCCGTAGGCCTGCTGAATTGCGTCCACAAGGTCGCCCTCATGGTTGGACTGGTAAAAGTCAAGGTCAATGCCCATGGCCTCGCCCTCGCGGATGAGCATATCGCAAAGGTCGGCATAGGTCCGGCGGCCGTAGATGTCGGGCTCGCGGAGACCAAGCATATTAAGGTTGGGGCCGTTAATCACCAGAATGTTCACAGAAATCCCTCCATATCTCTTCTGCGGTTTCGGCAGGGGCGGCGGTGTTGTATACCGTTTTGTCGGCAAAAGCCTCGTAAAGGGGCGCTCGGCGGGCGTAAAGCTCTTCTATGGGGTTTCCCTGGGAGATGGGGCGTCCCGCTGTGGGCAAGAGCTCCAGAGGCCGGAAAAGCTGGTAGATGCGGCCGTTCTGGTGGAGGGGCGCGTAATTTTCCTTCACGGTAACGGCGCCGCCGCCGGTGACTATGATCTTTCCGGAGAGCTTTCCGGCCTTTTCGATCTCCTCGTGTTCGATCTTGCGGAAGGCCGCTTCCCCCTCACGGGCGAAAAACTGGGGGATAGAGCACCCGATGCGCTCTGTTATGCAGGCGTCTATGTCGATAGCCTCACGTCCGGAAAGGGCGGCAAGCTCTGCTCCCACGGTGGTCTTTCCGCAGCCGGGCATACCGATGAGAACCACGTTGGTCATTGCCGCCCGCAGAGCGGCAATTATGCGTTCGGTCTCGCCGGGGGCGATATCCCTGCCAAAGAAATGCTCCTCGGCCTTTACGGCCTGACTTACAAGCATGGGAAGCCCGTCGGTACAGGGGATGCCAAGCTCTTCCGCCCGGAGAAGCAGAGCCGTTCTGCGGGGGTTGTAGACGATGTCTATCACTCCGGAGAGCTTTGGGAAAAGACCCAACTCAAGGGGCGCTTCCCCGGTCTTGGGGTACATTCCGACAGGGGTGGTGTTCACGATAATATCGGCATCGGCGTGGAGGTGGAGGTTTGAATAGTTGTTCTCTCCGGTTCGGGAGATAACGGTAACGCTTTTTGCATTGCAAAGGGCGGCGGCGTGGCAGGCGGTAAGGCTTGAGCCTCCGCTTCCCAGCACCAGTACCTTTTTGCCCTCCATGGATATTCCGGCACGGTCTGCCATGTAGCAAAAGCCGGTTATATCCGTGTTGTAGCCGAAAAGTCTGCCGTCGGCCTTTTTGACTATGGTATTGACGCTTCCGATTGCGGCGGCTCCGGGGTCGATAACGTCGCAAAATGCCATAACGTCCTTTTTGTAGGGGATGGTCACGTTGACGGCACCGATATCCTCTGTTGCAAAAAAGGTCCTGAGCTCTTCGGGCTCAAGCTCGATATGTTTGTAGTCCCGGAGACCAAGCTCTCCGTGGATAACGGAGGACCAGCTGTGGCCAAGCTTTCTGCCCAAAAGTCCGTAAACGGGCATATTTCTCACACCTCGGAATAACAGCCGATAAGACGGAAGCTGGCTGTGGTGCGCTCGAGCTCAGCCAGCATTCCGGCGACCTCGGGAACGCGGATGCTGGCTTCAAGGTCGAGAATAAAGATGAACTCAAAATTGCTTCCGGTAACGGGACAGCTTTCCAGCTTGGTCATGTTAATGCCGAGAGCCTGGAATTTGGCAAGGATATCGTAAAGCGCGCCGGGCTTGTTGTCGCAGGAGATGATAAGGCTTATACGGTTTGAACCGGCGTAGAGCTCGGTGCCTTTGGCGATGGTGATAAAGCGGGTGTAGTTATTGTCGCTGTCACCAATGGCAGAGGAGAGGCAGGTAAGGCCGTAAAGCTCGGCGCAGGGGTGGCTTGCGATGGCGGCGACGGTCTTATCATTGCTTTCGGAGACCAGCTTTGCCGCAACTGCGGTGTTGTCACAGGGGACTACCTTTACGCCGGGCAGACCGGCAAGGAATTTGGAGCACTGACCCAGAGCCTGCTCGTGGGAGTAGACGGTCTTTACGTCGGAGAGCTTTGCGCCGGGAAGTGCCAGAAGCTCGTGGCGGATGCAGAGCCTTGTGGAGCGGACGATGGAGACGTTGTGCTTCTGCAAAAGCTCGTAGACCGCGCGTACGGAGCCGTTTGAGCTGTTTTCGATGGGGAGCACGCCAAAGCGGCAGAGTCCGCATTCAACTGCCTCGAAAACGGCAGGGAAGTTCTTTACGTACATAAGGCTTCCTCTGGGGAAGAGATGGTCTGCGGCCATCTGGGAGTTGCCGCCCTCGGTGCCCTGACAGGCGATGAGCCCGGTCTCGGGGAAGAGAGCTTTTTCTTCGGCAATGGCCTTATTTATGGTCTTTGCCACTTCGGTCTCCCCAAGAGAAACGGTTGCCTGGGAAGCGCGGGAGAGCTCGAAAATAGTGGAGTAGAGGCGGTGTACCCAACGCTCGCTGTTTTCGGCCCTGGCGGTGAGCCGGGCGATGATCTCTCTTTCTCTGGCACGGTCAACTATGGGCATATTGTGCTCAAGCTTATACTGGGCTACCTGACCGGAAAGCTCCATTCTTTCAAGGAAAAGTGAAAGCAGACTGTCGTCTATTTTATTGAGCTGTTCTCTGATCTCTGAAAGTTCCATTTTAGTATTCACACTCCAAAATCATGTCTAAAATAACTGCGGCGGTAACGGCTTCCACAACGGGCACGGCTCTGTGGGCGATGCAGGGGTCGTGGCGGCCGGTGATCTCAAGCTTTGCAGGCTCGCGCCTTGAAAGGGATACTGTGTTTTGTTCCTTTGCAATAGAAGGTGTGGGCTTCATTGCCACACGGAGGGTAAGGGGCATTCCGTTGGTTATTCCCCCAAGAATACCTCCGGCGTTGTTTGTCTCAGTTACAAAGCGGTCGCCGGAAAGGGTGATGGGGTCGTTGTTTTCGCTTCCCCGGCGCTCTGATCCGGCAAAGCCGGAGCCAAATTCAAGCCCCTTTACCCCGGGAATGCCGAAGATGGCGGCGGCAAGGCGGTTTTCAACTCCGTCGAACATGGGCTCGCCCAGACCTGCAGGAAGACCCACGGCGGCGCATTCAATAACTCCGCCCACGGAATCCCGGGCTTCTCTGGCGGCGAGTATCTGCTTTTGCATTTCTTCTCCCGCAGAGTCGTCTATGACGGGAAAAGACTTTTGGGCAAGCTCTTCAAAGAGCTTCGGGGAGGGGCAGAGGGGAAAGGGCTTGTCCGAAGCGGTGCCGACGGAAGCCAGGTGCGCCCCCACGAAAATGCCTTTTCGGGCAAGGATCTGCTTTGCAATTCCTCCTGCGATGCAAAGGGGTGCGGTGAGCCGGCCGGAAAAATGACCGCCGCCGCGCATATCTGCGCTGCCGTGCCATTTCAGCCATGCCGTGAGGTCGGCATGGCCCGGGCGGGGCAGGTCAGAAAGCTTTGAATAGTCGGAGGAATGCTGGTCGCTGTTGTAAATAACGGCACAGATGGGTGTGCCCTCGATAATTCCGTCCTTCACTCCGGAGAGAAAGACCGGCCTGTCCGCCTCTGTACGGGCGGTGGACAGCTTGTTTTTGCCGGGGGCTCTGCGCTCCATAAACCGGTAAAGCTCGGCCTCGTCTACGTGCTCTCCTGCGGGAAGCCCGGAGATATAAGCTCCGACGGCCGCTCCGTGGGACTCGCCGAAAACGGATATTTTAAGCTTTTTCCCGAATTCAGATGCCATTTGCTATACCTCCCAGGGATTTGAAGTCTTCAAAGAAGGTGGGATAGGATTTGTTGACCGCCTCGGCGCCCTTTATTGTAACGGGGGCAGAGGCAAAGGTGGCGGCGATTGCTGCGGCCATGACGATACGGTGGTCTCCGGCGCCGTCAACGGTGCCGCCGGAAAAGCTTCCGCCGTAAACCGTGAGCCCGTCGGGATGCTCGACAGCGCGGATGCCAAGGTTTTCAAGCATTGCCGCTGTGGTTGCAAGCCTGTCGCTTTCTTTGAGGCGAAGCCTTGCGGCGTTGACGAAATGGGTCTCTCCGGAGGCCGTTGCCGCCGCCACGGAGAGGATGGGGAGTGCGTCCGGTATGCCGCTTACGTCAACTGTTGTGCCGGAAAGCGCACTCAGATCGGCGCTTATTCCGTCAGGGGAGATGCGAAGCTTTGCTCCCAGATCCTTTAGCACGGAGAGTATCTCTTTGTCTCCCTGGGGGGAGCGGGTATCAAGCCCCGAAAGGCCTGCTCCGGAAACAAGGAAGAAGGCGGAGTTTGACCAGTCTCCGTCCACCTCAAGCTCTCCGGGAGAGGTAAAGCGTCCCCTGCCGGAAATGCGCCAGCCTTTTTCCGTTCTTTCCGGTGCGGCGCCAAAGCGGGAGAGGGCGTGGGTGGTTATGTCGATATAGGCGGCGGATTCAAGGGGAGTCGTGAGAACGATCTCTGAATCTCCGTTGAGAAGTGAAAGTCCGAGCATCAGCCCGGTTACGTACTGGGAGCTTACGTTTCCTGCCAGAGAATAGACCCCGGGGGAAAGTCTGCCTTTGAGAGAAAAGGGAAGCGCCGGAGCCGAAAAGCTCACTCCGTTGGCCTCCATTGCCCCGACAAGATCGGAGAGGGGTCTTTGGGGAAGCCTGCCGTGGCCGGAAAAGCTTCCGTCGGAGCAAACCGCGGCGCAGACCGGGAGCATAAACCGCAGTGTAGAGCCGCTTTCTCCGCAGTCAAGGTGGGGAGAGGCCGGGATATCCTTTGCGGGAGTTACGTTAATATATTCACCCTCCCGGTTTATCTTTGCCCCGAGGGCGGAAAGACACCGGCAGGTGGCCTCGATATCCTCAGAGGTTCCTTTGCAGCGGAGCCTTGTGGGTCTGTCTGCAAATGCGGCGCAGATAAGCAGCCTGTGGGCATCGGATTTTGACGGTATGGCAAATACCCTTCCCGACAGGGGCGAGGGGGTGACGGTGACGTCCATTTTGGCTTACCTCTCCATTCCGGCGCGGAAGACCTCGCAGAGCTCAGAAACAGGGAATTTTTCAAGAGTACAGCGGCCGATCTCTTCGGGGAGGACGAGAGTGATCTCGTCGCCGGAGCGTTTTTTATCCCCGAGAGCAGCTTCTGCCAGCTTTTCGGGTGTGAAATTGGTGGTTATGGGAAGTCCGTTTGAGATCATCATAAGTCCGATCTCTGCGGCACAGGGTCTTGTGCAGAAACCGAGACGTTCTGCGGCGCGCGCCATCATAACAGTACCCGTGGCAACGGCGCAGCCGTGGGAGATCCTGTAGCCCGAGAGCTTTTCAATGGCGTGGGCGGGAGTGTGGCCGAGGTTAAGAAGCTTTCTGGGGCCCTTTTCAAATTCGTCTGTTTTAACGATGTCCGCCTTCAGCTGAACGCATCTGGCGATAAGCGCTGAAATATCCGCATTTTCCCGGGCGTTGTCGCACATGGCAAAGAGCTCTGCGTCGAAGAGCACGCCGGTCTTGATGGCTTCTGCAAGCCCGTCGGAAAAGAGACTGTCGGAAAGGGTGGAGAGACAGTCGGTATCGCAGAAGACTGCAGAGGGCTGGATGAACATTCCCGCAAGGTTCTTGCCGGCCTTCAGGTCAACGGCAGTCTTACCGCCCACGGAGGAGTCCACGGCCGCAAGAAGGGTGGTGGGAAGCTGAACGAAGCGGATACCGCGAAGGTAGCACCCCGCCGCAAAGCCTGCCATATCCCCGGTAACGCCGCCGCCCAGAGCAAAGACACAGTCCTGTCTGGTGAGCCGGTTTTCTGCCAGAAACTCAAGAATGCCTGAAAGGGTGACGAGGTTTTTGTTCTTCTCGCCGGCGGGGAAAACGTAGGAGCAGACCTTGTACCCCGCAGAGCGAAGACTCTCTTCGGTCTGGGCAAGGTAGAGGGGAGCAACGTTTGAGTCGGTTATGATGGCGGCGTGGCAGGGAGCAACCGTCTGGCTCAAAAGTGAGCCCACCCGGGGCAAAAGACCTTTTCCCACGGTCACGTTATACGGTTTTCCGGCGCTTACTTTGATATTGCGGATAACGGACATGGCAAATGCCCTCTTTCTTTAAAAATTTAATTTCCTCCGGCGGAGGCTTTCTTTTCCCGCCCGTCACGGAGAAGGGCGCAAAGCTTATTCTCGTCCCTTTCTTCAAGGGCGGAGAGGTATTCGTTGAGGTTGGCGATAAGTATTTTCAGCTCTTCGGTGAGATAGTCGGCATCCTCCATGAAAAGCTCCGTCCACATATTTTCGTCAAGCCGGGCAACCCGGGTCATGTCCCGGAAGCTTCCTGCGGAAAAGCCGTGCCGCTTCTGGGCAGTGGGGGATTTTACGTAGGCGCTGGAGGCAATGTGGGCAAGCTGGGAGGTGTAGGCGATTATGCGGTCGTGTTCTTCGGGAGTGGAGAAGGTGAGGTTTGCAAAGCCCACGTCCAGAAAGAATCTTTTCAGAGTTTCCAGCAGGATCATGTCCGTATGAGAGTCGGGCGTGAGTATCATGGATGCGCCCACGTAGAGGTCTTCTTTTGAGGAGGTAAAGCCGCCGCGCTCACGTCCGGCCATGGGGTGTCCGCCGATGTAGGAAAAACCGTGGCTTTCTGCAAGAGGCGCCAGCTTTTCAACAACGCCCCGCTTGAC
>SVLY01000009.1 GCA_015067715.1 Oscillospiraceae bacterium | reverse complement strand
ATCGACCCATATATAAACCTCCCCCTCTCGGGGGAGGTGCCCCGCAGGGGCGGAGGGGGCACGGAGGCTGCCTTTGGCTCGGTATCGAACAACAGCGCATTGGCAAGTAGGGGTGTTCTGTGAACGCCCGCAAACGTTGCCTTTGGCACGGTATTGCCGGGGAAGGCTCACGGAATCCCCCCCTACCCCTCACCCGGCAAGGGGGGCTTTTTGCTGCGATGAATGTGTGAAACTTTCGCCCCGCAGGGGGGAAGCCTTTGGGCGTATACCGTGTCCTCACACAGTTTGTAAACTGTGTGAGGACACAGGGTTTCGGCGGGAGCAAGCCCCCGCCCTACGGTGTGCGGTTTATCTGTTTGCCCATATACGTAAAAAACCGCCCGAATTTTTTCGGGCGGTATTTTTTTTACTTTTTCATGGTGAGGACCATAACGGCCTTTTGGGCGTGGAGGCGGTTTTCGGCTTCCTCGAAGATCTCGGCGGCGTGGGCCTCGAAGACGTCCTCGGTGATCTCCTCGCCCTTGTGGGCGGGCAGACAATGGAGAACCATAGCGTCGGGCTTTGCAACGCTCATGAGCTTTGCATCAACACAGTAGCCCTTGAAAACGCGCTTTCTCTCCTCGGCTTCACCCTCCTGACCCATGGATGCCCAAACGTCGGTGTAGATGGCGTCCGCATCGGTTGCGGCGGCGAAGATATCGTCGGTGATCTGAAGGCGGCCGGTCCCGTTTGCCCAGGCGATTATGTCGGCGTCGGGGCGGTAACCCTCGGGGCAGGCAACGGAGACGTACATACCCATCTTAATGCCGCCAACGATAAGGCTGTTTGCCATATTGTTGCCGTCGCCCACGAAGCAGAGCTTTTTGCCCTCAAGGCTGCCCTTGAACTCACGGATGGTCTGAAGGTCTGCAAGCACCTGACAGGGGTGGCAGTAGTCCGTAAGGCCGTTGATGATGGGAATGGAGCCGTACTTTGCAAGATCCTCGGGGTCCTTCTGGTCGAAGGTGCGGATCATAATGCCGTCCAGATAACGGGAGAGCACACGGGCGGTGTCCTTGATGCTCTCGCCCCGGCCAAGCTGGATGTCCCGGGAGCTGAGGAACATGGCGTGACCGCCAAGGTCGTGGATGCCAACCTCAAAGGAGACTCTGGTACGGGTGGAAGACTTTGTGAATATCATGCCAAGGGTCTGACCCTCAAGATGGCGGTGGGGAATGCCGGCCTTGCGCTCTGCCTTGAGCTGGTCGGCAAGGTCGAGTATCTGGGTTATCTCCTGGGTGGAGAGGTCACCGAGCTTAAGCAGGTGTTTCATCTGCAATTACCTCCTTGATAAGGGAAACGGCTTTTTTCAAAAGCTCAAAGTCGATGTTCAGTGCGGGAAGAAGTCTGACCTTGTCCTTTGCGGTGAGGACAAGCACGCCCTTTTCCATAAGCCTGGCAACAATTGCCTTTGCGGGGGCTTCGGTAGCGATACCCAGCATAAAGCCCAGACCGGAAACGCCCTTGACGCCCTTTGCGCCGGAAAGCTCGTTTACGATATAGGCGCTTTTTTCTTCAACGGAGGCCAGAAGCTCACCGTCGATCCGGGAAATTATGCTGCAGGCGCCTGCCGCGGCAATGGGGTTGCCACCGAAGGTGGAGCCGTGGAGACCTGCGGTGAGCACGTTTGCGGTGCTTTCGGCAAACATTGTGGCGCCCATGGGCAGACCGCCCGCAAGACCCTTTGCGGTGGAGACGATGTCCGGCTGAACGTCGTAGTGCATATAGGAATAGAGCCTGCCGGTTCTGCCGTTGCCGGTCTGAACCTCGTCAACGCAGAAAAGCGCGCCGTATTTGCGGCAGAGAGCGTAAACGCCCTCGATATATTCTTTGCCAAGAGCTCTCACGCCGCCCTCGCCCTGGACAGTCTCAAGCATAAAGGCGGCGGCGCCTTTTTTCAAAAGCTCCTCTGCCATGGCAAGATCCCCGGGCTCGGCATATTCAAAGCCATCCGGGAAGGGGCCGAAATTGGTGTGGAAAACGTCCTGACCGGTGGCGGCAAGGGTGGTTATGGTGCGGCCGTGGAAGCTGGAGCGCAGGGTGATAATGGTGCTGCGGTCGGGTCCGTAGGTGTCGTGGGACCATTTTCTGGCGGCCTTGATCATACACTCGTTGGCCTCGGCGCCGGAGTTGGAGAAAAACACCTTTTTCATGCCCGTTTTCTCGCAGAGCATTTGCGCCAGGCGGGCCTGAGGGGCGGTGTAGTAGAGGTTTGAGCTGTGCTGGAGCTGTGAAAGCTGCGCGGTGACAGCCTCCGTCCAGGCATCGTCGCAAAAGCCGAAGGTGTTAACGGCAATGCCCGTGCCCAGATCGATATATTCTTTTCCGTCCGCAGAGTAAACCATGGAGCCCTTGCCCCGCTCAAGCTCAAGGTCAAAGCGGCCGTAGGTTCCGGCGATATACTCCCGGTCCAGAGTTTTGGTATCCGACATTTAGTCCTCCGTTTTTTCGGCAACGAACATGGTGCCGATGCCCTCGTCCGTGAGGGTCTCAACAAGAATTGCGTGGGGCAGGCGGCCGTCAATGATGAAGACCTTTTTAACGCCGTTGCGAATGGCCTCCACCATTCCGTCCACCTTAGGGATCATGCCGCCGCTGATAATTCCCTCTTCCACAAGGGCGGGGATATCCGCAACGTCGATCTTGGAGATAAGGGTGGAGGGATCGTCCTTGTCCCGGAGCAGGCCGGGAGTGTCCGTCATGGAGACAAGGCTTTCGGCGTTGAGCTCGGCGGCGATCTGCGCCGCGGCGGTGTCTGCATTTATGTTGTAGATGTTTTCCTCATCGTCACAGCCAACTGTGGAAACAACGGGAATATAGCCCTTTTCCAGAAGGTCGGTGATGGGCTCGGCGTTTATGCCGGTGATATCCCCGACGTATCCAAGCTCCGGATCCATGGTTTTGGCCTTGATAAGCCCGGAGTCCAGACCGGAAAGGCCGACGGCTCTGCCGCCGAAGCTGCCGATCTTTGCAACCAGCTTTTTGTTGATCTTTCCGGAGAGCACCATCAGCGCCGCCTCGGCGGTGACGTCGTCGGTCACGCGGAGACCGTTTACGAATTTACTCTCGTGGCCAAGGCGCTTAAGCAGAGCGGAAAGCTCCGGTCCGCCGCCGTGGACGAGAACCACCTTAACGCCGATAAGGTTCAGAAGAACGATATCCTGCATAACGTCGGACTTAAGGCTTTCGTTTATCATGGCGTTTCCGCCGTACTTCACAACAACGATCTTTCCGTTGTATTCCTGAATATGGGGCAGAGCCTGCGCAAGGATCTCTGCCCGCTGGTTATTGGTTATCATTTTTATCTCTTCCCCTCCGGAACGGCTCAGGTGCGGTAGTCGCCGTTGATGCGGACGTAATCGTAGGTGAGGTCACAGCCCCATGCGGTGGCGCAACCCTCGCCGCTGTTAAGGCCGATGACGATGGCGATCTCCTTTTCGGAGAGCACCTGCTTTGCGATCTCTTCGGAGAATTCAATTCCCCTGCCCATGCGGCAGACCTCAACGGAGCCTGCCTTGCTTTCGAAGCTCACGTCCACCTTGTCCACGTCAACGTTCGCTCCGCTGTAGCCCACGGCGCAGAGAACTCTGCCCCAGTTGGCGTCGGCGCCGAACATGGCGGCCTTGAGAAGGCTGGAGCCGATGACGGACTTTGCGGCAATGCGGGCGTCGGCATCGGTGAATGCGCCGGAAACGCGGCATTCAAGAAGCTTGGTTGCTCCCTCGCCGTCGGAGGCGATCATTTTGCAGAGGTAACCGGTGACTGCCCGAAGGGCGGCGGCAAGCTCGGTCTCGTCCTGGGCAGAGAGAGGTCCGTTTTCCGCCATGCCGTTTGCCATGACGATGACCATGTCGCTCGTGGAGGTGTCGCCGTCAACGCTGACCATGTTGAAGGTGTCCTTGACGTCGGCAGAGAGGAGCTTCTGAAGGGTTTCAGAGGGAACGGCCGCATCGGTGGTGATGAACACCAGCATGGTGGCCATATTGGGGTGGATCATGCCGGAGCCCTTGGCAATGCCGCCCATGCGGCAGGTCTTTCCTCCCAGGGTGAACTCAACGGCGATCTCTTTTTTAACGGTGTCCGTGGTCATAATGGCAAGAGCGGCGTCGCTGCTGCCGTCCGACGTAAGCTGACCCACAAGACCCTCCATGGCTTCCTCGATGGGCTCGATGGGAAGGGGCTGGCCGATAACGCCGGTGGACGCAACGGCAACGTCAGAGGGGGCAACGCCGGTTCTGTGGGCAACGATGCTGCACATTCTCTCGGCCTTGATGATACCGTCGGCGCAGCAGGTGTTTGCGTTTCCGCTGTTGCAGACGATGGCGCGAAGCTTTCCGTCGGCGGCGATATGGGCCCTGGTTACCTGAACGGGAGCACCTTTTACAAGGTTGGTGGTGTAAACGCCGGCGGCTGAGGCCTCACAGGCGCTGAGAATAAGAGCCAGGTCTTTTTTAGAGTGGTTTTTGCGAATTCCGCAATGGGTACCCGCGGCCTTGAAGCCCCGGGCGGCAGTAACGCCTCCGCTGATGATCTTCATAATCAACTTCCTTACGTTATATATGTGTGTGTTGGTTTTTGGGGTTCAGACGGTGAGCCCGGCAGTTTCCTCGGAGCCGGTCATGATGTTCATACACTGCATGGCCGCGCCGGAAGCGCCCTTGCCCAGATTGTCGAATCTGGCGTGGAGCATAATGCGCTCGTCGTTTCCCGTGACGATGATCTCTGCGCTGTCGTGACCGGCAAGCTGGTTTGCGCCGATGAAGCCCTCAAGGGCGTTCACCTGAGCCGCAGAGAGCACCCGGATCATCTTCTGTCCGGCGTAGTACTCTGCAAAGGCATCTCTCAGCCCGTCCACGGTAACGCTCTTTTCCATAAGTCTGGCGAACAGCGGGATGGTCACCACCATGCCCCGGGGGAAGTCGCCCACAACGGGGGAGAAGGTGGGAAAGCTGTTCAGGCCGCTTACGGCGCGCATTTCGGGAAGGTGCTTGTGGTTCTGGGTAAGGCCGTACTGTCTGGGGGTCTCGTAATCCGCAGGGCGAAGAACGTCACCGTACTCGGAGATCATCTTATTTCCGCCGCCGGTGAATCCGGTCACGGAGAAGGCCGTGAACGGATAGTCACCGGAGGTATAGCCCATTGCGACAAGGGGATAAACAAGCATGGCAAAACCGCTGGCGTGACAGCCGGGAACGGCCACCCACTGTCCCTTCTCCACGGCCTTTCTGTGGGCGGGAGAGAGCTCCGGCAGACCGTAGGCCCAGCCGGGCACGGTGCGGTGAGCGGTGGATGCGTCGATCACGCGGGTGTTGGGGTTTTCAACCATGGCAACGGCCTCGCGGGCCGCATCGTCCGGAAGGCAGAGGAAAACAATGTCCGCGCTGTTGATAAGACGCTTTCTCTCGGCGGGGTCTTTTCTCTTGTCCGGGTCAATGGTCAGCAGCTCGACGTCGTCTCTTGCGGCCAGTCTCTCGCACACGTTAAGGCCCGTTGTGCCTCGGTTACCGTCTACAAAAACTTTAAACATTGTTAAATAACACGTCCTTCCGCGGGATATAAATATAAGGTAGAAGAGAGCTTACTTTTCGTTCTTTGCCTTCATGTGGGCGCGAACGGTGAGGGGCAGGCCAAAGAGGTTGATGAAACCTGCGGAGTCGTTCTGGTCGTAGACCTCGTCGGCGTCGAAGGTGGCGATGTCGGCATCGTACAGGGAGTAGGGAGAGGTGACGCCGGCGTTGATGATGTTGCCCTTGTAGAGCATCAGCTTGACTTCGCCGGTGACGGTCTTCTGGGTCTCGTCAACGAAGGCGGAGAGAGCCTCGCGGAGGGGAGTGTACCACTGGCCGAAGTAGACAAGCTCTGCAAAGCGGCTGGCGACAAGCTCCTTGTAGTGGGCGGTGTCGCGGTCGAGGCAGAGAGTCTCAAGAACCTGGTGGGCACGGTAGAGAATGGTGCCGCCGGGAGTCTCGTAAACGCCGCGGGACTTCATGCCCACGAGACGGTTTTCAACAAGGTCGGCCAGACCAATGCCGTTGTCGCCGCCAAGCTTGTTCAGCTTTTCGATAAGGGTGACGCCGTCGACCTTTTCGCCGTTGAGAGAGGTGGGAATACCGGCCTCAAAGCCCAGGGAGATGAAGGTGGGAGCGTCGGGAGCCTGCATGGGGGAAACGCCCAGTTCAAGGAAGCCGGGCTTGTCGTACTGGGGCATATTGGCGGGATCTTCAAGATCCATGCCCTCGTGGGACAGGTGCCAGAGGTTCTTGTCCTTGGAGTAGTTGGTCTCGCGGTTGATCTTCAGGGGAATATTATGAGCCTCGGCGTAGTCGATCTCTTCGTCGCGGGACTTGATGTCCCATTCACGCCAGGGAGCGATGATCTTCATCTCGGGAGCAAAAGCCTTGATGGCCAGCTCGAAGCGGACCTGGTCGTTGCCCTTGCCGGTGCAGCCGTGGCAGATAGCGTCGGCGCCTTCGGCCTTGGCGATCTCAACGATGCGCTTTGCAATAACGGGACGGGCAAAAGAGGTGCCAAGAAGGTAATCGCCCTCGTAAACGGCGCCGGCCTTCATGGTGGGGAAGATATACTCTTCGACAAATTCCTTGCGGAGGTCTTCGATGTAGAGCTTGGAAGCGCCGGTCTTGAGGGCCTTTTCTTCCAGACCGTCAAGCTCGGTTCCCTGACCAACGTCACCGGACACTGCAACGACTTCGCAATTGTTGTAATTCTCTTTGAGCCACGGAATAATTATGGAAGTGTCAAGGCCGCCGGAGTAAGCAAGAACAACTTTTTTGATGGATTCGTTTTTCATTTTTTATTCACCGTTTCCTTTAGATATCGCGGAGCCGAAATTGCTCGTCCCCGTTAATTTACTGGGTATAATTATACATCATATTTTCCTTTTGTCAAGCATAATTTTTTACACAGCCTAATATTTATGCATGATTAATAATATTTATACCGTCATTTCACCTCGGTTTCAGCCTTATTATACCCCCTCTCACCGCCCACGGAGAGCCCGCGCGGCAAATTTTGTGCAAAGAGAACAAAGGCGGCGGAATTTGGTTTGATTTTTTTTCGCATATCAATGGTCAGAATTGGTCATTTTATACTTGACAAATCTCTCCATCCGTGGTAAATTATATTAGCACTCGGAAGCAACGAGTGCTAAAGAGCAAAAACAAACCGACACGATCGGAGGGCTGCATATGCTCACCCTGCGCCAGAGGAGTATTCTTAAGGCCATCGTCGAGACCTATATTGCCACTGCCGAGCCTGTTGGGTCAAAATCGCTTTCCGGGAAATACGATTTAGGCGTTTCATCGGCAACGCTGAGAAACGAAATGGCAGAGCTTATCGCTCAGGGCTATCTTGAACAGCCCCACACCTCCGCCGGACGTATTCCCACCCACAAGGGCTACCGCCTTTACGTAAACGAGCTTATGAACGGTTACGCCCTCACAACGGACGATACCGCCGAGCTCCGCCGGGCGCTAAAGCTTAAGATCGCCCACTACGACAGGCTCACCGAAGAGATCGGCCAGGTCCTCTCCCGGCTGACCAATTACGCCGCGGTCACCGTGGCCCCCCGGCTTTCCTCCGGAAAGACCATCCGCCGCATAGACGCCATCCCCTGTGACGGGACGGTCTTCGTTCTGCTGGTGGTGCTTGGCAACGGGGTCGTCCGGGACAAGGTCATCCACCTTGGTGAAAAGCCGTCCACCTCAGCCCTTTGCGATTTCCTCTCCACGGCAAACGGCCTTTTAGTGGGCCTTGAGCCTGCCGCCGTCACCGTGGGTCACCTCAAGACCCTCAGCGCCGCCGCGGAATACGGCTGTCACGACCTTATGGCAAGGCTTGTGGACTTCATAAGCGAGCTTGCCGAGGCCTCCACCGAAATGGAAATATCCACCGCCGGAGAAAGCAACCTGCTTTCCTACCCCGAATACCGGGACCCGGACAGAGCCAAAGAGCTTTTCGGCTTTCTCAAAGAGGCCGACAACGTGGAATGGCTGCCAATGCCCGGCGAAGCGCCCCTTGTGGTGCGCATAGGCGCAGAAAACTCTGCCCTGCCCCTTCGGGATGCCAGTCTTATGGTCACGGGCTGTTACCTCGGCAACGGCTACCGGGGATATATCGGCATAGTGGGTCCCACCAGAATGAATTATTCCCGGCTTGCCGCAAGGCTTTCCTATTTTGCTCACGGGCTCAGCGCCGTCCTGGGCGAGACCGTGAACCAGCCGGAGGACAATAAGGACAAAGGAGAATGAAAATGTCCGAAAAAGACAAGAAGAAAAAGGCCGCCGAGGTCACCGAAAACGAAGTGACCGAAGCCGCCGAAGAGGTCGCCCAGACTTCTCCCACCCCGGAAGAGCTTGCCGCACAGCTCGCTGACGCCATCGCCCAGCGGGACGCCGCCATCGAGGTTGCCGACAAAGTCCGCGCAGACTCCGCCGAGGTAAAGGATTCTCTGCTTCGGGTCTCCGCAGAGTACGACAATTTCCGCAAGCGCACCGCAAAGGAAAAAGAGGCCATATACAACGAGGCTTACGCCTCCGCAGTTTCCGCCTTCCTTCCTTTTATAGACAATCTTGAGCGCGCAATGCTCTACCCCGACGGCGAAGGCCTTAAGGCCGGTCTCGAGCAGGTAATGAAACAGCTGGACAGCATTCTCGCCGCCGAAAAGATCGAGGTCATCGACCCCAAACTCAAAGAGTTCGACCCCGCGCTCCACAACGCCGTTATGCACGTGGACGACGACAGCTACGACGATAACATCGTGGCTGAGGTTCTCCTCAAGGGCTACAAGCTCAAGGACAAAGTCATCCGCTTTGCAATGGTAAAGGTTGCAAACTGACCGCCCCCAAGACCTTTGGGAAGGTTCGGTTACACATAGATCATAAAAAACTAATATCTCTCAAATTGGAGGAAAATGAAAATGTCAAAGATCATCGGTATAGACCTTGGTACCACCAACTCCTGCGTCGCCATCATGGAAGGCGGCGAGCCCACCGTTATCACCAACGCAGAGGGCACCAGAACCACCCCCTCCGTCGTTGCCTTCGGCAAGACCGGCGAGCGCCTTGTGGGCAACACCGCCAAGCGTCAGGCCATCACCAACCCCGACCGTACCATCATCTCCATCAAGCGCGACATGGGCTCTGCCAAAAAGGTCAACATCGACGGCAAGGGCTACACTCCTCAGGAGATCTCCGCAATGATCCTTCAGAAGCTGAAGGCAGACGCCGAGAGCTACATCGGCTCCCCCGTCACCCAGGCCGTTATCACCGTTCCCGCCTACTTCAACGACAGCCAGCGTCAGGCCACCAAGGACGCAGGCAAGATCGCCGGCCTTGAAGTTCTCAGAATAATCAACGAGCCCACCGCAGCCGCTCTTGCTTACGGCGTTGACAAGGAATCCGATCAGAAGGTCATGGTCTACGACCTTGGCGGCGGCACCTTCGACGTCTCCATTCTGGACATGGGCGACGGCGTTCTTGAGGTTCTCTCCACCAACGGCAACACCCGTCTTGGCGGCGACGACTTCGACGACCGCATTATCAACTGGATCGTCTCCAGCTACCGCACCGAGACCGGCATCGACCTCTCTTCCGACAAGATGGCAATGCAGCGCCTTAAGGAAGCCGCCGAGAAGGCCAAGATCGAGCTTTCCAGCCTTACCGCTTCCAACATCAACCTGCCCTTCATCACCGCCGACGCCACCGGCCCCAAGCACCTCGACATGACTCTCACCCGCGCCAAGTTCAACGAGCTCACCGCAGACCTTGTTGAAGCCACCATGGGACCTGTCCGCCAGGCCATGAAGGACGCAGGCCTCTCCCCCAACGAGCTCTCCAAGGTTCTCCTCGTGGGCGGTTCCACCAGAATCCCCGCCGTTCAGGAAGCCGTTAAGAAGTTCACCGGCAAGGAGCCCTTCAAGGGCATCAACCCCGACGAATGCGTTGCAATGGGCGCAGCCATCCAGGGCGGCGTTCTCTCCGGCGACGTAAAGGACCTCCTCCTGCTGGACGTCACTCCCCTCTCCCTGGGCGTTGAGACCCTTGGCGGCGTTTGCACCAAGCTGATCAACCGCAACACCACCATCCCCACCAAGAAGAGCCAGGTCTTCTCCACCGCCGCCGACGGCCAGACCTCCGTTGAGATCCACGTTCTCCAGGGCGAGCGCGAAATGGCCCGCGACAACAAGACCCTCGGTATGTTCCGTCTGGACGGCATCTCTCCCGCCCCCAGAGGCATCCCCCAGATCGAGGTCAGCTTCGACATCGACGCCAACGGCATCGTTAACGTCTCTGCCAAGGATCTTGGCACCGGCAAGGAACAGCACATCACCATCACCTCTCAGACCACTATGAGCAAGGAAGATATCGACCGCGCCGTTGCCGAGGCCGAAGCCCACGCCGACGAGGACAAGAAGATCCGCGAGGCCGCCGAGACCCGCAACCAGGCCGAACAGCTTGTTTACCAGAGCGAAAAGACCCTCTCCGAGATCGGCGACAAGCTCCCCGAAAGCGAGCTCCAGCCCGTCCGCGATGAGATCGAAAAGACCAAGGAAGCTCTCAAGGGCACCGACACCGATGCCATCAAGGCCGCTTCCGACGCTCTCACCAAGGCCTTCTACGCAGTGAGCGAAAAGCTCTACAAGGCCGCAGGCGTCAACCCCGACGGCACTCCCGCCCAGGATCCCGCTGCCGGCGGTACCGCCGACAACGGCTACTACGACGCAAACTACGAAGTCAAGGACGACGACAACAAGTAAATCAATCACCGGGAGGGTCGGCGCTGAGCCGACCCTCCTATGGTGAAATCCGACACGGGAGCAAGTGGCACTATGGCCGACAAACGCGACTATTACGAAGTACTTGGCGTTGAAAAAAACGCCGGGGAAGACGATATTAAAAAGGCATACCGAAAGCTTGCCAAACAATACCATCCCGACCTCAACCCCGGCAATGCCGAGGCCGAGGCAAAATTTAAAGAGATAAACGAAGCCTGGGAGGTTCTCTCCGACCCCGAAAAGAAGAGCCGTTACGACCAGTTCGGTTTCGCCGGTGTGGACCCCAACTACGGCGCAGGCCAGCCCGGCGCTGGCGGTTACGGTGGCTACGGCGGCTTCGACGTGGACATCGGAGACATATTCAGCTCCTTCTTCGGCGGCGGCTTTGGCGGAGGCGCATCCTCCCGCAACGCCCCCCGCAGAGGCGACGATATCGAGCGCTCAATGACCATCACCTTCGAGGAGGCGGTCTTTGGCTGCTCAAAGGACATAACCGTAAGCCGCGTTGAAAAATGCGCTGAGTGCGGAGGCTCAGGTGCGGCAAAGGGCACCTCTGCCGAGACCTGTCAGACCTGCCGGGGCTCCGGTCAGGTTCGCCAGACCCGCAGGACGGCTCTGGGCTCCTTCACCTCCACCGCTCCCTGTTCCGCCTGTAACGGCCGCGGCAAGGTGATAAAGACCCCCTGTAAGAACTGCGGCGGTAACGGCTTTGCCAGAAAGAACCGCACCATCACCGTTCAGATCCCCGCCGGCATCGACGACGGCCGCACCATAATACTCCGCGGCCAGGGTAACCACGGCGCAAACGGCGGCCCCGCAGGCGATCTTCACGTTCACATCCGCGTCACCCGCCACGAGATCTTCGAGCGCGACGGCGCAAACCTGCTCTGCACGGTGCCCGTCACATTCAGCCAGGCCGCTCTTGGCGCGGAGATCGAGATCCCCAGCCTTGAAGGTCCCATGAAGTTCACCATCCCCGACGGCATCCAGTCCGGCACGGTTCTCAAGATCCGCAACAAAGGCATCGCCATCGTAAACACCAAAAACCGCGGCGACTACCTTCTCACCGTCATCGTTGAGACCCCCAAGAATCTGAACGCAAAGCAAAAAGAACTCCTCAAAGAGCTAGGCAAGATCACCGACGAGCGCAACAACGCCAAGGGCAAGAGCTTTTTCGAGAAGATGAAAAACCTTTTCAACAACTAAAACAAAAAAACAGAGAATGCCTTGCATTCTCTGTTTTTTTCGCCGTTACCGAATCCGCAGAGGTAAAATACTTATCCGTAGACTGACGCAGAAATTCATGCTATAATATTTTCACCGATCCTGTCAGCGAACCGGAAAATTCCACACTATATGATTGAAAGGAGGCGAAAGCATGCAGGCCGCGAGCGAAATGCGTGATATGCTTATCAGTGAATTTTCGGAAAACTATATGGAAAAACTGTTTTATTTCTGCCTGAAGAAGACCGGCAGCCACGTTGAAGCCGAGGATCTGACTCAGGACATCGCGCTTATGATCATCACCGCTTTGAACAAGGGCACCGTTCCAACCGGTTTTCCTGCATGGGTATGGCAGATCGCGCGTAACCGTTATTCCCTATGGGCAAAGGAAAAGCATTGTCGAAATGAATCGGTAACCGGTTCCGATATCGGCGACTATGAAATTGAAGACGAGAGTTCAGATATCCTCGGTGAAATGATGCATACAGAGCAAATGGCTCTGCTCCGGCGTGAGCTGGCGTTTATCAAGAGCGATTTTCGAAACATCGTCGTTGCCTATTACATAGATAACAGGAGAGTTCGTGATATTGCCGCATCGCTTTCCCTTTCTGCAAGCGCGGTTCAGCAAAGACTGCACCGCGCCAGGATCATGTTAAAGGAAGGTATGGATATGGCAAGAGAATTTGGTGTCAGAAGTTATAAGCCGGAGGATATTTCGTTCACAAACAGCTGTGACAGGTTCGGTGATCACGGCCAGCCCTGGAGCATTCTTTCCCACGCATTGTACAATAACATTTTTCTTGAGGCTTACGGAAATCCCTCAACTGCTGAAGAGCTTTCTATGGAGCTTGGCGTTGCGCTTCCGTATATGGAAGACGAGCTGAAATACCTGACAGAGCAGACTTTTTTGATCCGGAAGGACAACAAATATGAGACGGCCTTTCCCATCATCGGAAAAGACGTACAGGAGAATATATGGGATTACAACAGCCGCATAACGGGAAGCCTCACAGGCCTTTTTGAGAAGCTTGTGGATGATTATTCAACGGTATGCGGAACGCACGGCATCAAATATTTTGGCGGGTATACTACCTATGAAGATGCCAGATGGGTTCTTTTGATGAGAGCCTTCGACGTTCTCGCATACACAAAGCCCAAAAAGCCTTTCGAATACTCAAGGCGCCCCGACAACGGAAGATGGGATATCGTCGGATATCAGAATGCAGATATCCCGTTCCTACCCTTTGTTGGCCTACATTCTTCAGGCCAGCATTTTTCACAGTATAAGTTCAAATACGAAAACATAGAAGCAAGGACTCCCCCGTACCTTTCCGCCGAAGAATCAGATGCATTGGTCAAGGTCGCCAAAGGACACTGGGCAGACTGCGGCCAGAGTGTGCTGGACAGGCTTTTAGAGTACGGGTATGTCAGAAAAAACAATTCCGCCTGTGAACCCGCAATAGCTGTGTTTAAGCAGAATGAACCGGAAGAAAACTGGAAGATCTTTACTGAAGACGAGAGAAAGCTTATCACTCAGAACACAGAAGAGATAAAAGGCATTTTAGCCCAAGCGAAAGATTATGCCTTTAAGCTCACCGCAGAGTCTCTGCCTCCCCTTTTCAAAAACGATGAGAGAATGTGCTATTTTGCGTGCAGCAACAGCACAATGTCCAGAGACATTGTCCTTATGCAGGCGATAAAAGACGGTTGGATCAAATACGGTGAGCACACCGCCAAGGTAGTCGGCGCGTACGTTTACATCTGATCTCCATACTTCAAGAGCCTCCGGAAGAGACCTTTTGCTCCCTTCCGGAGGCTTTTTTGTTCACCACAAACGCACAAAAGCAAAGGGTATTGTCCCAATGCCGGATGATTGGGACAATACCCTTAAAGACTGAGGTATTGCTTAAAACTAAGTTAACCTGAAGTCAGCTCAGATGAGCTCGATGATACCCATCTCAGCAGCGTCGCCGCGGCGCATGCCGGTGCGGACAATGCGGGTGTAACCGCCGTTACGCTCTTCGTACTTGGGTGCGATCTCGTTGATGAGCTTATAAACAACAGCTTCCTTGGTGATATAACCAAGAAGGGCTCTCTTGTTGGCAAGAGTGGGATTCTTTGCTAAGGTGATCATCTTTTCGGCGATCGGACGGACTTCCTTGGCTCTGTAAACGGTGGTCTCGATCTTTCCGTTTTCGAAAAGATAGGTAACCATTCCGCGGAGCATAGCCTTACGGTGATCGGTCGGTCTGCCGAGCTTGCGAGTTCCGGGCATTGAATTATCCTCCTAACTTACGGGGCAGGGGTGACTCGAGTCAGTGCCCCGAAAAATCGAATGTCAGCGGTCTAAGGAATCCGGCTTAGTGGAATTACCTGTCCTCGGATGCAAGGGAAAGGCCAAGGCTGGAAAGCTTGTTGATAACTTCTTCCAGGGACTTTCTTCCGAGGTTCCTGACTCTCATCATGTCCTCTTCGGAGCAGTTGACGAGTTCGCCGACAGTGTTAATGTTTGCACGCTTGAGACAGTTGAAGCTGCGGACAGAGAGGTCCAGCTCTTCAATTGTCATAGAGTCGATAGCAGCGCTCTTGTTGTCGTCCGCAGAAACCGCCTGGGCGGGAGCGGTGGCAACGTCCTTGGAAAGGCCGATGAACAGGGACAGAAGATCTGTCAGAATTCTGGCGCTCAGAGAAACGGCGTCGGCCGCGGTGAGCGTTTTGTCGGTCCAGACTTCAAGGGTGAGCTTGTCGTTGTCGACGGAGTCGCCGACACGGGTGTTCTCGACTGTATAATTGACCTTGAGTACGGGGGTGTAGATGGAGTCGATCGGGATCAGACCGATAATGGTCTGGGCGGGCTTGTTCTTATCCGCAGAAACGTATCCCTTGCCGCGGTTGAAGGTGAGCTCCATGGAAAGACGGGCGTCTTCTTCAAGGGTGGCAATGTGAAGGTCCGGGTTAAGGATCTCAACGTCGCTGTCGCCGATGATATCGCCGGCGACGATCTCGGTCTTACCGGAAGCCTCAATGTACATGGTCTTGGGGCCGCCTCTGTGAAGCTTGGCAACGACCTGCTTGAGGTTGAGAACGATCTGAGTGACGTCCTCTTTGACTCCGGGGATGGTGGAAAACTCGTGCTGAACACCGGCGATCTTAACCGCGGTGATAGCAGTGCCTTCAAGAGAAGAGAGCAGAACTCTTCTCATGGAGTTGCCCAGAGTAGTGCCGTAACCGCGCTGGAGCGGTTCAACAACAAACTTGCCGTAGGAGCCGTCTTCGGTAACTTCCACGCACTCTATTGTCGGATTGATAAATTCTGTCATGAAAACCCTCCGTTTCAGTCGCCGGACGTGCCGGCGTCGGTTGCATGCCTTTGAGGGCTGCCAGGCCTTTGTCTGCCTTCCCTCCGTGGCGTAATCTGTGGGTTTTATGCAGCGTCTTTCTCACGCTGAAAGGGAACCCACATACACGCAACAAAAGATCCGGCAAACACCTTCGGTGAATTATTACTTGGAGAAAAGCTCGACGATGAGGTGCTCTTCGACGGGAAGGTCGATATCCTCTCTGGCGGGGACAGCGGCGACCTTGGCGCGGAAGTTCTCAATATCAACGTCCAGCCACTTCGGAGTGGGCTTGGCGGAATTGGCCTCGAGAACGGCCTTGATCTTGTCAGTGGAACGGCTCTTGTCTCTCAGTTCGATAACGTCGCCGACCTTGACAAGGTAAGAGGGGATGTTGACCTTATGGCCATTGACCTTAAAGTGGGCATGGTTAACAAGCTGTCTGGCCTCGGGGCGGGACATTGCAAGACCCATGCGGTAGACCACGTTGTCAAGTCTGGACTCAAGGATGGCGAGCATGTTCTCACCGGTGATGCCCTTGCGCTTGGTGGCCATGTTAAAGTACTTCTCCATCTGGCTCTCGCTGATGCCGTAGAAGCGCTTGGTCTTCTGCTTTTCTCTCAGCTGCAGGGAGTATTCAGAGGGCTTTCTGGTACGGGCCTGGCCGTGCTGACCGGGAGCGTAGGATCTCTTCTCCTGGGGGCACTTGCCGCTAAAGCACTTGTCGCCCTTAAGGAAGAGCTTCTGGTTCTCTCTGCGGCAGAGGCGGCAGACCGCTTCAGTATATCTTGCCATAGTTAAATAACCTCCAATAATCTAACGAAACTGCCTTAGACGCGACGTCTCTTGGGCGGGCGGCAGCCGTTGTGGGGGATCGGGGTGACGTCCTTGATCATGCAGACTTCAAGTCCTGCGGACTGAAGAGCGCGGATGGCAGACTCACGGCCCTGACCGGGACCCTTGACGTAGACTTCAACAGTCTTCATGCCGTAATCAACAGCGGTCTTCGCGGCAGCTTCGGCGGTGGACTGAGCGGCGAAGGGAGTGCTCTTTCTGGAGCCCTTGAAGCCAAGTCCGCCGGCAGATGCCCACGAAACTGCGTTACCGGCAAGGTCAGTGATGGTAACGATGGTGTTGTTAAAGCTGGCGCGGATGTGGGCCGCACCCTTTTCTACATTCTTTTTCTCGCGACGCTTGCGGGTGACCGCAGCCTTCTTAGCCTGAACTTTAGCCATTTAGCTTAGCCTCCTTACTGCTTCTTGTTCGCGATGGTCTTTCTGGGACCCTTGCGAGTACGGGCATTCGTCTTAGTACGCTGCCCTCTGACAGGAAGGCCTTTTCTGTGGCGGCTGCCTCTGTAGCTGCCGATCTCAATGAGGCGCTTGATGTCGAGTGCGATATCTCTGCGAAGGTCGCCTTCAACGCGGTGATTGTTGTCGATCTGCTCACGCAGCTTTGCAATCTCGTCGTCGGTGAGGTCCTTAACGCGGGTATCGGGGTTGACACCACAGGCCTTGAGGATGTCATTGGATATTTTTCTGCCAATACCGTAGATGTAAGTGAGTCCGATCTCGACTCTCTTCTCTCTGGGCAGATCAACGCCGGCTATACGTGCCATGTGTTTATTGCACCTCCTGTTAATTAGCCCTGTCTCTGTTTATGCTTGGGATCGCTGGGGCAGATAACCATGACCTTGCCCTTGCGCTTGATGACCTTGCACTTGTCGCACATAGGTCTGACAGACGGTCTTACCTTCATTTATGTGGCCTCCTTATTAATTGCGCACACCCGGATGATGTCTTATGTCATCCGATGAAACTCGGCTCGGGGCCGTTTACTTAGTTCTCCATGTGATACGTCCCTTGGAGAGGTCGTAGGGCGACATTTCAATGGTCACCTTGTCTCCGGGAAGTATTCTGATATAGTGCATACGCAGCTTTCCCGATATGTGGGCGAGTATCTTGTGTCCGTTGGACAGCTCCACTCTGAACATAGCGTTCGGAAGCGCTTCAGTCACTACACCTTCAAGCTCGATTACATCGTCCTTAGGCATCGTTAAGCTCCTTTTTTTATAATTATGATAACTTATTCCGTCAGAAGCTCGGGACCGCTGTCGGTGATGAGCACGGTGTGCTCGTAATGAGCCGACAGGCTCTTGTCCCTGGTCTTGACGGTCCATCCGTCCGGCATAAGCCGGATCCTGTGTCCTCCCATGTTGATCATGGGCTCAATGCAGAAGGTCATTCCGGGAACCAGGACAACGTCCAGGTCCGGGAAGTGCTCGTGCAGAGAGTTTGGGACCGTGGGGCCCTCGTGAAGGTCCCGGCCGATACCGTGTCCGGTATAGCCTCTGACCACCGAGAAGCCGGCGTTTTCGGCATGTCTGCCAACTGCTGCCGCAATATCCCGTATCCGGTTTCCGACAACCGCCTTTTCAACGCCCTTGAAAAAGCACTCCCGAGTCACATCGATCAGCCGCTGTGCCTCTGCCGAGACACTGCCCACCGCAACTGTTACGGCGGAATCTCCGTGGAACCCGTCTATCTCAGCGCCCACGTCTATGGAGACGATGTCGCCCTCGCAGATAACTCTGCTTCCGGGGATACCGTGGATGACCTCGTCGTTCACAGAAACGCAAACGCAGGCGGGATAGAGAGGATATTCGGGATAACCCTGCTGGTGATAAAAGCTCGCCTTTGCTCCGCATTTTTTCAGGGTCTCTATGACCACCTCGTTGATATAACCGGTGGTGACACCCGGGGCGACGGCAGCCCTGGCGGCTTCTCTTGCCGCCGAGGTTGCCTTGCCCGCTTTGCGCATGCGCTCAATTTCCCAGTGTTTGCTCTTTATATGGATATCATCCATAACTGCGTTGGTTATCATACTTATAAACCCAGCGCTTCGAAGATGAGCGCTGTGATCGCTTCAACGTTTCCGCTTCCGTCGATCTTCTTAAGCTTGCCTTTGGCCTCGTAGTAAGCCTTTGCAGGCTCGGTCTGGCTGTGATAGACCTTAAGTCTCTCACGGACAGTCTCCGCTTTGTCGTCGGAGCGCTGAACAAGAGCAGCTCCGCACTTGTCGCAGGTCATTTCGACCTTGGGCGGATTGTAAACGAGGTGGAAGGATTCTCCGCACTTGGGGCACACTCTGCGGCCCGTCATGCGTCTTTCGATTGCCTCGTCGGAAACCTCAAGGCTTACCACAGCGTCGATCTCAACGCCCATTTCATCAAGGGCCTCGGCCTGGGGAATGCTTCTGGGGAAACCGTCGAGAATATATCCGTTAGCACAGTCGGGACGCGCGATACGTTCCTTCAGCATGTCGATGACAAGGCTGTCGGGAACAAGCTCGCCCTTATCCGTGTACTTCTTGAACTCCACACCCAGGGAAGAGCCGGTTGAAATGGCTTCGCGAATGATATTTCCGGTCGAAACGGACGGAATTCCGAGTCTGGCACACATGGCAGATGCCTGAGTGCCCTTGCCGGCTCCGGGTCCTCCGAATAGAATTATTCTCACTGCGTTTTCCCCCGTTAGTTAAGGAATCCTTTATAATGACGCATAACGAGCTGCGTCTCAAGCTGATTGACCGTCTCAAGGGCAACACCGACAACGATGAGGAGGGTGGTGCCGCCAAGGGCCATATTGCTCAGCTCGGCGGAGAACGCGCTCACGATGATCGGGAGCACGGCCACCAGGCCAAGGAACACGGCGCCGAGAACAGTGACGTTCTTCAGCACTCTGCTGATGTACGCTGCGGAGGGTCTGCCCGGACGAAGGCCGGGGATGAATCCGCCGTTCTGCTTCATGTTGTTTGCGATCTCGATGGGATTGAACTGCGCGTAAGCGTAGAAGAAGGAGAAAGCAATGATCAGCAGGAAGTAGAGAACGATGTACACAGGAGAGGGGGCGTTAACGATATCAAGGAACACATCCCAGAAGCTTCCCTCTGCAGGAGCATTGAAGAAGCCGGCGATCATGGCAGGAATGCTCACGATGCTGGATGCGAAGATGATGGGCATAACGCCGGTCATGTTGACCTTCATGGGAATGTAGCTGGACTGTCCGCCGTAGATCTTGCGACCCACAACGCGCTTGGCATACTGAACGGTGATGCGGCGCTCGGCGTTGGTGACCCAGACAACAAAGCCAACCAGAACAACAGAGACCAGAAGCAGAACGACGGCAATGATGAGGTTGCCAACGTTGAGCTTGTTGCCGCCGGCGATGAAGTTCCAGATGGAACCGATGCTGACGGGCAGACGGGATACGATACCGGCAAAGAGGATCATGGAGATGCCGTTGCCGATGCCGTGGTCATTGATAAGCTCGCCGAGCCACATAACGACTGCAGTACCGGCGGCGAAGGTCATGACGATGATCGCGCCAACCAGGATGGTGTCGAAAGTGCCGCCTTCTGCAACGAAGACGCCCTCGGCAATGATGTTATTGCGGTAAAGGGTGAGATAGTAGACGAAACCTTCGATCAGACCCAGAGCAACTGCGGCGTAGCGCATGATCTTGGCCTGCTTCTTGCGGCCTTCCTCGCCGCCCTCTTTGATCATTCTCTCGAGGGCGGGGATAGCCATGGTAAGAAGCTGAACTATAATCGAAGCGGTGATGTACGGCGTGATGGAAAGAGCGAAGACGGTGCACGACGTAAAGGAACCACCGGTCAAAAGATTGAGGTAACCGTAGAGCACGTTCTCTCCGTTGTCCATAAAGAGCTGGCTCAGGGCTTCGGCGTTGATGAACGGGATCGGAACAGCGTTACCGAATCTGTAAATAACAAGAATCGCTACGGTAAACAGTATTTTCTTACGAAGGTCCGCAACCTTCCATGCGTTTACCAGCGTCTTAAACATACTATATCACCTCTGCGTTGCCGCCAAGTGCCTTGATCTTCTCTTCGGCGCTGGCAGAGAACGCGGATGCGCGGACTGTGAGCTTTTTGGTGAGCTCGCCGTTGCCAAGGATCTTAACACCGTCGTAGGTCTTCTTGACGAGACCCATGGAGATAAGCTCCTCAACAGTAACAACGGTGCCTTCCTCAAAGCAGTTGAGGTCGGAGACGTTGACGATAGCATAGACAGTGGTGAAGTTCTTGTTGTTGAAGCCCTTCATCGGAAGTCTTCTGCTGATAGGCATCTGGCCGCCTTCAAAGCCGGGTCTGACACCGCCGCCGGAGCGAGCGTTCTGGCCCTTGTGGCCCTTGCCGGCAGTCTTGCCGTTGCCGGAGCCGATGCCGCGGCCCTTACGGTAGTTGGGTCTGACGGAGCCGGCTGCGGGAGATAATTCGTTAAGCTTCATTGCCTTACCTCCTTAAGCTTTCTCGACCTTGACAAGGTACGAGATCTGGGTGTACTTACCCTTGGTGCACTCATTGTCAACCTGAACAGTGGTGTCGCCAATCTTGTGAAGACCCAGGGAGTTGGCGGTGGCAATGTGCTTGGCATGTCTGCCGGAAAGGCTCTTTACGAGCGTGATCTTAACATTTTCCATGATCGCTTACCCCTTGACTTCAGTAACAGTCTTGCCGCGGACAGCTGCGATCTCTTCGGCGCATCTCATGGCCTTGAGACCCTCGATGGTAGCGGCAACAACGTTCTGCTTGTTGTTTGAGCGGAGCGACTTGGTTCTGATATCTCTGATACCTGCGGCCTCCATGACCTGACGGACAGGGCCGCCGGCGATAACGCCGGTGCCTTCGGGGGCGGGCTTGAGGAGAACCGAAGCTGCACCGAACTGGCCGAGTGCCTCGTGGGGAACGGTGGTGCCCACAAGGGAGACTCTCACGAGATTCTTTCTCGCATCGGCGATAGCCTTCTTGATTGCATCGGGAAGCTCGTTAGCCTTGCCAATGCCGTAGCCGACGAGGCCGTTGCCGTCGCCGACGACTACAAGAACGGACTGCTTTCTGACGCGGCCGCCCTTGACGGTCTTGGAAACGCTGTGGAAGCTTACGACGCGTTCCATAAGCTCGATATTGGGATCGATGTTAATAGGCATGTGTCTTTCCTCCCGTTAAAACTGCAGACCGCTCTCGCGGGCGCCTTCAGCGAGTTCCTGAACGCGGCCGTGATAGAGGTATCCGCCACGGTCAAACACGACGCAGTCAATGCCTGCTGCCTTGGCGCGTTCGCCGATGAGATTGCCGACCTTACGGGCAGCTTCCTTGTTGCCGCCGGTAGCGCCGAAATCCTTTTCGGTGCTGGAAGCGGAAACGAGGGTCTTACCGGCGACATCGTCGATGACCTGTGCATATATGTGATTGAGGCTGCGGTAGACGTTGAGTCTGGGTCTCTCGGCGGTGCCGGAGATCTTACCGCGCACTCTGCGGTGACGCTTAAGACGCTGGGTATTTTTGTCCATTTTTGAAACCATTTCGCTGCCCCCTTATTTCTTCTTCGCAGCGGTCTTGCCCTCTTTGCGGCGAATGACCTCTGTAGAATACTTGATGCCCTTGCCAAGGTACGGTTCGGGCGGACGAACTTCGCGGATCTCGGCGGCAAGCTGACCAACGGCCTGCTTATCGGGACCGGTGACGACAACCTTGTTGGGGCCGGGGACCTCGATCTTGGTGTCGCCGCGTTCTTTGATGTTGACCAGGTGGGAGAAACCGACGGTCAGGACAAGCTGGTCGCCTTCCTTAGCGGCTCTGTAGCCAACACCGTTGATCTCAAGTTCCTTGGAATAGCCCTTGGTAACGCCGGTGACCATGTTGCTGATCAGGGTGCGGTAAAGGCCGTGCATGGAACGGGACTCTTTTTCGTCGTCACTTCTGGTGACGTTAACAACATTTCCTTCGACGGCGACGGAGATGCGGGAGTCGACCTTCTGGGTAAGAGCGCCCTTGGGGCCCTTGACTTCGACGGTGTTGTCCGCAGCAACTGCGACGGTAACGCCGGCAGGAATTTCTATCGGCATTCTGCCTATTCTTGACATGTGTTCTTACCTCCTACCAAACGAACGCCATGACTTCGCCGCCAACGTGAAGGCTTCTGGCCTTCTTGTCGGTAACGATGCCCTTGGAGGTGGAGATGATGGCGACGCCCATGCCCTTAAGAACGCTGGGCATATCTTCAACGCCGGCGTAAACTCTCAGGCCCGGCTTGGAAACACGGCGAAGACCGGTGATGGCGGCTTCCTTGTTCTGGCCGTACTTGAGGGTGATACGGATGGTTCCCTGAACGCCTTCGTCGATGTACTGGACACCCTTGATGTAGCCCTCTTCGAGCAGGATCTCAGCGATGGCCTTCTTGGCATTCGACTTGGGTATATCGACCGTATAGTGACGATAGGAACTCGCATTGCGGATCCTGGTCAGCATATCGGCAATCGGATCTGTTATTTGCATTTTGCAGCCTCCTTACAATACTGTTGGCCTACCAGCTAGCCTTGCGGACACCGGGGATCTGGCCCTTGTACGCAAGCTCGCGGAAGCAGATACGGCACACGCCGAAATCACGCAGATAGGCATGGGGTCTGCCGCAGATCTTGCACCTGTTCATAGCGCGGGTCGAAAACTTCGGCTCTCTCTGCTGTTTGAGGATCATAGATTTTTTAGCCATTGTTTTTACCCTCCTTAGTCTCTGGCGAAGGGAGCGCCCATGAGCTCGAGCAGCGCCTTCGCTTCTTCGTCGGTGTTGGCGGTGGTGCAGATGACGATGTTCATGCCTCTGACCTTGTCGACCTTATCAAAGTCGATCTCGGGGAAGATCAGCTGTTCCTTCAGGCCGAGGGAGTAGTTGCCTCTGCCGTCGAAAGCGCTGTCGCTGATGCCGCGGAAGTCGCGGACGCGGGGAAGCGCAACGTTGAACAGTCTGTCGAGGAACTCGTACATTCTCTCGCCGCGGAGGGTGACCTTCGCGCCGATGTTCATGCCTTCACGGAGCTTGAAGTTCGCAACGGACTTCTTAGCCTTGGTGAGAACGGCCTTCTGGCCGGTGATCTGAGCAAGATCACTGCAGACAGCGTCGAGAACCTTGGAGTTCTCTCTTGCTTCGCCACAGCCGACGTTAACGATAACTTTGTCCAGCTTGGGGATCTGCATGGGGCTCTTGTACTCAAACTTCTTCATAAGAGCCGGAGCGGCTTCGTTTACATACTTGACTTTAAGTCTTGCCATTTTGTTTCTTTACCCTCCTGCCTTATATCTCGGCGCCGCACTTCTTGCAGACGGTAACCTTCTTGCCGTCAACAAGCTTGTGAGCGGGGCGGGTGGTCTTGTCGCACTTGGGGCAGACCTTCATGACCTTGCAGGCGCGGATGGAGCCTTCGACCTTGACGATCTCGCTCTCCTCGGTCTGGCGGCGAGCCTTCTTGTGCTTGGTGTGAATGTTCAGGCCTTCAACGATAACAAGACCCTTGTCGGGGTTAGCGGAGAGGATCTTGCCGCGCTTGCCTTTTTCTTTGCCGGAAAGGATCTCAACGGTATCCCCGGTCTTAACGTGCAGTTTGTTCATTGTGCCTCTCCTCCCTTACAGGACCTCGGGAGCCAGGGAGAGGATCTTCATGTATTCCTTCTCGCGAAGCTCTCTTGCCACAGGCCCAAAGATACGGGTCCCGCGGGGGTTCTTGTCGTCTTTGATGATGACGGCAGCGTTCTCGTCGAAACGGATGTGAGTGCCGTCGTTGCGGCGGACGCCCTTGGCGGAACGAACGATGACAGCCTTAACAACGTCACCCTTCTTTACCGCGCCACCGGGCTGGGCCTTGCGGACCGAAGCCACGATAACGTCGCCGATGTTGCCGTATTTCCGGACGGAGCCGCCGAGAACACGGATGCATTTGAGCTCCTTAGCGCCGCTGTTATCGGCAACCTTGAGCAAACTCTCCTGTTGAATCACGTTGGTTCCTCCTTATTACTTAGCTTTTTCGATGATCTGGGAGAGGCGCCATCTCTTGTCCTTGGACAGGGGGCGGGTCTCCATGACCTCTACTCTGTCGCCAATGCCGCACTCGTTGTTTTCGTCGTGGGCCTTGAGCTTATAGGTTCTTCTGATTGTCTTCTTGTAAAGCGGATGAGAGTAGGTCTCGAGGACTGCGACAACAATGGTCTTGTCCATCTTATCGGACACGACGGTGCCGACTCTCGTCTTCCGGAAAGCTCTGATTTCTTCAGCCATCTTGTTTCCTCCTTAGCCCTTGGCGTTGATCTCCGCCTGGCGGAGAACAGTCTTGGCGCGGGCTATGTCTTTCTTGACCTCGGCGATCCTCATGGGATTCTCAAGCTGGTTGGTAGCATTTTGGAAGCGCAGATTGAAGAGCTCGGCCTTCAAATCAGCGATCTTCTTCTGCAACTCCGCCGCAGTCATACCCTTCATTTCGTTTGCTTTCATTATGCTTCACCGCCTGTTCCGTTGTCTTCGCGGACCATGAACTTGGTCTTGATCGGAAGCTTGTGTCCGGCAAGTCTCATGGCTTCGCGGGCGGTCACCTCGTCGATGCCGGCCATTTCAAACATAACTCTGCCGGGCTTGACCACTGCCACCCAGTATTCGGGGGAACCCTTACCGGAACCCATTCGGGTCTCAGCGGGCTTCTCAGTGACCGGCTTGTCGGGGAAAATCTTGATCCAAACCTGACCGCCACGCTTGATGTAGCGGGTCATGGCAATACGGGCTGCCTCGATCTGCTGGCTGGTGACCCATGCCGGCTCGAGGGCCACGAGACCGAACTCGCCGTGGGAAATCTTGTTTCCGCGGAGAGCCTTGCCCTTAAGGCGGCCTCTGTGAACTCTTCTGTACTTAACTCTCTTGGGTAGAAGCATTACCGATTGCCTCCTTCATTTCTGCGCGGTCTGCGGTCGTTTCTGTCGAAACGGCCTCTGCCACCGTCGCGACGGTCGCGACGCGGCTGTCTTGCTCTTTCCTCGGCGGCCTTCTTTTCCTCGTTGAGACGATGCTCTCTGGGGCTGCCGGTGAGGACTTCGCCCTTGTAGATCCAAACCTTAACGCCTATGCGGCCGTAGGTGGTCTTAGCCTCTGCGAAGCCGTAGTCGATGTCGGCGCGCAGGGTCTGCAGGGGAATGGTGCCCTCGTGGTACTGCTCGGTGCGGGCGATCTCAGCGCCGCCGAGACGGCCGGCGCACATGGTCTTGATGCCCTTGGCGCCAAACTTCATGGCGCGCATCATGGACTGCTTCATGGCGCGGCGGAAAGAAGTTCTCTTTTCCAGCTGAGCGGCGATGTTCTCGGCCACCAGCTGAGCGTTGGTATCGGGGGAGCGGATCTCAATGATGTTGAGTGCAACTTCCTTGCCGATCATGTTCTTGACGGCCAGGCTGTGCTTTTCGCTCTCGGTACCGCCCTTGCCGATAACAAAACCGGGGCGGGCGCAGTGGATGGTGATATAAACTTTCTGGCTGTCGCGCTCGATCTCGATCTTGGCGATGCCTGCGTCGAAGAGGTTCTTCTTCAGGTATTCTCTGATCTTGTAGTCCTCGACGATAAGATCGCCGACGTCCTTATTCTTGGCGTACCAGCGGGAATCCCAGTCATTGATAACGCCGACGCGAATGCCGTGCGGATTTACTTTCTGTCCCATGTTTCTCCTCCTAGCCCTATTCCTTTTCTGCTACCGCGAGGGTCACATGGGAGGTTCTCTTCAGAACTCTGAAGGCTCTTCCCTTGGACACCGGGCGAATACGCTTGAGCGTTGCGCCGGGGGTAACAAAGCACTTGCTGATATAGAGCTTCTCGACGTCCATCTCGTTGTTGTTCTCGGCGTTGGCAACTGCACTCTTGAGGAGCTTCAGAAGAGGCTCGGCAGCGACCTTGGGAGTGTTCATCAGAATGGCAACTGCGTCGCCAACGGACTTACCTCTCAGACCGTCACAAACGATCTTGACCTTGCGGGGGGACATACGGAGGTTTTTGAGATATGCTGCAACTTCCATTTTATTTGATCTCCTTCCCCGTCTTACTTACCGTTGTTGGAGGACTTAGAACCTGCGTGGCCGCGGAAGGTTCTGGTCGGGGCGAACTCGCCCAGCTTGTGGCCGACCATATCCTCAGTGATGTAAACCGGAATGTGCTTTCTGCCATCGTGAACTGCGATGGTGTGCCCCACGAACTCGGGGAATATCGTGGAGGCTCTGGACCATGTCTTGAGAACCTTCTTGGCGCCGGTCTCATTCATGGCGACAACTTTCTTATAGAGCTCAGGAGCTACGAAAGGCCCCTTCTTAACACTTCTGCTCATTTATTCAAATGCCTCCTAATTACTTCGCGTTACGGCGCTTGACGATGAACTTGTTGGTGCGGTTCTTGGTCTTGCGAGTCTTATAACCAAGAGTGGGCTTGCCCCAGGGGGTAACAGGGCCGGGACGGCCGATGGGGGACTTGCCTTCGCCGCCGCCGTGGGGGTGGTCGACGGGGTTCATAACAGAACCGCGGACGGTGGGACGCCAGCCCATGTGACGCTTGCGGCCGGCCTTACCGATGTTGGCGTTCTCGTGGTCGAGGTTGCCTACCTGGCCGATGGTCGCCTTGCACTCCATGCGGACGATGCGGGTCTCGCCGGAGGGAAGTCTGACCTGAGCCAGGGCGCCTTCCTTAGCCATCAGCTGAGCAGCGGCGCCTGCGGCGCGGACCAGCTGACCGCCCTTACCGGGGTAAAGCTCGATGTTGTGGATGAAGGTACCCACGGGGATGTCTGCGATGGGCAGGGTGTTGCCGGGCTTGATGTCGGACTTGGGGCCGGACTCGACCTTGTCACCGACCTTCAGGCCGACGGGAGCGATGATATAAGCCTTCTTGCCGTTCTCATACTGGATGAGGGCAATGTTGGCGGAACGGTTGGGATCGTACTCGAGGGTCAGAACGTTGGCGACGCCTTCGGTCTGACGCTTCATGTCGATGATACGGTATTTCTGCTTATTGCCGCCGCCCTGATGTCTGACGGTGATGCGGCCGTAAGAGTTTCTGCCGGCATGCTTGGTATTCTTGGCGAGGAGGGACTTCTCAGGCTTGACCTTCGAGAGCTCCGACTTCGCAACAGTCATATGACGGCGTGCAGCAGAGGTGGGTTTATAAGTTTTGATAGCCACTGTCGTTCACTCCTTCTTATTTCGCGGCGCTCACATCAGGCTGTCGAAGAATTCGATGGTCTTGGAATCCTCGGTGACAGTGATGATGGCCTTTTTCCACGACGGAGTGGTGCCCTCGGGGCGTCCCGCCGAAAATCTCTTCTTCTTGCCGCGAACGTTCATTGTATTGACGCTCAGGACCTTGATGCCGAAGATCTCAGTCGCAGCGCGGGCGATGTCGATCTTGGTGGCGTCTTTTGCGACCTCGAAAGTGTACTTTCTCTGGGTCGAACCGGCCATCGTACGTTCGGAAACGATGGGGCGGATGATAACATCATAAACGGATTTCATATCAGGCAAAAACCTCCTCGATAACTGCAAGCGAGGCCTTGTCCAGCACCAGAGCGTCGTACTTCAGAACGTCGTAGGTGTTGATAAGGGTCGCCATGGTGGTCTTGACGCCCGGAAGGTTTCTGCCGGAGAGGTAGACGTTCTTGTCTGCGCCGGCGGTAACTACCAGGGCCTTTGCGCCTGCACCAACTGCGCCGAGGAACTTGTCGAAGGCCTTGGTCTTCGGTTCGGCGAAGCTGATGGCATCGATCACGATGACCTTGCACTCGCCGGCCTTGGCGGACAGAGCGCTCTTAAGGGCGATGCGGCGGAGCTTCTTGTTGAGGGTGTAGCTGTAGGAACGGGGCTTGGGTGCGAAAGCAACGCCGCCGTGGGTGAAGTGGGGAGCGCGGGTGGAGCCCTGTCTGGCTCTGCCGGTGCCCTTCTGACGGTAGGGCTTTCTGCCGCCGCCGGAAACCTCAGCGCGGGTGAGGGCGGACTGGGTGCCTCTGCGGATATTGGCGAGGTGATTCTTTACTGCCTCGTGGACAGCGCTCTCGTTGGGCTCGACACCGAAGATAGCATCGGAGAGTTCGATCTCGCCAAGCTCGGCGCCGGTCATATCATAAAGCTTAGTTTTCATGTGTTAACCTGACCTCCTTCTCAGCGTCTTGCAGATGCCTTCTGCGGGTTGGTGCTGACGGTCTTGACAGCGTTCTTGACTCTGTGGACCTTGGTGGTGCTCTTAATGCAAACGATGCCGCCCTTGGGGCCGGGAACTGCGCCGCAAACTGCGATGAGGTTCAGATCTGCATCGACCTTGACAACGACAAGGTTCTGAACAGTGACCTGCTCAACGCCCATGTGGCCGGCCAGTCTCTTGCCGGGCATGACTCTGGAGGGGTCGGTGTTGGCGCCCATGGAGCCGGGGGAGCGGTGTACAGGGCCGACGCCGTGGGTGTGGCACTGAACTGCCTGACCCCAACGCTTGACAACGCCTGCGTAGCCGTGGCCCTTGCTGATGCCGGTGATGTCGACGTAGTCGCCTTCGGCGAACATGTCAGCGCGGATGATGTCGCCGACTTCGAACTTGTCTGCATCGTTGAGCTTAAACTCGCGGAGTTCTCTCTTGGGAGCAACGCCGGCCTTCTTGATGTGGCCAAGCTCGCCCTTGGAGAGTTTTCTTTCGGCAACGTCCTCAAATCCCAGCTGGACTGCGGAGTAGCCTTCTTTTTCGACCGTCTTCTTCTGAACGACGGGGCAGGGGCCGGCTTCGATGACGGTCACGGGAATGACCTTGCCGTCTTTGTCGAAGATCTGTGCCATACCGACCTTTTTGCCGATGATAGCCTTCTGCATTTTTTGTCCTTCTTTCATAATAAGGTTATTGGTTGACGCGTTTGCGCCAACTTGACCCGCTCCGGCGCGAAGCCGGAACCGGAAACAAGCAATTTAAAACTTAGGCCTTGGTCTCGATCTCAACACCGGCGGGGAGCTTGAACTTGGTGAGCTCTTCAACGGTCTTGGGAGTGGGATTCAGGATGTCGATCAGGCGCTTGTGGGTCCTGCGCTCGAACTGTTCGCGGCTGTCCTTGTACTTGTGGACGGCGCGGAGGATGGTGATGACTTCCTTCTGGGTGGGAAGCGGGATGGGTCCGGAGACCTTAGCGCCGGTGCGCTTTGCGGTTTCGACAAGACGCTCTGCGGTCTGGTCGATGAGCTGGTGATCGTAGGCTTTGAGCCTGATGCGGATTCTGTCAGCTTTCTGTGCCATGCTTTGTTTTACTCCTTTAAATGTAGTACGCGCAAGCGGAATAATTTTTTTTGGCCGCCATGCCCGCCTGCGGCTTTCGCGTACCGTCGGCTGTTTTTCTCAACAACTTATCCGTGCGTTTCGTGGTCGGACATAATTATAACCGGTCATCGCAATGCATCTCCCCATAACCTGTCAGCTCGCAAGCCTGACGGGAAAACGGGGATCAACACGCAAACCGGTCGGAACACGCCGTCACGGTTTCTTTTTGGCAGCCCAAGGTCAGGGTCGGGGTTATGCCGCAAGCCGGCACACTTCCCCCCCTTGTTAAGAGCGCAAAAAGACCCTTGACGCACATCCCATGTCAGAGAAAAATAACCCAACCGCCCGATTGCAAGAAGCCCCCGGACTTCCACATCGGAAGCCCTGCTCCTCCGGACATACTCCTCGGAAAAACCCGCAATGTTTCAGCGGCAACCTCCCGATTCAACGCATTTCCATGGTGGCGCCCGATAATGATACCAAAAAACAAGGGAAATGTCAATAGAATTCTCAAAAAAAGTGTAGAAATCTCACAGGGCTCTCTCCCCCGTTTCCGGTCAATATACACAAAGAAATCCCCTCCAAAAGTCCTTTTGGGCCGGTGAGGGGCATATTTCACCTCAAACAAGCCCCGGTTGTTTACATTCTGCCCAAAAGCTGATATAATATATTGTCACTAGTGTACTAAATTGAGAGGAAGGGGCAAAATACGATGTCCGATCTGATCGTTGCCGCCGCAACTCCCCCGGTGACCGGGGCAATTGCCATAATCAGAATATCCGGCGATGGCGCCGCAGAGCTTGCCGACAGGGTGTTTTTCCCCTTTTCGGGAGAAAAGCTCTCCGCCCTGCCCGCCCGCTACGCCGCCTACGGTGAGATACGGGATTTCTCCGGCACCGTGCTGGACAGATGTCTTGGGCTGAAGTTTCCCGCCCCTGCCAGCTACACCGGCGAGGACTGCGCCGAGCTTCAGATCCACGGAGGTCTGACGCTTGTGAACCGGGTGCTCTCACTCTGCTGTGAGGCGGGAGCACGCATGGCCGCTCCCGGCGAATTTACCAGGCGCGCCTTTCTCAACGGAAAGCTTGACCTCACCGGCGCCGAGGCCGTTGCCGACCTTATCAGCGCCGAGAGCGCCGAGGGGGTAAAAAACGCCGCGGCACAGCTCTCCGGAAGCTTAAAGCGCACCCTCGAGGGGGTGACGGACAGACTTCTTGACCTGACCTCCCATTTCGCAGCCTACATCGACTACACCGAAGAGGGCGTTGAGCCCCCGGATCTCGGAGATTCCGAAGGCCAGCTCCGGGATATCGCAGATAAGCTCTCGAGCCTGTCGGACAGCTTTTCCTCCGGCAGATATTTCGGAGAGGGCGTCCGCGCGGCCATTCTCGGCAAGCCAAACGCCGGAAAAAGCTCCCTTTTGAACGCCCTCGTGGGCACGGACCGGGCCATTGTCACAAACATCCCCGGCACCACCCGGGACACCATAGAGGCCACCGTGAGCATCAACGGAGCGCTTCTGCGGCTTATCGACACCGCAGGCCTCCGCACCACCGACGACCTTGCGGAAAGGCTGGGCGTTGAACGCTCCGTTGAAGCCGCAAGCTCTTCCTCCATTATTATTGCCGTTTTCGACGGAAGCCTCCCCCCCTCCCCCGACGAGGACGAGCCTGTCCGCCTCGCAGAGAAGACCGGGGCCCACCTTGTCAAAGTTATCTGCAAGGCCGACCTGCCCCTTGCCCGGGAGATCCCCCATGGCGCGACCGTTCTCTCCACCGTCACCGGCGAGGGCATTGACGCTCTGAGATCAAGGCTGGGCGAGCTTCTGGGGCTCGGCTCCGTCACACCGGACGGAAGCCTTGTCACCAACCGCCGCCAGGCAGACGCCCTTCGCCGTGGGGCAGACTTTGCCCGCCGCGCCGCAGACACCCTTGCCTGCGGTCTCACACCGGACATCGCCTGGGTGGACACCGAAGCCGCACTCTCTGCCGTGGGCGAGGTCACCGGCAGATCGGTCTCCGAGGACGTGCTGGACCGCATTTTCCAGCGGTTCTGCGTCGGCAAATAGAATTCTCTTTACATTATATATAGGAAGATGAACACCATGACCACCTATCCCGCAGGCCGCGCCGACGTTGCCGTTATCGGCGCCGGGCACGCCGGCATAGAGGCCGCCCTTGCCTCTGCAAGGCTGGGGGCAGACACTCTGTGCTTTACAATAAATTTAGACGCCGTGGGAAATATGCCCTGCAACCCTGCCATAGGCGGACCGGGCAAGAGCCAGCTTGTGCGCGAGATCGACGCTTTGGGCGGCGAAATGGCACGGGCGGCAGACGCCTGCTGTATTCAGTACCGAATGCTGAACACGGGCAAGGGCCCCGCCGTGCGCTCCATCCGCGCTCAGGCGGACAGAAGAAAATACCAGCAGTACATGAAGCACACTCTGGAGACCTGCCCCAACCTCAGACTCATCCAGGCAGAGATCGTCTCCGTGGGCACCGACGAAAACGGACACGTCTGCTCCGTGACCACCGCAACGGGCGCCACCTGGGACGTGAAATCCGTTATCATCGCCACGGGCACCTTCCTGGGGGGCAGAATAATCATCGGAGACTACACCAAAGACAGCGGCCCCGACGGAATGTTTGCCGCAGGTGAGCTCACGGGCTGTCTCGAGGCGCTGGGCGTGCCCCTGCGCCGGTTCAAGACCGGCACTCCCCCGCGGGTGAACAGGCTGAGCCTTGATCTTTCAAAGGCAGAACCCCAGCTGGGTGACGAGACCGTGGTGCCCTTTTCCTTCTCCACCGAAACTCCCCCGGAAAACCGGGAGCAGTGCTACCTTATATACACCAACAGCGAGACCCACCGGATAATCCGGGAAAATCTCCACCGCTCACCCCTTTTCTCCGGGGTGATAAAGGGCGTGGGGCCCAGATACTGCCCCTCCATCGAGGACAAGCTCGTCCGCTTTGCGGACAAGGACCGCCACCAGCTCTTCGTTGAGCCCACGGGGCTCGGCACGGAGGAGATGTACGTCCAGGGGCTCTCCTCTTCCCTGCCCGAAGAGGTTCAGATGCAGTTTTTGCGCACTCTGCCGGGCTTTGAAAACGCCCACGCCATGCGCTCGGCCTACGCCATTGAGTACGACTGCGTGGACCCCCTCGCCCTAAAGCCCAGCCTTGAGCTGAAGACCGTTCCGGGACTTTACGGCGCGGGACAGTTCAACGGCACCTCCGGCTACGAGGAGGCCGCCGCCCAGGGACTTATGGCCGGCATTAACGCCGCCAGAGCGATCTTGGGTCTTGAACCCGTGGTGCTCTCCCGGGGAGAGGCCTATATCGGCACGCTGATAGACGACCTTGTCACCAAGGGCACCAACGAGCCCTACCGCATGATGACCTCCCGTTCGGAATACCGCCTCACCCTTCGCCAGGACAATGCGGACATACGGCTTTTGCCCCGCACACTCCAGATCGGCCTTGCCAGACCCGAGGACATCGCCCGAACCCAGGCCCGTCAGGCAAAAGCCGAGGCCGAAGCCCAAAGGCTTGAGCACACCCACCTCTCCCCCTCGGAAAAGCTGAACGCTTTTCTTGAGTCCATCGGCGAGACTCCGGTGACAACGGGCGTAAGCCTTGCGGCGCTGCTCCGCCGTCCCAAAACGGACTACGAAATGCTCGCCCCCTTCGACCCCAAACGCCCCGACCTCGACCCCGGCACCCGGAGCCTTGTTGAGACCAATATCAAATACGCGGGCTATATCAAGTGCGAGCAGGACAAGATAGAACAGATGCGCCGGCTTGAAGCCCGTGTGCTTCCCGACGACATTGATTACAACGCGATCCCAGTGCTCCGGCTGGAAGCCCGGCAGAAGTTTGACAAGATCCGCCCCCGTTCGGTCGGCCAGGCGTCACGCATTTCCGGGGTCTCCCCGGCAGACATGACCGCGCTGATCATCTGGCTGGACACCAACAAAAAATAAGCCCGAAAGGACCGACCCGCTTTTTATGGACAGAAACCGGCTTTTGGAAAGCCTTATCGCGCCGCTGGGCCTTGAGATCACCCAAAAGAAGACCTTCGAGCGCTTCGAGCTCTACTGCGCAAGGCTGACGGAGAAAAACGCGGTGATGAACCTCACCACAATAACCGACCCCGAGGGCATCTACACCCGCCACTTTGCGGACAGTCTTGCCACAGCCGCCGCCCTCCCCCGGCCGGAGAGCTTTATCGACGTGGGCTGCGGAGGGGGCTTTCCCGGCCTGCCTCTGAAGATATTCTTCGACGATGCCGCCCCGGGTCAGACCCGGCTCACCCTTTTGGACTCCACGGCAAAGAAGATAGACTTCCTCCGGGAGCTCACCGCAGAAATGGGGCTTGAAAACGTCAGCTTCGAGACCCGCCGGGCCGAAGAGGCCGCCGCAGACCCGGCTCTCAGAGAAAAATTTGCCATGGCCACCTCCCGCGCCGTCACCGCAATGCCCGCCCTTTGCGAGATCTGCCTGCCCTTTGTGAAGGTCGGCGGAGTTTTCGCCGCCCACAAATCTGCCCGCAGCGCCGAAGAGATCGACTCCGGCCGCCGCGCCGCCGGAACTCTGGGCGGAAGCTACGGTGAGTTTTTCGCCTACCGCATGGGCGATATTGACCAGCTCATCGTCCCCGTGGAAAAGAAAAAGCCCACCCCCGCAGGCTTTCCCCGGAGCTGGGCAAGGATAAAAAAGAAACCCCTGTAAACAAAAAAACACGGTCCGCCCCCCCCGTAAAAAAACGCCCCCGGGATAAATCCCGGGGGCGAAATTCTTTATTTTTTACTTTATCTCCAAAGTCATGCCTTCGGGCAGAATGAATTTCCAGGCGGAAACGTCGCCCTCCACGGGGGTGAGGGTGAGCTTGCCGGGGGTGAACTCGGCTTTGGCAAGGGCGTTGCAGAGGCAGAGGGGCAGGGTGACGGTCTCTCTCATGGGCGAGAGGGTCACGGTCTTTGCCTCGCCGTCCACAACGAGACCCAGCGCGGCGTTGAGGGTGGACCAGCTTGAGAGGGGACGGGTGTAACGGTAGCCGCACTCCCAGTGATCCCAGAAAGCGCCAAAGCGCATCTGGTTTTCGTGGATGGAGAGTATCTCCATGTCCGCAACGTCCGAAAGTCCCAGACTCTGGGCAAGGCTTGCCATGGCGTAGCCAATGCCCGTCCAAACGGCCTCGGCCTGGCAGTTGAGGTAGGTATAGATGGAGGTGTTTCTGTCCGGGGGACAGGTGGCGTTGATAAGGCCGTCCTCGGGGTCGAAATTACTGCGGAAGATCTCCTGCAGAACGGCGGAAACTCTCTCGTCCGGAATATTTCCGCCCAGACCCATCATGCGCAGATACCATTCGCCGTCCAGCTGGTCGGTCATAAGGCATCCGTCGGAGACTTCGCCGTTGGTCCAGAGGTCGTAATATTTTCCGTTCCAAAGCTTTTCTTCAAGGCTGACCTTTCCCTTTTCAAGGATGGCCTGCCACTGAGCCTCTCTTGCAGTGTCGTTCATCACCTGAGCCAGCTTGACTGCGGCCTTAAGGCTCGCCAGCCACAGCACGCAGATATAGGTGGGCGCACCGGAGAAGTTCCATGCGTCGTAGGTGTTGCGACGGGTGTCGGTGTCGGGCAGACCGTCGCCGTCGGAGTCCAGCAGAGCGGCGGAGTCCATTGCCCGGCAGACGTTGCTCCAAAGGCTTTCAAGGTACGCCCTGTCGCCGGTGAAGAGATAGTCCCTTGCAACCATGAGCACGAACTGGGGGTTCATGTCCACACGGTCAAAGCCGTTGTCCACGTGGTCAAGGTCGGGGGTGAAGAAATGGTGCATTCTTCCGTCCTCGCGCTGGAACTCTGCGCCCATTTTCATCTGTTTTTTCTGAAGCTCGGGGAAGAGCGCCACAAGCCCGAAGGAGGCGTGGTAGGTTATGTCCGTGGTGTGGAAGCCGCAGTAGCCAAGACCCTCCCAAAGGCCGAACTTTTCGCTGGCCAGCCACCAGGAGTCCTTTACGATGGTGGAAAGGTGAACGCTCCATGCGTCCGCCCAATATTCGGGCAGGTCGGTGGAATAGAGCAGGTCTGCAAAGGCAGAGGCTTTGTCCGCGATGATATCCCGGTTGGCGTTGAGATAGCGGTTTGCCTCCAAAGAGCCGGAGAAGAGGTTTTCGTAGTGATGGCCAAGGCGCTCGCCCGCGGCGGTGTAGTGGTTGGGGAAATACCAGGTGAAAACAAAACGCACGTCGGTCTTTTCGCCGGGGGCGAGGGTCTTGGTGCTGGCAAGGGCGCAGGAGCCGAAATCGTCGCCGATGCGCTCTCTCTGGCCGCGGCAGAAGTCCAGCAGGTCCTCTTTGTCTGCCCGGTCTGCGGGGAAGCCGGGGCGGATGCGCTCCATGCGGCGGATAAAGGAGATAACGTGGGGATAGGCGCTCATAACGGAGCAAAGGCGGTCTATGCCCTCGTCGGACAGGTCGGAAAGGTTTTCCGGCACGGTCTCCGGGCGGCAGCCCACCTCGGTATTGGGCAGAACGCCCTCCTTGCGGAAGCCGAAGATAAAGCTCTCCTGGGTCACGCCGAATTTCTCGTGCCAGGGAATGTACTCCCAAAGAAATCTGCGGAACTCGCCGGTGATATAGGACACCTCGCCCTCGCTGCTGACGCCAAAGGTCATGTTGCCAACGCTCGGCGCGGGGTCGGGTCTGTGGCGGTCAACGAAGGGCTCCTCCGGGGTGATCTCGATGCGAAGAGCGTCGTTTTCCTTGCGGAGGACGTTTTTGCTCTTGCCGTGGTTGGCAAATGCCGGGTCAAAGGCTCCCGCAAGGCTTACCTGCAGGGGGGAATCCGTGGGGTTTTCAAGGGTGAAGTCAAGGTAAAAGCCCGGCGTGGCGGAGGCCGCGGAGTTGTGGGGCACGAAGGGAGCGATGGCCTTCAGGCTCACTTTACAGGGCAGAGCGCTGTCGCAATAGTCAAGCTCGCACACGGGAAATTTCCCGTTGAACTCAATGCTCTCAACGGGCTTGTTCCAGGCGTACATACGGTAGGTAAAGTCACGCCAGTCGGTCTTCTGACCAAGCTTGCGGACTACGGGAGCACCCCCGGGAGCGCAGGCGCGAACCCAGAAGCTCAATGCGCCGGTGCTCTTTTCGCCGTCGTCAACGTCTTTCGGTCCGCTGACGGTCGTCCAGCGGGGCGGGTTTGCTATCTGCCATGCGTGAAACTCGCCGTCCGGGAAAAGCTCGACACTGCCCGTGCCGATGCCGCCAAGGGCAATGCCGCTCTCCTGGGGCTTGGTGGAAATTATCTTTGCCATGGTTTTTTCGTCCTTTCTGGGTCAGATCTGGCTTCCGTCGTAGGGACAGCCCCTGGGCGGGAAGAATTCGGTTTCGGTTATCTTGCCGTTTGCAACCCGGAAGACCGTCGTGGCGTCTCCGGCGACCATGATCTTGTCCTCGGCGCAGTGGCGCTTGAGGTTCTGGAAGTTTTCGCTTATGAACTTCAAAAGCAGGTATCTGCCCTCGGGCACAAGCATGTACTCGGTGCGGATGAACTCGTAGAAGTTTTCAACGTGGTCTATGCAATGGTGGGCCACCTGCAAAAAGTCGCAGTTCACGGAGTGCCAGGGATATCTTCCGATGAGAATGTTTCCGTTGGGTATCCACGCGTCCCCGAGGAAGATAACGCTCTTGCCGTCGAAGCTGATCTTCAGAATGGTGCTGGTCTCGTTCATGCCCCAGTAGAGCTTGTCCGGGAAGCGTGTGAGGGTGTCCTCGTGGGTGAGAAGCACCTCGACCTCCGTGCCGCAAAGCTCAAAGCGCTGGCCGGAGTGGAGCTTGAGGTAGGAAACGTTGGGGTTGTTGGCCAGAATTCTCTCCATTGTGATGGCGCGGGTGTTGGGGAATTTTCTGCCGGAAAGGGCAATTCTCGCCTTAAGCCCCGGCATTACCGCTTCGGACAGGGCAAAATTGAACATCGCCCTCTCAACGAAGAGCTTATCGGGGTATTTTGCCAGCATTCTGCTGAAGAAGGCCATGTGATCCCCGTGGGGATGGGTGCAGAACCATGCGGCAATGCGTATCTTTTCCGGGTTGCCGGTAAGATCGCAGAGCCGGGCGTAGAACTCGTCGGTGGCAGGCTCGGTGGACTGTTCCGTGGAGCCGCCGTCGATGACGATAACGCTGTTGTCACGGGTGCGTATGGCGTAGAGCATTCCGCAGTCGGAGGTGAAGCCCCGTATCATGTCCCCGTAGGTCAGACCGAACTGCATCAGTGCGGTGTCGTCGTGGACGGTGGGGCCGGCAGGAGCTTCGAACTCGGGCAGGGAAACGCCGGAGTTTTCAAGAATTATGCGGGTCATGCGCTCGTTAAAAATATAGTAGACGTAGAGTCGGTTTTTTCCGGAGAGCTGGCGGAAAAGGCCGGCGTCGGTGCGGTTTTCAAAGACGGTGACGTAGCCGTTTTCCTCAAGTGTGCGGATATAGTCCAGATATTCCGCCTCGGTGGTACGGTTTACGATGTGCATGAAGGAGTCTTCGGCGGTGGGGCCGTCGAAATCGTCTGCCATGCCGCTTCCGCAGTTAAAAAGCATGGGGTGAAGCTCGCCGCCGCCGTAGGCGGGAACGTTTTCAAGCAGCCATTTTGCTTCCATTTTTTCACGTCCTCCCGGATAAATTACATTTCACTTCCGTCGTAGGCACAGCCGCGGACGGGGAAATACTCGGTCTTTTTCACAATTCCCTTTTCAACGTGGAAGATCTGGGTGGCATCTCCCGCAACGATGACCTTGTCCTCGGCGGCGTACCGGCGGACAAGGCGGTAATTGTCGTAAATGAACTTCAATAGCAGGTATCTGCCCTCGGGGATAAGCATGTATTCGGTCTTTATGAAGGAATAGAAGTTTTCAACGTTGTTTATGCAGTGGTGGGCCACCTGAAGAAAATCGCAGGAGATGCTTCCCTGGGGGTATCTGCCGATGAGCACGTTTCCGTTTGAAACGTGGGCGTCGGCAAGAAGGATGAGCTTTTTGCCCTCGAAGCTTATCTCAAGCACGGTGGAGGTCTCGTTCATGCCCTCGTAGGGGCGGTCGCCCCGGCGCCAGAGCATATCCTCGTGGGTGAGAAGCACCCGAACGGTTGCCCCGTGGAGGTCAAAGCGCTGGCCGGTGTGGAGCTTGAGGTGGGAAACCGCCGGGTTGTTTTCTTTTATGCGCTCCATGGTCTTAATGCGGCTGCGGCTGCTCTGGTCAAACCAGCCGTGGACGCTGTAGGAGGCAAAATTGAACATGGTGCGCTCCACGGTGAGCCTTGAGCCGAATTTTGCCAGCATGCGGCAGAAAAAATCCATGTGGTCGTCGTGGGGGTGGGTGCAGAACCATGCGGCAATGCGGATCTTTTCCGGGTTGCCGGTGAGCTGGCTTATTCTGGCAAAAAACTCGTCGGTGGCGGGCTCGGTGGCCTGTTCTATCTCGCCTCCGTCGACGACGATGAGGCTGTTGTCCGCAAGGCGCAGGGCGTAGAGCATTCCGCAGTCACAGCTCACGCCCTTTATCATATCGTCGTAGGTCAGGCCGAACTGCATAAGCGCCGCGCCGTCGTGAACGCGGAGCTCCTCGGGTGCGGAGAAAAGGTCTATAGTCACGCCGGAATTGTCGTGGATGATCCTTGCGGTGCGCTCGTTTTGAATAAAATAGGCGTAAACGTTCTTTTCTCCCCGGAACTGGCGGTAGAGTCCGGCCTCGTCCTCCCAGGCGTAAACGCAGTCAAAGCCCTTTTGGGAAAGAAGGCCGCACCAGCTGAGAAATTCCTCTGCAGAGGTGTTGCGGACAAGGTGCATAAGGGAGTCTTCCCCCGTGGGGCCGGAAAAGTCCGGCTCCATGCCGCTTCCGCAGTTGTAAATTTTGGCATCAAGCCCGCCGCCGACGTAGGCGGGAATGCCTTCAAGCTTCCAGCGCTGTTCCATGGAGATATCCTCCCTTTTTTCGTTATTTTTCAGCCTATGACGGAGCGGATGAACTTATCAAAGCCCTCGCGGCCGTCGGGGGTGACGGTGAACACGCCGCAGTCCTCAAGACAGGCGGCAAATATCTTTCCGGCTTCGTCCCGGAGTATGGCGGTGCAGTTTTTGGGAGTGATGTCCCGTCTTTCGCAGAGAGAACGGTACCACTCGGTGTGGGGCTCGAGCTCGGGGATCTCGTAGAAGCGGTCGCGGTCGTCCAGCAGACACTCCTCAATTCGGGCAAGCTCTGCCTTAAGACGGGCGGGAAGCACCGCAAGACCCATGACCTCGATAAGGCCGATGTTCTCTTTTTTGATGTGGTGACGGTCAGGTGCCGGGTGGAAGAGACCCAGGGGACGCTCGTCGGTGGTGCGGTTGTTGCGGAGCACCAGGTCGAGCTGGTATTTTCCGTTTTTAATGCGGGCGATGGGGGTGATAGTGTTGTGGGGTGTGTCCTCGGTCTGGGCAAGGATGGCGCGGTCGGGGTCGGAATAGCCCCTCCAGGCGGAGAGTATCTTTTCCGCCAGGGAGGCAAGCTTTGCTCTGTTTTCGCTTTCCAGACGGATAACGCTCAGCGGCCATTTTACGATGCCCAGAGAGACCTCGGGACAGCCGGGAACGGAGTATTCCCTTTCAACAGGGGCAAGCTCCATGGGGAAAACGGCTCTGCCGCCCTGGAAATGGTCGTGGGTGAGAATGGATCCCCCAACGATGGGAAGGTCGGCGTTTGAGCCCACGAAATAGTGGGGGAACAGATCCACAAAGTCCAGCAACCGCTCAAAGCCCGCCCGGCTCACCGCCATGGGACGGTGCTCGCCGGAAAGGCAGATGCAGTGCTCGTTGTAGTAAACGTAGGGGGAATACTGGAGATACCACTGCTCGCCCCCAAGGGTGATGGGGATGATACGGTGGTTGCCCCGGGCGGCTGTGGTAAGTGTGCCGCCGTAGCCCTCGTTCTCACAGCAGAGAGCGCAGGGGGGGAAGGTGGTCTTTTTAACAAATCGGGCGGCGGCGATGGCCTTGGGGTCCTTTTCGGGCTTTGAGAGGTTTACGGAGATGTTGATCTTTCCGTAGGGTGAGTCAACGCTCCATCTCAGGTCCTTTGCACAGCGCTCGGCGCGGATATAGTTTGTGGCGCGGGAGAGGTCGTAGTACCAGTCGGTGGCGGCCTCGGGGTCTTTTTCCATAAGGGCGTTGAACTTTCCGATGACCTCGGAGGGGCGGGGGGTGAGGACCGCCATAAGCTCCGTGTCGAAAATATCCCGGTGGACGATGGAGTCCAGCCCCTCTATGCCGTTGTCCGCGGCGCGGGCGGTGAGCTTATCCAGAAGGGTCTGGGGAAACTGGGGAAGGGCTTCGATCTCGCCCTCGTAATGGGGACAGCCGGGCTCGCCGATGAGGTTTGCGATGCGGTTTTTGGCCCAGGTGAGATCCTCCCGGGCGATGAGCCCCTTTTCAAGTGCGTAGTGGGCAAGTGCGGCAATTTCGTATCCAAGCTCGTTGTTGTGCATGGGTAATTTCTCCGTTATTTATCAATGAATTTTTCTCAGCGTTTCTCTGTTCACAGCATTGATTATATCACAGAAAGGGGACGTTTTCAAGAAAGAAGTAGGAGGTAAGGAAATAGAACGGGCATGGGTCGGCAAGGGTTGGACTGCCCGGGTTCTTTTTCTTCACTCTTTTATTTAGAAAATGGCAAATACAAGGCAAGCCGCTTTTGCAAGTGTTTTGATAATTACAATTAGCTAATAAAAATAATTCTGACAAGGGTCTGAGTGCACTTAACATTTGTTACACACTGTCAGCTCCGTAATTCAAAAAAAATGCAGTTTTTATTCAAAAAACTGTTGCAATTTATCCAATAACATGATAAAATATTACCATGAGGTCAGGCAAGGTTACTTTGCATGCAGTCAAAGCTTTATTTTCAGGACAAGGAGAGTGAATTCCCATGTACAGAAGATTTTTATTCAGTCCGTGGAGCGTTATTCGTATGCTTGTCCTGCCCAAAGGGGCGTCAAAGGAAGCATACAGTTAAGGCGCATAACACGGACTTTGAAAGAGCCCTTGTTGTGTGCCTTTTTAGTTCTAATCACATCAACGAAAACATTTTACTTGAAAGGATGGATTCAATTGAAACGACTTGTTTCTGTTATCGTCATTGTTTCGGTTATTTTGTCCATGGTTCCCGTTGGTGCTGTCGAAGCCACAACCATTGATGAAATACGCGCAATCGACCCCGAGTTTTCAAACGACTTTATCATCACCGATGAAGTTGTTACAGCATTGGACTCTCCCCTTGGCAATGCTCTGTTGGTAGACTTTTACGAAGAAGATGAACCTGTTGCTTATGCCATTATTGTTGATGGCGTGATCTACGAATTTGCCTCGCACACATCTCCGTTCAGAGCAGCACTCGATTCCTTCGCCGGATTCGAACTATACTTCGATCCGGCGGCATACTGTTATCTTGATGAAGATAATGTATACCTCCTCAACTCTTTAGGCGACATTGTAAGCGTAAATCCTTTGAACAATACTTTGCCCCTTGAAAATATTTCAGGTGGTGTAGCTGTGTGTGGAACACTTCCCGGAGTTTCACCACAACTTCAGGGCAATACTAACTGTATTGCTGCTGCTCTCGCAAATGTCTTTTGGTATTTGGGTTCACACGGATTTAGTGCACTTACCTCTTCTATAAGTTTTGAATCCTTGAAGGCTCGTTTGCAAAACCTTTTTCTCAATAACGGGGGACTTGCTAACAGAAATGTACCTACTGTAGCAAATCTTTATGCACAAGAGCGTTCCTCCAGTCTCGCCTGTTCAAGTACCGTGGTGTGGAATCCGACCATAATCACTGTAGTGAACGAAATTGGTGCCGGATATCCGTGCATGTTGGGGTATAGCAGCAGTAACACGTACTATTCTGCACCCCACATGACAATGTGTTGCGGTTATCAGGAAGCGACTCCAGGGTTCTATGTTAAGTTAGTAGACGGTCACAGTACCAGTATTATTATGAGGTTATGGGATTCTTCAAACGACTGCGTAATAACGGTTCGTCCCTATTACACTGCCGACTAATATCAGGGGGGGATCTTCCATGAAAAAAAGACTGTCACTTGCCGTGATCGTTTTACTTCTGTCGGTTTGTCTGCTGTCTGCGTGCGGCGGGGTAAATGATCCCGAAACCACTGCCGGGACCACTGCCGAAACCACTGCCGAGACAACTACCGAGACAACTACCGAAATGACCTCGATCGAGACAACTCCCACGGGTATTGTGGATCCGAAAGTGATCGGCTACCGTACGGTTTTTATCGACGGCACCTTGTATATTGTACCGACTGAGCCGGATCCCGAAAAGGGGGAAGTAATCGACATAACGTATATAGAGATCATAACAGGTGAAACCTACGAGTTTGTAGGGTTTACCGTTCCCGGAGACAATCTTACTTATCCGGACGAACAGCTTGAATCCACTCAACTGAAGAGGGAAAGGATATACACTGACGGAGAATACTACTACATCTATATAGACCTCTCTTTCAAAATCTTCCGCCTCTCTCCCGCTCCGGAAGACTGGATTCCCGGCGAGGAACGCGAAGTTTGGCACGATCTTTTATTTTATTAATCAAATAATCAGCGGCATGACGAAACACCGAGGCGCACTCCCTTGTGGAGTGCGCCTTGGTTATATTCGCCTTACGGCGAGTTATATTGCTTCGCAGTGATATTATACTATGCATAGTTGTATTGTCCTGCGGACAGTTTCAGGGCAGATATTATATCACGAAAACCGCAAGGTTATCATAATAATTACTGAATTTTCTTTTGTTTGGTTTTTTTGAGTATGTCCAGAAACACGTACCAAAGCACGGCCAGCACCCAGAGCACGGCGGCAACCACGAAAATCAGCCACGCCCCGGAAAAGCTGACGGACAAAAACGCCGCCACGGCACAGAGCCAGATAAGTATGCTCACGAACACACAGCAGAGCACCTTTGACCACCATATGTGGGAAAAGACCACCAGCACAACGGCGCTTGCCACGGCGGTGTAGACAAAGGTGAGCCAAAGCCCGGTTACGTCACCCAGCAACACCCGGAGGATGAAGTAGATAACAGTTCCGCAAAGCCAGCACAGCGCGGCGGAAAGCGCGGGCACCATTCCCCTCACCAGCATGCTGCGGCGTTTTTTGATCTTTGGGGAAACGGGCTCGGCGTCGCTTATAAGGTCGTTTACGGTAACGCCCAAAAGTCCGGCGATGACCGTCAGCACATAAACGTCCGGCGTCCCTTCACCGCGCTCCCATTTGGATACGGACTTGTCGGAGTAGTTTATAAGCCCGGCCAGCTCTGCCTGAGTAAGCCCTGCGTGCTTTCTGTAAAAAGCAAGATTTTTTGCGATATGTTTTCTCAAAGTTTCTTCGTTCATACCATTGATTATATCACAAGGGGGGTCCGTTTTCAAGGGAAGGGGGCCGTGGGGAAGCTCATTTTTTTGCCCGGCTCACGCCTGCGGGACGGAAAAATTTGACACAGGCTTTTTTGGTTGTTGTAATCCGGCATGGGATGTGGTAAAATATTTCTGTATATGGAAAGACTCTTTTCTGAAAATCTTTTTACCCAGGGGGAAAATTAAAGTGAAATATTCCATCGGCGTTGACTTTGGCACCCTCAGCGGCAGAGCTCTGCTCGTTGAGATCGAGACCGGCAAGGAAGTTGCCACCGCAGTTAAAAACTACACCCATGCCGTTATGGACGAATACCTGCCCGACGGCGTTACCAAGCTTCCGCCCGACTGGGCTCTGGAGCATCCCCGTGACTATCTCGAGGTCCTGGCAGAGACCATCCCCTCCGTTCTGGCACAGGCCAACGTCGACCCCGCGGACGTCGTGGGCGTTTCCGTTGACTTCACCGCCTGCACCCTCATCCCCATTCTGGCCGACGGCACGCCCCTGTGCTTCCTGCCCGAATACGAAAACAATCCCCACGCCTACGTCAAGCTGTGGAAGCACCACGCCGCCCAGCCCCAGGCAGACAAGATAAACGCCCTTGCCCGTGAGATGGACCCCGTCCGCCTCTCCCGTTACGGCGGCAAGGTCTCCAGCGAATGGCTGTTTGCAAAGGCATGGCAGCTGCTGGACGAGGCTCCCGAGCTTTACGACCGCGCAGACAAGCTCATCGAGGCCGGCGACTGGATCGTATATATGCTCACCGGCGCCGAGCGCCGCAACGCCTGCGCCGCGGGCTACAAGGCCATGTGGCACAAGGGCGACGGATACCCCTCAAAGGAGTTCTTTGCCCGTCTTGATCCCCGCCTTGAGAACATCGTTGAAGAAAAGCTCTCTCCCGAGGTCTACGCCCTTGGCGGCAAGGCCGGTGAAATCAGCGAAGCCGGAGCAAAGCTCTGCGGTCTGCTTCCCGGCACCGCAGTGGGCATGGCCAATATCGACGCCCACGTTGCAGTTCCCGCCGCCGGCATCACCACTCCCGGCAGAATGCTCATGATCATGGGCACCTCCACCTGCCATATGCTCCTTGGCGACAGGGAGAGCGTCGTTCCCGGCACCTGCGGCGTTGTTGAGGACGGTATTATCGGCGGCTACTTCGGCTACGAGGCCGGACAGAGCTGTGTTGGCGACCATTTCGACTGGTTCGTCAAGAACTGCATTCCCGCATCCTACCGCGACGAGGCCGAAGCCCGGGGCATCTCCATCCACAAGCTCCTCCGCGAAAAGGTCTCCACCCAGAAGCCCGGCCAGAGCGGCATTCTCGCCCTTGACTGGTGGAACGGCAACCGCTCCGTTCTTGTGGACACCGACCTTTCCGGTCTGTTCGTTGGCATGAGCCTTACCACCAAGCCCGAAGAGCTTTACCGCGCTCTTATCGAGGGCACCGCCTTTGGCACCAGAATGATCATCGACACCTTCGAGGAATACAACGTTCCCGTCAATGAACTCATCGCCGCCGGCGGCATTGCCGAAAAGGACGAAATGATGATGCAGATCTACGCCGACGTTACCAAGCGCGAGATCCGCATCTGCGGCAGCGGTCAGGCCTGTGCTCTGGGCAGCGCCATGTTCGGCGCAGTTGCGGCCGGCAAGGAAAAGGGCGGCTACGACACCATCGGCGAGGCCGCAGAGAATATGGCCAGCCTCAAGGACATCGTCTACCGTCCCATCCCCGAAAACAGCGCCATCTACGACAAGCTCTACGCCGAATACAAGCTTCTCCACGACTACTTCGGCCGCGGCGAGAACGACTGCATGAAGCGCCTTCGCGCCATCAAGCGCGAGCAGAACGCCTGAGCCAGATAAATAATACTTATTTTACGAAAGAGGGCAAAAATATGAGCACATATCTTCCCTTTAAAGTAGACCTTTCCGGCAAGGTCGCCGTTGTCACCGGCGGAAGCGGAGTTCTTTGCTCCGGCTTTGCAAAAGCCCTTGCCGCATCCGGCGCCGCCATCGCCATTATCGGCCGCCGCGAGGCCGCCGCAGTTGCCGTTGCCGAAGAGATTATCGCCGAGGGCGGAAAAGCCATCGGCATCTCTGCCGACGTTACCGACAAGGCCTCTCTTTTTGCCGCCCGTGAGCGCATCAACCGGGAGCTCGGCACCACCGACATTCTCATAAACGGAGCCGGCGGCAACAACCCCAAGGGCACCACCACCAGGGAATATCTCTTCCCCGAGGATCTTGAAGAAAAGGCCGCAGATATCGCCACCTTCTTCGACCTGGACGAGTCCGGCGTGCGCACCGTGTTTGACGTTAACTTTATCGGCACTCTCCTGCCCACCCAGGTCTTTGCCGTTGACATGGCAAACAAGGCCGACGCCGTTATCATCAACGTTTCCTCCATGAACTCCTTCCGCCCCCTCACCAAGATCCCGGCCTATTCCGCCGCAAAGGCCGCCGTTTCCAACTTCACCCAGTGGCTGGCAGTTCACTTTGCCCCGGTTGGCATCCGCGTGAACGCCATTGCCCCCGGATTTTTCGTCACCGAGCAGAACCGCAATCTGCTTATGAAGCCCGACGGAAGCCTTACCCCCAGAAGCGAAAAGATCCTTGCCCACACCCCCATGGGACGCTTCGGCGATCCCGACGACCTTACGGGCACTCTGCTCTGGCTGGTGGACAAGGGCTCTTCCGGCTTTGTGAACGGCGTTGTTGTTCCCGTTGACGGCGGTTTTGCCGCCTACTCCGGCGTTTAAATTACATAAGGGAGAACTAAAACCGTGATAAAACTCAGAGAAGACGCACTCTACGACCTCGTAGTTCCCACCAGCATGGGCGTTCGCATAACTCCCGCCAACCGCCAGCCCGTCCACGTCAGCACCGACTTCACCATGCAGGCCACCAGCGCCGAGTCCAACGTGCTGAACATAAGCGCATCTCTCGGCCTGCGCACCAAGGTGCTCACCGCCTTCGTTGCGGAGAGCCCCATCGCCCTGTTCATCAAGGGCGACCTGCGCCGCCGCAATATTGAATACGAAGGCCGCGACGTTCCCCAGGGCGGACCCTGGGGCTATCGCCACCAGTTCAACATCGCCGATTCCGGCTTTGGCACCAGAGGCCCCCGGGTCCACAACGACAGGGCCGGCGAGGTGGGCCGCACCATTTCCGCCGCCGATTTCGACCTTGAAAAGCTCTTTGCCAAGGATGGCGTGAAGATCCTCCACCTTTCCGGCCTGTTTGCGGCGCTCTCTCCCGAGACTGCCACCTTCTGCCGCGAGCTTGCCCGCATTGCCCACGCCAACGGCACCGTTATCTCCTTTGACCTGAACTACCGCGCCTCCTTCTGGAAGGACAGGGAAGCCGAGCTTACCGAGACCTTTGCAGAGATCGCAGGTCTTGCGGACATCCTCATCGGCAACGAAGAGGACTTCCAGCTTGCCCTCAAGGTCCCCGGCCCCGAGTCCGGCGGCAAGGACGTTGGCAAGACCGAAAGCTTTAAGGCCATGATACTGAACGTTAAAAAGCAGTATCCCGGCGCATCCGTTTTTGCAACCACCCTGCGCCAGGTGCTCAGCGCCAACGCCCATATGTGGGGCGCCATTATGCTGGACGGCGAGGAGTGGTTCAACGTTGAGCCCAGAGAGATCGGCGTTCTGGACCGCATCGGCGGCGGCGACGGCTTTGTGGGCGGAATGCTCTACGGCATTCTGCGGGGCTGGGAGAGCGAAAAGTGCATTCAGTTCGGCTGGGCCAGCGGCGCTTTGGTAACCACCCTTCTCACCGACTACGGCGAGCCCGCCGACGAAGACGTTATCTGGAGCATATATTCCGGTAACGCAAGAGTAAAGAGATAGTTTCTCTTCACTCCCGGGATTTGTCTTTTGCGCTAAAACATTTACAAAGGAACGAAAAAAGCTATGAAAAAAGCAGATATCGGCCTTATCGGCCTTGCGGTAATGGGTGAGAACCTTGTTATGAACATGGAGTCCAAGGGCTTCACCGTTGCGGTCTACAACCGCACCGCAGAAAAAGTCACCAATTTCGTCAACGGCAGAGCCAGCGGCAAGAACATCATCGGAACCTATTCTCTGGAAGAGCTTTGCGCCAACCTTGAGCGCCCCAGAAAGGTCATGATGATGGTCAAGGCCGGTTCCGCAGTTGACCAGATGATCGAAAAGCTCATCCCCTGCCTTGAAGAGGGCGATATTATCATCGACGGCGGCAACTCCCACTTCCCCGACACCATCCGCCGCACCGCCTACGTTGAATCCAAGGGTCTGCTCTATATCGGCACCGGCGTTTCCGGCGGCGAAGAGGGCGCTCTGAACGGCCCCTCCATGATGCCCGGCGGTTCCCCTGCCGCATGGCCCTTCGTCAAGCCCATCTTCCAGGCCATCTGCGCCCACGTCGAGGACGGCTCTCCCTGCTGTGACTGGGTGGGCGAAAACGGCGCAGGCCACTTCGTAAAGATGGTACACAACGGCATCGAATACGGCGATATGCAGCTTATCTGCGAGGCCTATATGCTCATGCGCGACTACCTTGGTATGTCCGCAGACGAAATGCACCGGGTCTTTGCCGCATGGAACGAGACCGAGCTTGACAGCTATCTTATCTCCATCACCCGTGACATTCTCGCCTACAAGGACACCGACGGCCAGCCCATCGTCAACAAGATCCTGGACACCGCAGGCCAGAAGGGCACCGGCAAGTGGACCGGAATTGCCGCTCTGGACGAGGGCGTGCCCCTCACCCTTATCGGCGAGGCCGTTTTTGCCCGTTGCCTCTCTGCCATGAAGGAAGAGCGCGTTGAAGCCGCAAAGGTCTTCCCCGCCCCGGCCGCCATCGCCCCCGAGGACAAGGCCGCCTTCATCGAGGATATCCGCAAGGCTCTCTACGCCTCCAAGATCATCTCCTACGCCCAGGGCTACACCCTTATGCGCGCCGCGGCCAAGACCTACGGCTGGAACCTGAACTACGGCGGCATCGCCCTGATGTGGCGCGGCGGCTGTATTATCCGCTCCGTCTTCCTTGGCAAGATCAAAGAGGCCTACGACGCCAACCCCGAGCTTACCAACCTGCTCCTTGACCCCTATTTTGCGGACACCGTCAAGGGTCTCACCGACAGCTGGCGCCGCGTCGTGGCTTCTGCAGTGCTCTCCGGCGTGCCCATGCCCGCCTTCAGCTCTGCTCTGGCCTATTACGACGGCTACCGCAGCGAGTTCCTCCCCGCAAACCTGCTCCAGGCTCAGCGCGACTACTTCGGCGCCCACACCTACGAGCGTCTGGATGCCGAACGCGGCCAGTTCTTCCACACCAACTGGACCGGCCACGGCGGAAACACCTCCGCCTCCACCTACGTGGTGTAAGCTTACGATCAACCCAAAACCCGGCAGGAGAAAACTCTCCTGCCGGGTTTTTGTGTTTGAGTATTTTATACGATTCTGATGGACACAGGCTCCATTTCCACGGTCTCGCCGGAGGCGAAGGTGATCTTTGCCGGGCGGAGAAGGTCGTTGTAGAGGCAGATCTTTCCGCTTTCCAGAGCAGAGAGGTAAACTCCTCTGGGGTGGTCGGCGGTGAGCATCTTCTTTGTGAGGGGGGACAGGTCCTCAAGGGAGCGGAGAATTTCGTCGATGGCGTCGATATAGTCCTCCAGGGGCTCCCGCATGACGTTGGGCAGGAAGACTCTGCCTTTTCCGGTGTCGCCGGAGGCCCAGCGGCGGTAGACGGTCTGGTCGCCTTCAACGGTCATGGGACCCCGGGTGTTGTTGGACTGAAGCACCGGGCAGATAACAATGCCGCCCCTGTGCACCCAGGCGTCGATGGCCTCAAGGGTGTCTTTTTCGATAAAGTCGCCCTCGTGGTTACGTCCCAGAAGCACGAGAACCTTGTACCTGTCCAGAGCGCCGTCCGCGACCATGCGCTCAGAGCAGAAATCGTAGTCCAGATGCCGTCTTAAGGGGCAGACCTGGCTGAAGAAGGACGAGCCCTCAAGATAGCGGATGCACCCGTCGGAGAGCTTGGACTGGGTGTCCGGATAGAGTGCGGCCACCTGGATATGGGGCTCGCTTCGCTGATCGAGCAGCGGCGCGTGCTCCAGCCAGCGCTGTGAGCCCAGCTCGCTGTCGGTGATGTTGGGGTAATAGTAGAACAGGTGGCTTCCGTTGTTGATGATGATATTGTAAAGCCGGTTCATAACGCTTCTCACGGTGCCAAAGCCCGCAGGCTCGGAGCCAAACTTGACCCCGTAGAATCTGGCGGCGCTGGAGAGCATTCTGGTTATGGCGAAGTTCAGCTCGTAGCTCTCGTCCTCGTTGGTGGCGCGGATGCCGCCGGAAACGGGCACCATGCCCCTGGTCTGGTCGGTGAAGTCCGTGCCGCACTCGGTATAGCCCCAGCCGCCGGCGCTCTGGTAAATGTCCAGGTCGGGCATTTCCTCTCTCACCCAAACCGCCCAGCGGTTGCACCAGTCGGTCATCTCGTCCATATACCAGTCCACAAAGTCCTTGCGCTTGCGGCGGTTGTCCGTCATAACGGGCAGGAAGCACTTCACCTCTTCAAAGGCGCCATAGCTGTCCCCCCAGGCGGCGTTGAGCTTTTCGATATCGCCGTATTTTTTCTCCATTGCGGCGGCAAACTTTACGTGGGCCATGCGGTCGTTTGCCCACCAGCCGATGTGCATATGCTCTTTTTGACGCTTATAGCCCCAGTTGCCGCTGGCGGGATACTGGCTTTCGCCGTAGTTTCCGCTGGGCCCAAGGCGGCAGCCAAAGACCTTGTCCCCCCAGGAATTGTAGTGGCGGCCAAGCTCGTGGAGATATTTTTCAACGTAGGGGGTCTGCTGTTCGTTGAAAATGGTGGGGCAATTGTTTTCAATGCCGTGTTCAAGGCACACGAAGCCCTCAAAGCCGGGCTCACCCTCGCGGTACCATTCGGGCAGGGCATATGCCGAGCCGCCAATGATAAGGGGGAACCACTTCATGCCAAACTCGGCACCGCGGTTGATAACGGCGTCGTAATAGCTCCAGTCGAAAACGCCCTTTTCCTCTTCAACCATGTCCCAGCGGACGTAGCTTTCGATGCCGTTAAAGCCAAGGGAACGCATTTTCGGCACAAGCTCTGCCATGCGGTCCAGAGTGTCGGGGAGCTCGTCTTTGTAACAGTCAAAGGAATGGTCGCCCACGGTGGAGACCAGCTGCATGGGTCGGGAAAGCTCAAAGGGAACCTTGACCTCTTCGGGCTTGACCCGTGTTTCCTTTGCCCGGGCGATGATATCCCCGTCCCGGCCGGGAACCATCCAAAGTGAAGTCAGCGTGGGAACGCCGCGGACGGATACTTCCGGCGCCTTGCCCAGATCCGTCTCATTTGCCTCCCAAAGATAGGCGCCAAGGCGGGTCTTTCCGGTGTTGCACATGGTCCAGCCGGCAATTGCCGCGGCTCTGCGGCCGTTCACCGTGACCGATGCGTTTTCTGCCACGGCGTCCACAAATTCCACAGCTAAGGTGTGGACCCCGGCGGTCTCAAGGGGCGCGTCTCCGGTGTAGTTTACGCCTCTGTGGGTATAAAGCTCGATGCCCTCAGGTTTGGGCTGATTTGCGGAAAGAGTAAAGATCATTTTTCTCTGCCTCCCAAGCTTTGTTTACAAAAGCATTATACCACAGCGCAGAAAAGAAGAAAAGCACCTGCGAAAAGTTTTTTCGCAGGTGCGGATATTTTCAAACGTTATTTTTTAATGCCGCAAACGGCGCGCTCAATGCCGGAAAGATCCCGCTCCACGGTTATATCCTCAAAGCCCTCCCCGGCCATAATACCGGCAACCTGGGCGCTCTGGGTGTAGCCCACCTCAAAGCACAGCGGCGAGCCCGGAGCGAGAGCTTTTTTCCAGAAAGCGGAAACGCTGCGGTAAAAATCCAGCCCGTCCTCCCCCCCGTCCAGCGCCAGAATGGGCTCTGGGGTGGGCGAAAGCTCGTCCCTGCAAAGATATGGCGGATTGCAGATCATCCCGTGAAAGCTTCCGGCCTCAAATTCCGGGGGCAAAAGGGCGTTTGCTCTCACCGTCCGAACTCTGTCCCCAAGCCCCAGAAGGGCAATATTTTCCCCCGCAAGCGCCAGCGCATCGGAAGAGATATCTCCAAGGGTCACTCTCAGCCCCGGCCGGGTGGTTGCGGCGGCAAGCCCCAAACAGCCCGTGCCCGTGCAAAGATCCAAAATACGCTCTGCCCGGGGTGAAAGCCTTGAGAGGAAGAGCTCAAGCACGCAAACGCTGTCGTCCCGGGGGATGAGCGCACGGCGGTCGGTCTTAAGTGTGAGCCCGTAAAAGTCCCACTCACCCAGAATATAGGCCAAAGGCTCTCCCTTTTCTCGACGGGAGATAAGCTCCTCCGGGTCGCGCAGAAGGGTATGCTCCCTGTCCGCCTCGAAAATATATCTGTCCCGGCGGATCCCGGCGGCTAGACAGGCAAGCTCCGTAGCCTCAAGGCCGGCGCTCTCCTCTGTGAGCCCAAGGGAGAGAAGCCTTTTGTAAAGCTCCGTCCGGGTTTCGTGCATCACCATTTGTCGGCCTCGCTGTTTTCGGGAATAACACGGGAGAGGGCGTCGATGGCGACCTCGATCATCTCGTCGGTGGGCTCGTTGGTGGTCATGGACTGCATTGCGACCCCCGGCCAGCGCAGAGCTTTTGTGAGGAAATTATCGTACCTGCCCACAAGGCGGTTGAATTCGTAGCTTATGTTCAGAACCACGGGAAGCAGAACAATGCGGCTTCCAAGGCGGATAAGGGTCTGAGCCCAGCCTGCGGTGACCGCGGGAAACCAGATATCCGTGCGGACGAAGGAGAAGAACACGATGGAGATTATCATGACCACGAAGAGAAAGCTCGTTCCGCAGCGGGGGTGCTTTCTGGTGTGGCGGCGGACGTTTTCGACGGTGAGCTCCTCCCCTGCCTCGTAGCAGTGGATGGTCTTATGCTCCGCCCCGTGATAGGCGTATACCCGGCGCATATCCTTCATGCGCGAGGTGGAAAAGATGAAGAGAATGAAGATCGCCATGCGAAGCACGCCCTCGCAAAGGCTTCTCAGCCAGTACATCTCCCCGAAGTTCACAAAACTTGACAAAAGCGTGGGCAGAAGAATGAACAGGGCGATGGGCATCAGCACGCCCAGCACCACCGAAAAGCCCATGAGCAGCTTTTCCGCCCGCTCCGCGCCGATCTTTTTCTCCACCCAAAGGTCGAACTTCGTGGGCTCGGTGGCCTCAAACTCACTGTTCTCTGCGGAGAACATCAGCTCGGCAACACCGTCCTTAATGGACGAGCCGAAGATGAATATGCCCCGGATAAAGGGCCAGCCCAGGGGGGCAAACTTCTTTTTGGCAGGGGTGAACGCCCGCTCCCGGACGGTGTGTGTGCCGTCGGAGCGGCGTATGACGGTTGCGGTCTTTTCCGGGCCCCGCATATAGATGCCCTCGATAAGGGCCTGACCGCCGATAACGGTCTTTTTGGCGCATTTTTCGTAGCACTTTTTCTCGCTCATGGTTTTTTCCTCACTTGATACGTTTTCATGCCAGGGGAAGTCTGACCGTAACGGCAGTTCCCACTCCCGGGGCACTTTCTATTATAAGCACGCCCCCGTGAAGGGCGATTATCTCGTCGCAAAGGGCAAGTCCTATGCCGCTTCCGGCGCGGTCGCTTTTGCCCTTGTAAAACTTCTCCCTGACGTGGGGAAGATCCTCTTCGTCTATGCCGCAGCCCCGGTCCCGCACGGTCACAGCCACGTGATTCGGAGCCTCCGCCCCGCACGCTTCTATGGTAACGTCTATGCTGGAGTTGGGAGGCGAAAATTTTCTGGCGTTGTCGATAAGGTTCACCAAAACCTGACGTATGCGCTGGGAATCTCCCCGGATATATGCATCCTCCGTTGCGTCGGTGTAGACGATGTGTATCCCGTCCTGGGAAAGGCGCTGTTCCATCATGAAGATAGTGTCCTCAAGCTGGTCGTTGAGGTCGAAGAGGGTGTTGTTCAGAACCATTCTGCCGGACTCGGCGCGGGAAAAGTCCAGAAGCTCCTCAACCATGTTTCCAAGCCGTCTGCTCTCGTCCCGGATGATCTCAAGCCCCCTGGCCTGAAGCTCGGGGTCGGTGCCGTCTGCCATAAGGGTCTCCGCCCAGCCGTTTATGGCCGTAAGGGGGGTGCGGAGCTCGTGGGACACGGATGAGATAAACTCGTTTTTCACCCGGGCGCTTCGGTCTATCTCCCGGGACATAAAGTTTACCGAGCTCACCAGCTCGCCGATCTCGTCCTCCCGGCCGTATTCAATGGTCTCGCCGTATCTGCCGGAGGCAATTGTCCGCGCCGCGGCGTTAATGCGGTTAAGCGGACCGATTATGGAGGTCAGAAAATATGCGCCGGTGACGGACACAAGTAAAAGTCCTCCCGCCGCAACGATGACAGCGCCGGCGGAAAGGGTGAATATCCGCGAGTTTATGTTTTCAACGCCGGTCACGTAGCGCACCGCCCCAACCAGCTCCCCGCTTGAAAGATACACCGGCGCCGTGGCAGAGATGACCCTTTGCCCCGTGACGGAGTCTATGCCGGAATAAGAGGCGGTATTTTCCTCGGAAATTGCCTTTGCCACGTCCGGTGTCCCCGTAACGTAGCCCGTAAGCCGGGAAAATGACGAGGAGTATATCACCCGGCCGTCCCTGTCCACTACCTCGAACTCAAGCTTGTCCTTTTCGGTAAAATTCTCGGCGTAGGCCGCCGCTCCGGCGTAGAACTCCCGGGGCGAGGTGTTTATGTAGTTGCGGAAGAGCCTCGCGCTGCTGTCCGCACGGGTGGTGAGCAGGTTCGTCACGTTGTTGTAATAGGAAACGTAGACGGTAAAGGTGAATATCAGCACCGCAAGCAAAAGTATTATAACGGTCACTCCAAGACAGCTCACGACCCACCGTTTTTTAAGCCCCCTTACCACGGGCAATTCACCTCCCCTTTCGTTTTTACTCCCGGCAGACTAATCCACCCATTTATAGCCGTATCCCCGAACCGCAACAAGGTGCTCCGGGTCGGCGGGGTCTTCTTCCACCTTTATCCTCAGCCGCCGGACGTTAACGTCAACTATCTTGTCGTCCCCGAAATAGTCGCTTCCCCACACGCCTTCGAGAATATCCTCCCGGCTGACGGCCTTGCCACGGTTGGCAAAGAAATATTTCAGAACCTGAAACTCCATCTGGGTAAGGGGGATCTCCCTGTCCCCGGAGAAGAGCTGGCGTGTCTCGGTGTCCAGGGTGAATCTGCCCGAGGAAAGGCGGCTCTCTTTTTTAACGGGTCTGGGCTTGTGCCCCAGACGGCGGGAGAGGGACTCGATCCGGGCAATGAGCTCGGTTATGGAAAAGGGCTTTGGCACGTAGTCGTCCGCGCCGATCATAAGCCCCGTGACCTTGTCCATCTCCTGGGACTTGGCAGAGAGCATGATTATGCCCACGTTCCGCTCGCTGGCTCTCATGCGGCGGCAGACCTCGAATCCGTCGATGCCGGGGAGCATAACGTCCAGAAGGGCAATGTCCACCCCGGGATCTTTTTCGAAAAGCTCCATGGCCTCCTCGCCGCTTTTTGCCGTGAGGGTCTCCCAACCGGCTCTTTTAAGATTTATCTCAACGAAACCGCTGATGGCGGTCTCGTCGTCAAGTATGAGTATCTTCATTTTTGCTCCTCACTCGTAAATGACCATGGTCTCCGAGGCTCTGATGGCTTCACCCAGAGAGTCCACCGTGACAAAACGTTCAAAAACCTCAAGCTCGCTTCTGACGTACATCTCATCCTCAAGGGGGCTGAGCTCGTCCGGAGTGCCTATCAGAGCGTAGTAGATATAGCCTCCCGCTCCGGTCAGGTAAAAGCACTCCTCCGGAAGAGTCTGCGAGGCGGACTTTTCAACCCGGTAGACCGTGAGAAGGGTGTTGGGTCTGCCGTTGCGATCCGCCGTGAAGGCCACGGTGGAAAGCCCCTCCATGCTTCCGGTCTTGACGTAGACCTGTCCGTGCCAGCTCTCGGGCATTATGTAATACCAGTTGCCTCCCGGGAAGCAATAGGTTATGCTCTTCTGAACAAGGGCGTATTCCGGGGAGAACCCGTACCACACGGTGTATTTTTCCACAGGGACGCTGGGAGACGGCATTGCGGCGGTCATTGGTATTTCGATATACCCGTCGAAGTCCGCATCCCGGCATAAAAGCTTTGAATACCTCGCCGTGCTCATGGCAGAGTCCAGCGCCAGGGTGGAAAGGTTTACAAACTCCCCGTTCCATATCAGAACGTTGCTCACCCAGGCCTCTCTGTCGCCCACGGGAACGCACACGTCCATAATGCAGGCGGGCATATCCTGGGCCAGCATTCCGCTTTTCACAACGGCGCTTCCGGGCACACCGGAAAGTATGGGAACGCGCCCGAGCTTTGTGGCGACCCCGTCCACCCAGGAGAAAAGCTCGGCGGTATCCTGCTTTTCTGCGGCAGGGGCAACGACCTCGTTTCCCTCGCCCCTGCGGGCAAGGATTATGTCCTCTCTGCCGTCCCCGGTGACGTCGCTCACCGAATAGGCCGCGCAGGAGCCCAGAACCACCTTTCCAACGGAACGGTTGCTTATTCTGTAGACCTCTGCGCCGTAGATGGTGCCGTGCTCGTAGCTGACCATGAGGATGAGCTCAAGAGCCCCGTCCCCGTCAAGGTCGGCGTAGTCCGCAAAATCCACTCCGGAGCCCTCGGTCTCGATGGTGCAAAACTCGCTGTAGCCCGAGGGACCCGTGTCGGAATAGACCGACACCCTCAGCCGCATTTCGGCGGGGTTACGGAAAAAGCACACGGCCTCCTCCACACCGTCCCCGAAGAAGTCCACAAACTGCATGGCGGAAAAATCCGTTCCGTTAAATGGGGCGGTAACCGTCCAGTCGGAGTTGGAGGTGACGGAGTTCACCATCTGCAAAAGCCCGGCCTGCTCGGGGCTGAGCTCGGGAAGGGACAAAAGGCTTCCGCTGTCCAGAACGGAACAGCCCGAAAGCAATACCGCCCCGGCCAGCGCCAGCCCGAGAATAAGCTTTTTTACCTTCAAGACCCTCTTACCTCCTTTGCAGACACCTGTACATTATTTATTATACTATATTTATGCTCCCGTGGCAACGAGCATTTGTAAACAGAAACAAAATAATTCCCCGGCTAAGGTTCACACGGAGCAGTTTTTGTGGTATAATCCTTAAAAGACTATTCCTATTACAAAAGGCAGGCGCTATCCGACATGAAGCTGTACCTTCCCAAGACCTATGACCTTGCCGAGCTCGCCCGCGCAAACCTTCACACCCACACGAACTTTTCCGGCTGCGCAAAGCCCGAAATGACAGTTCCGGCAATGATAGAGCGGGCCAAAAGCCTTGGTCTTTCCCGGCTGGCCTTCACAGACCACTTCCACGACGACACCGGCGACGAAAACTATCTTGCCTACGTCGCAAAAATAAAAGAACAGGCCGCACTTATTCCCGACGCACCCGAGCTTCTCTTCGGAGCGGAGCTCTCTGCCATTGGCGTCGGCTGCCGCCTTGAAGCCCCCGAGACAAGCGCCGCAATGGATTACCGGCTGTATTCCACAAACCATTTCCACTGCCACTACTGGCACCAGCCCGAAGAAAAGACCGCCCGGGGCTATGCGGAATTCATGCTGGACATAGTCCGAGATCTGGCTCTTTCCGGCATGGCGGACTGCATTGCCCACCCCCTCGTGGGAAGATACGTCCACGCCGTCGCAGACCGGTCGGAGGTTTCTGCCGCCATCACGGACAACGAGCTGGGCGACATTCTCACCCATATGCGCAACTGCGACGTGGCCTACGAAATAAACTACAGCGCCGTTTTTCGCTTTCCGGAGTTCGCCCGCAGGTGGTGGCCCATCGGCAAAGAGGTCGGCGTGACCTTTACCATCGGCACGGACGCCCATACCCTTGACGGATTGGACACCTTCGGTCCTCTGGACGATCTGCGCCGGGCTCTCGGGGATATCTGAGCCCCCACGCCCCGGGGCCGCCGGGAAAAGGCCTTCCCGACAGCCCCGTATATAAACGGAAGAGGCGGCCGCCGCTATCCTCTTCCCCCCATTCTATGACCGTACCGCCCCGGAGGTGAAAAGCATTTTGTATATCCTTGAATTCCGCACACCGGAAGAAGAGAAAAAAGAAAGAGTCCTCCTTGCCGGCCTTAACGCCACAAGACGGGATCTCGGCATAACCGCAGACGATGCCAGCCTGGACGAGCTTGCAGACCTTGTGCGCACCGCCGGAGGCGAGCCCCTGGCACGCTTTATTCAAAGCCGTGAGGCTCCCGACCCCGCCTTTTTCATCGGCGAGGGCAAGGCCGAAGAGCTGAGAGAATACGTTCTCCGGCTCGAGGCCGACCTTGTGGTCTTCGACAACGAGCTCTCCCCCGTGCAGATGAAAAATCTGGAGTCTGCGCTGAACTGCGCCGTTATGGACCGCACGGGCATTATTCTGGACATTTTCTCCTCCCGCGCCCAGAGCGCCGAGGGTAAGCTTCAGGTTGAGCTTGCCCAGTACAAATACCTTTTGCCCCGGCTCGCAGGTCAGGGCAAAAACCTCTCCCGTCAGACGGCCTCCGGCGGCCGAAGCCCCATCGGCACACGGGGCCCGGGCGAGACCAAGCTGGAGACCGACCGACGCCGCATCCGCGAAAAAATGACCCGCCTTGAGCACGAGCTGGCGGAGATAAAGCGCAACAGAAGCGTCCAGCGCTCACGCAGAGAAAAAAGCGGGATCCCCCTGGTGGCGCTGGTGGGCTATACAAATGCGGGAAAGTCCACCCTGCTCAACGCCCTCACCGACGCCGGGATCCACACCGGAAACCGCCTTTTCGACACCCTTGACACCACCACCCGGCGTCTGTGCTTTTCCGACGGAAGCGAGGCTCTGCTTTCGGACACCGTCGGCTTTATCTCAAAGCTCCCCACCCAGCTGGTTTCCGCATTTTCCGCCACACTCGAGGAGCTGAAATACGCGTCGCTGGTGCTCCACGTTGCGGATATGTCCAACCCCGAATATCAGGAACAGCTCCGCGTTACCGACGAGCTTGCCCGGGAGCTCTGCGAGCCCGGCACACCCACGGTCTACGTTTTCACAAAGTGCGACCGCGCCCCCTTCCGCATTCCCTCCGGCGAAAACAGGATATGCATCTCCTCCGTCACCGGAGAGGGACTTGAAGAGCTGGTTGAGATGATCCACAGCCGCCTTGACTGCCGGGCAATAAAGTTCGAGACCCTCATCCCCTACGACCGCGCAGGCGCGCTGGATATGCTTTACAAAAACGCCGTGGTGAGCGAAACGGAGTACACCGAAGAGGGCATCCGTGTTTCCGGCAAGGCAGACGCCAGGACCTACGGCCAGCTTGCAAAGCTTTTGGGTAAGAGCTGATGGAAGGATATATCACCTGCGGAAGCGGAAGAAGCGAATTTACGGAGAAAAAATCCGTCTTTATAGGCACCATGAAATGCGTCACCACCGAGGCCGAGGCAAAAGAGTTCATCGCCGGGGTCAGACAGGAATTTTCCGACGCCACCCACAACGTCTGGTGCTACATCGTCCGGGAGGGGAACGCCATCCGCTTTTCCGACGACGGCGAGCCCTCGGGAACGGCGGGAAAGCCCGCCCTTGAGGTGCTCACCCGTGAGGGCGTGAGGGACGTTGCCCTTGTTGTAACCAGATATTTCGGCGGCATAAAGCTGGGAGCGGGAGGACTGGTCCGCGCCTACGCCGCATCCGCCAAAAAGACCCTGGACGTTGCGGGCAAATGCCCCATGGTTCCCTTTCTCACCGCCGAGGCCCTTATGAGCTATTCGGACTGGGCCCCGGCAAGCGACCTTATAAAGCATCTGCCCTGTGAAAACGAGGGCGTTGAATACGGCATGGACGTTTCCGTGAAGCTTTTGCTCAAGGCCGCCGACCTGGAGACCGTCCGCACCGCCCTTACCGACCTCACCGCCGGAAGAGTTCTCTTCGAAGTCACCGGCGAGACCATGCGGGGCGCTCCCGACACACCTCAGCAAGGAGATGAAACAAAAAAATGACAGCAGAACAGGCAAAAAAATATCTTGAACGCATCGGCGCGGAATACCGCACCGGCGCCACGGCGGAATACCTTGCCCACCTTCAGTACGCCCACCTCACCTCCGTGCCCTACGAAAACATGGACATTCTCCGGGGGGTCGAACTCTCCCTTGACGGGGGCGACCTCTTTGACAAGATCGTCACCCGCCGCCGGGGCGGCTACTGCTTTGAGCTGAACAAGCTCTTCGGACTACTGCTGGGCGCACTTGGCTACACCGTTACCAACTACGTTGCCCGCTATCTCCGGGGGGAGACGGGAATTCCCCACCGCCGCCACCAGGTGCTTGGGGTGAAATGCGCCGACGGACAGGAATTTCTTGCCGACGTTGGCGTCGGCGCGGTGATACCCCTTTTCCCCGTGCCCTTTGCCCCCGGAACCCTCTCAGAGCAGGAAAACGGGGTCTACGCCATCCGTGAGGACGGGATTTTTGGCAGAGTGCTCACCGAGCGCATGGAGGACGGCTCCTTCCGGGACGTTTACGGCTTCACTCTGGACGAACAGCTTGCCCCGGACTTTGACTACCCCTCCTTCTGGTGCCAGCACGCCCCGGACAGCCCCTTTAACAAAAAGCCAATGCTCTCCATCCGGGCAGAGGGCAACCTCCGCCACACTCTGGACGGTGAGCTCTACCGCATCTTCTCCCCTGAAGGTGTAAGCGAGACCCTTCTCTCCACCGAGGATGCCCAAAGGGTCATATCCGAGGTCTTTGGTATACGGCTGTGAGAGAGAATATTTCCGGAGTGATCCCCGCCGTAAACGATTTTGCCCAGCTGAGAGCCTTTCTGAAGAGCGATTACGGCCGCTGTGTTCTCATGCACTGGAAGCTTGGGGATCTTGACAGGGTCTTTCCCGCCCTTAAAGAGAAAAACCGCACCGCCCTGATCCACGCCGACCTCACCGCCGGACTCACCGCCGACGCCGCAGGGGCGGAATACCTCGTGCACAAATTTTCCCCGGAGGGGATCATCTCCACAAAGTCTGCGGCTGTCACCGCCGCAAAGGAGCTGGGGGTAACGGCGGTCCAGCGTGTGTTTCTCATCGACTCCGCCGCCCTTGCCCGGAGCGAGGCAAGCGTTGCGCGCACGGCGCCGGACTACGTCGAATTTCTCCCCGCCCCCTGTCCGGAGCTTTTCCCCATGCTCTCCCGCAAATTCGGCGTGCCCCTTATCGCAGGGGGGCTTATCTCCTCCCGGGAGATGGCAGAGGATCTTTTGTCCCGGGGGACTGTGAGAGCCGTTACCGTTTCAATGGCCACTTTGGGTCGGAACGGGGAAAATATTTAGCCGAAACGACGGAAACTGCCCGTCTGACGGTGTCTTTGTACAACAAAATTGCTTCCACTCTCCGTCTTGACAGAGTCTGCCTGCCGGTGGTATAATAATTAAAATCAATTTTATACGCAAAAACGCTGTGACGGAGATGTTACGGTGGGCAGTGTTCTGATACCAGAGAGCTTTCGGCCGGTGCGAGAAAGCGTTGAATTTTGCCCCCAAAGTACGCTCACTCCCGAGCGGTGCCGGGGAAAGCCCCTTTCGGGCGAGTAGTTGGCAACGGGTTTATGACCGTTATCATTCATACTGATTTGAGTACGCGCCGGAGCTTTTCTGCGCGTAGAATTAGGGTGGTACCGCGTGGTCTTGAGCTTACGTCCCTTTTCCGGAGTATTCCGGAAAAGGGATTTTTTAAATTTCGCCGGCAACCCCAACCAAATCCAAGAAAAGGGGAACACAACCAAAATGGAAAATCTTCACTCTATAATGAAAGACGGGTTCTTTGAGGTAACTCTGGGTGACTGGATGAGCCGCGTTGCCCGTTTTTATCCCGACAACGACGCCATCGTAAACGTGCCCCGGGGCGTCCGCGTGACCTATTCCCAGCTTGATAAGATCGCCGTCAAGGTCGCCCGGGGTCTTTTGTCCATGGGTGTGGGCAAGGGCGACCACGTTGCCATCTGGGCAACCAACTACCCCGAATGGCTCTACCTGCTTTTTGGCTGCGCCAAGATCGGCGCCGTTCTGGTCACCGTAAACACCGACTACAAGGTCTACGAGCTTGAATACCTGCTCCGCCAGAGCGATTCAAAGTGTCTTTTCTTCGTCAACGGCAAAAAGAACCTGGACTACGTCAACATCCTCCGGGAGCTCATCCCCGGCATCGGCTCCGACGGCAAGACCACCGACCTTAACATCGAAAACCTGCCCAGGCTCAAAAACATCGTCTACATCCAATACGACGCCGACTCCCCCTCCCCCGACGGGTTCTCCACCTGGGCTGACATGATGGCCGCAGGGGAGAGCGTTGACGAGCAGGAGGTCTTTGACATCGGCAGAACCATCTCCCCCCACGACATCGTCAACATGCAGTACACCTCCGGCACCACCGGCTTCCCCAAGGGCGTCATGCTCACCCACTACAACATCATCAACAACGGCTACTACATCGGCGAGAACCTGCGCTTCTGCCCGGAGGACAGACTTTGCCTCTGTGTCACCCTGTTCCACTGCTTTGGCCTCGTGCTAGCCACCATGGCCAGCGTGACCCACGCCACCGCCCTTGTCACGGTGGACTATTTCCGCCCCACCGAGGTTTTGAACTCCATCGAAAAAGAACGCTGCACCGCCGTTCACGCCGCGCCCACCATGTTCATCTTTATGATGGATCACCCGGACTTCAAAAAATACGATATCTCCAGCCTTTACAAGGGTATCATGGCCGGCTCCGTATGCCCCGAAAACCTCATGCGCCGCGTTGTTGAGGAGATGGGCATGACCGGCATCGTCTCCACCTACGGCCAGACCGAGGCCTCCCCCGCCACCACCATGAGCTGCCAGGAGGATCCCCTTGAGCTCCGCGTTACCACCGTCGGCCGCCATATGCCCTTCGTTGAGACCAAGATCGTGGACCCCGAGACCGGCCTTGAAGTCCCCGACGGCAACCCCGGCGAGTTCTGCAGCCGCGGCTACAACACAATGCGCGGCTACTACAACATGGAAGAGGCCACCCGCGCCGTTATAGACAGCGAAGGCTGGCTCCACTCCGGCGACCTTGCCATCCGCGATCCCAACGGCTATTACCGCATCACCGGCCGCATCAAGGACATGATCATCCGCGGCGGCGAAAACGTTTACCCCAAGGAGATCGAAGAGCTTCTCTACAACCACCCCCAGATCCAGGACGTTCAGGTGGTTGCCGCCCCCTCGAAGAAGTTCGGCGAAGAGATAATGGCCTATATCATCCTCAAGGAGGGTGAGACCTCCACCGAAAAGGAGATCCAGGATTACGTTGCCGCCAGAATGGCAAAGTTCAAGATCCCCTCCTTCGTCCGCTTCCTTCCCGCCTTCCCCATGACCGCCTCCGGCAAGATCCAGAAATTCAAGCTCCGCGAAATGGCCAAAGAAGACCCCGCCGTCCGCGCCGCAAACGAAAAATAATTTTTTCTCCCCCAACCCGGAAAGGTGGGGGAGAATTTTTTAAGTGAAGAGTGAAAAGTGAAAAGTGAAGAGAAGAGGTATGGGCGATTTAACAATCGCCCATATATAAACCTCCCCCTCTCGGGGGAGGTGCCCCGCAGGGGCGGAGGAGGCACGGAGGACGAATGAATAAATAAATCGTAGGGACGCCCCTCCCGGGGCGTCCGGAAAAGGTCGCCTTTGGCACAATGTCGCCGGAAAAGGCAACCGGGATGAAACGGCAAGATAGGCGAACGCAGTTCGCCCCTACGGCTCGCGGTTTACCTTTCTGCTCGTAGGGGCGAACTGCGTTCGCCCGCAAACGTTGCCTTTGGCACGGTATTGCCGGGAGGCAAACGGGCTGATACGTTGGTTCCCCCAGCGGGCAGATGATATCTGCCCCTACGGCGCGCGGTTTACCTTTGCACCCGTAGGGGAGGCTATCAGCCTCCCGCAAACATTGCCATCGGCACGGTGTTGCCGGGAGAGGCAAGCATAGCCTTCCCCTCTCGGGGGAGGTGCCCCGAAGGGGCGGAGGGGGCACGGAGAACGAATGAATAAATAAAACGTAGGGACGCCCCTCCGGGGCGTCCGCAAACGTCGCCTTTGGCACGGTATTGCCAGGAAAGGCTTACGGAATCCCCCCTACCCCCCCTTTAGGCAAGGGGGGCTTTTTACTGCGATGAATGTGTGAAACAGTATTGCCGGGAGGCCTCCGGGATGATGCGTTGGGACGAATGAATATTGAATAATGAAGCCGCTTCGCTGATGAATAATGAATAATTGCGGTAGGGTCGATTCACGAATCGACCCGTATATAAACC
>SVLY01000078.1 GCA_015067715.1 Oscillospiraceae bacterium | reverse complement strand
TGCCATCGTCGGCGAGTCCGGCTCCGGCAAGTCCGTTACCTCCAAGGCCATCATGGGCATTTCCGCCGGCAACTCCATCTACGAGGGCGGCGAGATACTCTACGACGGCCAGGACCTCATGCGCATCCCCGAGGAAAAGATGCACACCCTCCGCGGAGACAAGATCGCAATGATCTTCCAGGATCCTCTCTCCGCTCTTAACCCCATCATGCGTATCGGCAGACAGATCACCGAGGCAATGCTTCTGAAGAACAAGGCCAACCGCAAGGAAGGCCGCGTTACCTTCAACAAGACCCTTGCAGAGCTGTCTGACATAATGAAAAAGACTCTCGTAGGCGCTCCCGGCAGCACCGTTACCGCCGCAGATATCGAAAAGTACGTCAAGACCTTTGACGAGTTCAATATCCAGGCCATCAAGCTGGAAAACAGCTACAACGCCTCCCGCACCGCCGCCGAAGAGATGATCGCCGTTATCGAAGACCTGCTCTTCCTCACTGAGAAAAAGCAGAAGGTCGACGTTATCGCCCAGCTCAACCTCATCAAGCGAAGACTCAAAGAGATCAACGACAAGTACTTCACCGCAAAATACGCCGATTCTCTCAAGGCTCACACTGCCGCTCTTGACAAGGCCATCCGCGCCGAGCGCAAGAAGCTGACCGTTATCGACAAGGTCAAAAAGCTTGCCGGTGCCGGCAACTCCAAGAACGAGGCCTCTGCCGAGACGGTTGCCGTGCTTGGAGACCTCAAGCTCACCGCAAAGGAAATGCTTGACCAGCCCCAGCACAACTTCTTCCGCATTGGCTACTACGTTTACAAGAACCCCTCCTCCGACCTCAGCGACATGAACGCCGAACAGGCCAACGAGATCGCCGGAAAGTTCCTCAACGAGGACTTTATGGAGTCCTTCATCTCCCTTGCCAAGGTTGCCGTTCAGAGCTCCTTTGACAAGACGATCCAAAACAAAAAGACCGCCATTGCCGACATTGAAAATGCCATCAGCTTCTTCAAGGCCGGAAACTTCACCTCTCAGGATGCCAACAACCTTTGCAAGAGCCTGAACCAGAGCGTTCTTGCCGCCATTGACCCCCTTGAGGTCATCAAGGATAACGTTGCCCACACCTTTGACGGCGCCTTCAGACGAGAAGTTGAAAAGTACTTCTTCTACCTCAAGAACAATCCCAAGGAAGAAGCCCGCTTTGCCCGTCAGACCGCAAAGCGCGAGGCCCTTCTTGCCAGGGGCAAGAAGGTGGACTGGAAGGTCGTCCCCAAGTCCGTCGTCGAGCCCAAGGATCAGATCGACATTATCGTAAAGGTCCTCTCCCGCGTGCTGGACAAATTCAAGGCCGACGTTGCCGCCGCTCCCAACTTCGACGCCGACAAGCGCTGTGTTGAGATCATCGACTACCTCAAGGAAAAGGCCTCTCAGATCGTCTACACCCTCACCAAGCGTATCGCCAAGGAAAAAGCCATCAAGCTCATGGAAGAGGTTGGCATTCCCGAGGCCAGAATGCGCTACAGACAGTACCCCTTCGAGTTCTCCGGCGGTATGCGTCAGCGTATCGTTATCGCCATCGCCCTCTCTGCCAACCCCGATATTCTCATCTGTGACGAGCCTACCACCGCGCTTGACGTTACCATTCAGGCTCAGATCCTTGAGCTTATCAACCGCCTCAAGAGAGAGCATAACCTCTCCATCATCTTTATCACCCACGACCTTGGTGTTGTTGCCAACATGGCAGACAGAATTGCCGTTATGTATGCCGGTAAGATCGTAGAATACGGCACCGCCGAAGAGATATTCTACGAACCCAAGCACCCCTACACTCTGGCACTCCTCTCCTCCATGCCCGACCTCGACACCAACGAAAAGCTGGATGCTATCCCCGGCACTCCCCCCAACATGATCTATCCCCCCGTCGGCGATGCATTCGCAGAAAGAAACAAGTACGCCCTTGAGATCGACTACGAGATGGAGCCGCCCATGTACCAGGTTTCTCCCACCCATTATGCGGCGACCTGGCTGCTCCATCCCAAAGCCCCCAAGGTCGAAATGCCCAAGATCATCTCAGAACGTATCCAGCGAATGAAAGAAAGAGGAGGAAACCATGGAGAATAAGCATGAAGTTTTGCTGAAGGTAGAACACCTCTGTCAGTATTTCCGTCTGGGTCGCAAGGATCTTAAGGCAGTTGACGACGTCAGCTTTGAGATCAAAAAGGGCGAGACCTTCGGTCTCGTCGGCGAGTCCGGCTGCGGAAAGACCACTACCGGCCGCTCCATTATCAGGCTTTACGACATTACCTCCGGTAACGTTTATTTCAAGGGGCAGAGAATCGGCGCCGGTACCCGTTCCTACAAGGACGCTATCAAAAACGCCCGTTCCAAGGCCAAGGAAAAGATCAAGCTCCTCCGCTCCGAATCCGGAATTGACGCCACGAGAAAGGCCGAGATCGAGGAGGAGATCAAAAAGATCAACGAAGAGACCAAAGCCATCGTTGCCGAAAACCGCGCCCTTATCAAGGACGCCAGGTTTGACAGCAAGTCCGTTGACAAACAGTACGCCCAGACCCTGCTCAAATCTCTGGAAGCCGAGTATGAGAACAAGTTCGCCCTTGCCCAGGGCGACGAAGAACAGCTTAAGGCTCTGAAAAAAGAGTGCAGAAACCGCTGCCGCGTTGCCAAAAAGAGCAAGCTCATCACACAGATCCAGATGATCTTCCAGGATCCCGTCGCCTCTCTCGATCCCCGTATGACCGTTCGCGACATTATCGCCGAAGGCCTTGTTATCAACGGCATCACCGATAAGGACTACATCAACGAAAAGGTCTACGAGATCCTCGAGATGGTCGGTCTTGTCCGCGAGCACGCAGACCGCTATCCCCACGAGTTCTCCGGCGGCCAGAAACAGCGTGTCGGAATAGCAAGAGCCGTTATCATGCAGCCCGAAATGATAATTGCAGACGAACCTGTTTCCGCTCTCGACGTTTCAATTCAGGCTCAGGTCATCAACCTGCTCAACGATCTTCGTGAGCGCCTTGGCCTTACCATTCTGTTCATCGCCCACGACCTGTCTGTTGTCAAATACTTCTCCGACAGGATCGGCGTTATGTACTTCGGCAAGATGGTCGAGCTGGCTGACTCCGACGAGCTCTTCAAGCACCCCCTCCACCCCTATACCAGGTCCCTCCTCTCTGCAATTCCGCTGCCCGACCCCGTTTACGAAAAGCAGCGCACCAGAATTCACTACAACCCCATTGCCGAGCACGATTACTCCGTGGACACTCCCTCCTTCCGCGAGATCACTCCCGGACATTTCGTTCTCTGCAACGACAAGGAAGAGCAGGAATACCTGAAGCTTATCAAGTAACAAAACGGACGGTTTTATAGCAGTGAAACAGGAAACGAAAAAAACGTTAATCAAATACGCTGTCTGTTTCGGCATTGAGGCGCTGATCGCATTTCTTGTGATCTGGTCAAAGGGCTTTTTTGCCCACAGTATTGCTGTGAACGTTCAGATCCTTGCGGATGCGTTCTTTGTGCCGGGCATATTGATGACGCTTTTTGCGGGACTTATGTTCATAAGCAACGAGGGCGCGCTTCTTGGCATCGGCTTCGTTCTCAGAAACGTTTTTCTCTCCTTCATCCCCATGGGCAGAGCAAAACACGTGACCTATGCCACCTACCGCGAGCAAAAGCTCAGCAAGAAAAAGAAGCTGGACAACGGCTGTTTTCTGATCACCGGGCTTTTCTTCCTGATCACCGGGATAGTCCTCACAGTTATCTGGTACGTAAACTTCTATAACATGGTCTGAACCACCGACCCCTGCGCCTTTATTCATATGCGCAGGGGTCTTTTTTTCGTTTTCCCTTCCCCCGCTTTACCCGGGATTTACTTGAAAAAGCAAATGTGGTATAATGTAATCAGAAAGGGAGTTTTGAATATGATCACAATTCAGAATTACGTTCGCGCCAGGTCAGTTGAAGAGGCATGGCAGCTGAACCAGAATAAACGCAACCGGATCTTCGGCGGAATGCTTTGGCTCAGACTGGGCCGGGGAAGCGTCAACACCGCAATCGACCTGTGCGACCTGGGGCTTGACACCATCGAAGAAAACGAAGAGCAGTTCTCCATCGGCGCCTACGTTACGCTTCGTGATATCGAGCTTCACAAGGGTCTGAACACCTATACCTGCGGAGCCGCAAGCAATGCCGTAAAGGACATCGTTGGCGTTCAGTTCCGCAATATGGCAACAGTGGGCGGAAGCATATGGGGCAGGTTCGGTTTTTCCGACGTGCTCACCCTCTTTCTGTCGCTGGACTCCTACGTTGAGCTCTACAAGGGAGGCATTATCCCCCTTTGCCAATTCGTCTCAATGAAGCCGGACAGGGACGTGCTTTTGCGCCTTATCGTTAAAAAGACCCCCGGTAAAGCTGTTTACACCTCCATGCGCAACCAGCGCACGGATTTTCCCGTTATTGCCCTTGCCCTTTCAAAAATAAACGGCGAATACCGCGCCTCTGTTGGCGCACGGCCCAACAGAGCCTTCCTTGTGCGGAGCGACAATGCCGAAGGCTTTGCCCAGCTTGTGGCAAACACCGTTCCCACGGGCACTAACCTTCGGGGCAGTGCCGCCTACAGAACACATCTCATCCGCGCGCTCTGTGACCGCGCTCTGGCTGAACTGGAGGTAATGTAAAATGGAGATCAGGTTTAAACTCAACGGCAAAGCCGTCACCGCCTCCGTTGACGCGGATACGGTGCTTCTCGACCTGCTGAGAGACAAAGGCTGTCTTTCCGTAAAGCGGGGCTGTGACACCTCAAACTGCGGGCTTTGCACCGTTCTCATGGACGGAAAGCCCGTGCTCTCCTGCTCTGCCCTTGCCGTCCGCGCCGACGGGCGTGAGATCTTCACCCTTGAAGGTCTTCAGGAGGAGGCCTCGGACTTCGCGGGCTTCATTGCCGACCAGGGCGCCGACCAGTGCGGCTTTTGTAACCCGGGCTACGTCGTGAACACAATTGCCCTTCTCCGGGAAAACCCCGACCCCACGGACGACGATATACGCGCCTTTCTGGCAGGCAATCTGTGCCGCTGCTCCGGTTACGAGGGTCAGCTTCGGGGCATACGCAACTACCTGAACTCCCGCAAGGCATAAGGAGGGCTCAATGGAACACAAAGAATACAAATCCGTAAACAAATCCGTTCGCAAAAAGGACGCCATGCAGCTGCTTTTGGGCAAGCCGGTGTACACAAACGACGTCGTCCCCCGGGATGCCCTCGTTGTAAAGCTGCTCCGCTCTCCTCACGCCAACGCCATTATAGAAAGCATCAACACCGACACAGCCAAAAAAGTGCCCGGTGTTGTGGATATTTTCACATGGGAGGACGTTCCCAAAACCCGCTTTGCAATCGCCGGTCAGACCTTTCCGGAGCCCTCCCCCTACGACAGACTTATTCTCGACCGTCACGCCCGTTTTTCCGGGGATGCTGTGGCCATAATCGCCGCAGAGACCGAAAAAGCCGCCCTGAAGGCCATGAAGCTTATAAAGGTACAGTACCGGGTGCTCGAGGCCGTGCTGGACTTCCGCAAGGCAAAGGACAATCCCGTGCTCGTCCATCCGGAGGAGGATTGGTTTCCTCCCTGTGAGGTTGGCGGCGACCATATGCGAAACCTCGTTGCCAGCGACGACGAGCGCTACGGCGACGTTGAGGGAATCATGGCTCAGTGCGACGTGGTTCTTGAGCGCACCTTCCACACCAAGGCCTATAACCAGGCAATGATGGAGAACTTCACCTGTTATGCCAATTTTGACCGCTACGGAAGGCTCCACGTTATTTCTTCCACCCAGATAGTATTCCATACCCGAAGAATACTCTCCCGCGCTCTGGGACTTCCCAAGAGCCGTATTCGCGTTGAAAAGCCCCGCATCGGCGGCGGCTTCGGCGCAAAGCAGACCGCCGTGTGCGACGTTTATCCGGCCTTCGTCGCCATGAAGACCGGCCGCCCGGCAATGATCACCTACACCCGCGAGGAATCCCAGATCGCCGGATCTCCCCGGCACGAGATGGAGATCACCCTTCGCCTTGGCGCCACCTCCGACGGACGTATCCGCGCCATGGATCTTTACACACTCTCAAACACCGGCGCCTACGGCGAGCACGGCCCCACCACGGTGGGTCTCTCCGGCCACAAGGCCCTGCCCCTTTACACAGGCTCTCTGGAGGCCTTCCGTTTCCGCTACGACGTTGTATATACCAACCACCAGGCCGCCGGCGCTTACCGCGGCTACGGAGCCACACAGGGTATTTTTGCTGTGGAATCAGCTGTCAACGAGCTTGCCGAAAAGCTTGGCATGGACGCAACGGCAATACGCGATATGAACATGGTACGCGAGGGCATGGTCATGCCGGCATACTACAACGAAGTTGCCGACGCCTGCGCTCTGGACCGCTGTATGGACCATTGCAGAAGGATCTTCAACTGGGAAGAGCGCTCGAAGGTGAGGGATATGGGCAACGGAAAGGTCCGCACCGCAGGCGTTGCAATGGCAATGCAGGGAAGCTGTATTTCCAACGTGGACGTGGGCTCTGCCACTCTCAAGCTCAGCGAGGACGGCACCTACAACCTTATAATCGGCGCGGCGGACATGGGCACGGGCTGTGACACAATACTTGCCCAGATGGTGGCAGAGCTTATGGACTGCAACGTGGACGACGTTGCGGTCTTCGGCGCGGACACCGACGTTTCCCCCTACGACTCCGGCTCTTACGCCTCTTCAACCACCTACATCACCGGACAGGCCGTTGTAAAGGCCTGCAACCAGCTTAAAACGCGCATCTGCGCCATTGCCGCCGGAATGATGGGCTGTGAGGAGGACGAGGTTGAGTTTGCAAGCACCTGCGTTCGCAGAGTGAATTCGGATGACTCCGTTTCCCTCACAGATATCGCCTACAAGGCTCAGATCGGCAATACCATCCCTGCAGAATCAACCGCCACCCACACCTCCCCCGTCTCCCCTCCCCCCTATATGGTGGGCATGGTGGAGATAGAGCTGGACAGGCTCACGGGCAAGGTGGACGTTCTTGATTACATGGCCGTTATTGACTGCGGCATTCCCATCAACCCCGCCCTTGCCACCATACAGGCCGAAGGCGGCATTGTTCAGGGCATTGGCCACACTCTGATGGAAAACGTAACCTACGACCAAAGCGGACGTCCGGCAGAAGCCTCGTTCATGCAGTATAAGATCCCCACCCGTCTGGACGTTGGGCGCTTGAAGATCGAGTTCGAGCACAGCTACGAGCCCACCGGTCCCTTCGGCGCAAAGTCCATTGGCGAGATCGTCATCAACACCCCCGCACCCGCCATTGCCCACGCAATTGCCCGCGCAACGGGCGTGTGGCACAGCGAACTTCCCATAACCCCCGAAAAGATAGCAATGTCTGCTGAAAAATGATTTCCCTGCACAGTACAAAAAGTACACTTTCAGTTAACTGAAAGTGTACTTTTTATTTGTAACCTGAAAACCACGCGATAGTCGCGTGGTTTTTAGAAAAGGTCTCCCTCAGCACAATGTCGCCGGGAAAGGTAGCAGGGATGATACGCCAAACGGGCGAACGCAGTTCGCCCCTACGTTGTGCCTTCGGCACAGTTATAATGCTTCGCAGTTATATTCGCCTTCGGCGAGTTATATTGTGCCTTCGGCACAGTTATATTGCTTCGCAAGTTTGGCAGGCGAATAGAATATCTCTGAAGCCGCAAGGCTTCAATATCACTTATCAGACAAAAAGAATATTTGAAATGTAGGGACGCCCCTCCCGGGGCGTCCGGAAAAGGACTCCTTGGGCACAATGTCGCCGGGAAAGGTAGCAGGGATGATACGCCAAACGGGCGAACGCAGTTCGCCCCTACTGAAAAAACGCGGAGATATCTGAAAAAAACCGATGACGTTTCCCGTCATCGGTTTTTGGTGTTATTTTATCTTTTGCCTTGAGAGCTTCTTCTGCGGCAGTCCAGAATTACTCCGGCAACGCCAAGTGCGCTCACCGCCATAACGGTGACCCACAGCCAGTTATAGCTCTTATATCCCGTTGCGGGAGTGTTGGGGTCTGCGGGCTTTTCCCTGACGGTAAAGGTGCCCTCCGTCTCCCCGTCGGTGTAGCTAACGCCGAGCTTATGCTCACCTTCCTTAAGCCCCTCAAGGAAGGTGGGCTTAAGGGTTATAACCGTGCTTCCGGAAACTGCGCTGTAGCTTTCGGGATCAATGTCTTCGCCGTCCACGGTGAGTCCGGTGAATTTTCCGTAAGCGCCGTTTGCGGTAAAGCAGAGTCCATCGGTGCTGCCCTTTGTCCACGAGGCTCCGTCGCCCCGGATAATTGCATAGGCAAGAGTTTGGGCAAGAAGCTTTTCAAGCTTTTGTGCGGAAGCTTCGTCGACCAGCGTTTTTTCATAGTCGGAGAGAGCGGAACAGGCTTCCTCTGCCTCTTCAATGGCGGCCACGGTATCTTCATCGTCGGGCTCCACGCTGTCCGGCAGGGCAACGATCAGCTCCTCCACAGCTTTGACCCTATTGAGGATCTCAAGTGCCGCTTCAACACGGGCAAGCTCCTCCTCAAGAGCCGCTTTTTCCTCCGGAGTATAGTTATCGCCGAAGACCTCAAGGGCTATCTCAAGGTCCTCTTTGGCAAACTCAAGATCTTCTCTGTTTTCGGGAACGACGTTCTCCGCCGTTACGTCTTCAACCTTTTCGGTGCTTTCCGTTGAGGCGGCATTACCGGCGCCGTCGATCACGCTCTCTATGATATTCGTCATCTCCCGGGCCTCCTCAAGGGCGAACACTTCGTCCCAGGTGAGGTTTTCACTGTCTGCAAGGTCGGAGATGGCTTCTTTAAGCTCTTCAACAGCCTCTCTGTCGCCGGAGTTGACCGTGCCGGGGTCGAGCTTTCCCAGTTCTTCTCTGATGCGCTCAAGCTCTTCCGCAACGTCTTCCACGACTTTTTCAAGCTCATCGACCCTGCGGAGGATCTCGTCTATTATCGCCTTTTCTTCCTCAGTGGCGTCTTCGATATCCAGGCCGCCAAGGTCGTTTCTCACCTTTTCAAGGGCTTCCCTGTCGCCGCTGGTCACGTTTTCCTCTGTGAGGTCGCCAAGGGGCAGAGCAAGGTCCCCCAGGGGTCTCATTACCACCGTGATCCCCGAGGCGTTACCGGCTCTGTCAACGGCCACAACGGAGTATACCGCATTGACGTTACCGGCAAGAACGATCTCTCCCTCAACAGGAGCGCCGTTGACCATAACGCTCTCAAGGTTTTTGTCCGAAACGGTGATTATCCTTGTGGTGTAAGCCGTTTCTCCATCCTGGGCACCGCCAATCACCGGAGCGGTCAGGTCATACTCCGCGCCGTCGGTGGAGATATAGATCACGTTGTCCGCCTTGTCCGTAATGCGTACGTAGTAAACAAAGCGCTTTGCATCCTCGGGAGAAACGCCGAAGCTTCCCGTGTATTCCGTCCAGCCGGATGCGGCTTTGACTTCTTCAAGGGTGAGCGCCCTGTCGGATTCCAGATATTCCGCTTTGGCAATTCCGGACAGGCTGTCTTCGGCACAGATAACGACCTTTACCTCATCACTGCAGAACAGGCCGAAGGTAACGGTGTTCACAAGCTCAGCCCAAATCCCGCTTTCTTTAAGCTCCACAGAGCCCGTGGGAGCGGTTTTGTCCACGTTAAAGAGCAGGGTTTTGCCCAGAGATATTGCTCCGGTGGTCTCGTTGCGAAGGTAGACCGTAACCTCGTTTGCAAAGCCCTCGCCGGTTCTCAGCAGAGAAGAACCGAAAGCGTCAGATGCGGTATTGCCCGTGGAAACGGTGTAGCCTGAGTTGGGTATGACCTCAAACGCGCCGTTGTACCAGCCGGCGGCATTGGGCTCGCTGACGGTAAATTCGGTGGGGATCCATTCGTTCACTATTGCCCAGTCAAGGGGAGCAAC
>SVLY01000077.1 GCA_015067715.1 Oscillospiraceae bacterium | reverse complement strand
AGCCCCCTGTGGACGAAAAGGATAAATGCTCCCTCTGCGGCTTCTGTCCCGTACCGCTTGGACTGTGCATCTTCATTTGGATCGCTATTGTGGTAGTGGTTATTCTTGTGATCGTGATCATTATCGTGATTGCGACCAAAAAGAAGAAATGCCCCAACTGCAAGACCAAATGCAAAAAGAACGTCAAATGCTGCCCCAACTGCGGTCAGCGACTGAAATAATACGAAAGCGACGGAATCCTTAACTAAGGGAAAACAGGAAAACTGGCAGATCATTTTGATCTGCCAGTTTTCCTGTTTTTGTGGGTCCGGGCAACAGCCCGGTTGCCTGTGGCCTGTGGACAGCCGGATGCCCTGCTTGCCATGTGTGCAAATCGTAGGGCGGGGGCTTGCTCCCGCCGAGAGCTTGCTGTTATATCCCGTGTTCAATTCCCGGCAAACCTGTTCCATTGGCAACCTTTTTCCGCGTAAAAAAAGAACCGCCGAAGGGCGGTTCTTTTTTTACATTTATTCCGCGGTTTCAACCAGGTTACAGGTCAAAACGTTGTTCAGACCGTTTTCCTTGTCCACACGAAGGGCCTTTCCCCCGGGTCTGCGGCAGATGATGTTGGACAGGGCAGAGTCCATAAGATATCCGCAAACGGAAACGCAGTGGCGGCCGTTTGAGATAACGTTTGAAACGGTGACATTTTTGAGTCCGTCGGGATAGTTCACGCCGTAAGCCGTGTCACCCTCTCCCAAAAGCACGCCGCCCTCGTGGAACAGGTCGTCCGGCGCAGAGTCGATAATGCCGTCTATAACGACGTTCCATATGTGAGCTCCCACAGGAAGCAACCGAACCGTCCAGCAAAGGTTCGTGTAGGCCACAACGTTGCGTATGACGATATCGTGGATGTCCCGCTCCCGTCTTGACCAGTCGGAGTGCATGAAATGGGTGGTGCAAAGGCTTCCGTTGGGGTGGTAGTTTTCGTTTGCAATGGCAGTCAGCGCAACAACGTCGTCCCCGGTGCGGCCGGTGATGTCCGTGATAACGATATGGTGACAGCCGTTTCTCACGTCGATGCCGTCCTGGTTTTCCATATTGTTCACAAGCCCGTCGATCTCCTTGTGCATACAGGCGTCGAACTCGATCTTTTCCACCCGGCCAAAGGAACAGGCTTCAAGGGAAATGCCCCAGCCGTGGGACTCAACAACGCGAAGGTTGGATATGGAGAAATTGCTGACGTTGGCAAGCAGTATGCCAATTCCCCGCCAGTCGCCGTACTGGCTCTCCCCCTCTTTTCCGCTGTCCGTACCGTAGGAATAGGCGTGGAAATCCCAAAAATCCAGCTCGCCGGACTGACGCTTTTCTTCGGGGATAAAGTAGCCGTATTTGATCATATCCTCTTTGTAATAGGGGCAGGGATTGCAGAGGATCTTGCCTCCGTCGCCCACGGCTCTGGGGTGGTCGGCGCCCAGCAGAGTTGCCATGCCCTCGCCCCGGATGTGGATATTTTTCATGGGCTCGCACCGGTCAACACCGAATTCGCAGTTTGCCGAGCGGAAGAAATTGTCCCGGCAGGCATCGGAGAGCTTCACGGTGGTGTTTGAGATAACGAAGGTGATGTTTTCCGGCAGAAGTATGGCTCTGTCCAAAAGCCAGTAGTCCCTCTGGGGCTCAACGTCCGATACCCTGGGCGGCAGGAGGACGATACCGTCCTCCTTACGGGATGCAATGGCAAGCTCAATGGTCTCGTTGTCGGTGGCGCACTTGAAATCGTTTACGTTTACCATAAATAACACCTCACAGGCATTTTATTTCTGAAGAGTTTTTCTTTTGAATTTCGAATATGGCAGGGCGATTATAACGCCCACCACCATAAGTCCGAACCACACGAGGATAAGGTTTCCCCAGCCGATGACGGAAACGGCGTTTGCAAAGAGCAGGTTTGCGCTGGCGGCACCCATGTAGCTCATAAAGTCCAAAAAGCCCGTAACGCCGGAGACCATGCCCGTGTCCCTCAGGCTGGGACAGTAGCGGCTCCAGAGCATCGTTGCCGCGCCGTTTGAGGACATTATGGCAAGCACCATGAAGATCATGTTCAAAACCGGCTGGTGAACCAAAAACACAAGGGCAAAGAAGGTTGCCGAGGAGGAGAACATGACCAGTATCGTGAGATCCATGTTGCGCTTTAGCCTCTCGTAGACAAAAACGGAGATAAACGCCGTCATGGAGATGATAAAGGTTGCCGCTGTGAAAATAGAAGCGGCGGCCTTGGGCGTGAACCCAAGCTGCTGGGAGATATAGGTGGAGAGCCAGAAGGTGACGGAGGTGCGGACTATGCCCGTCAGAACGGATATAAGGGTGAATTTGAGAATTCTGTGATGCCAGAGAAGCTTTATCTTGTCCCAAAGCGAGCCCACGGCACCGCTCTCTGCTTTTTTCTCAACACGGAACTGCCCGTAACGGATGAGTCCCTTTTTCTCGAAGATGAAAAACACCGTAAATGCCGCAATGGCCATGACGCACAGGGCAACGCCGGAGAAGGCGTAAACGCTCTGCCAGACCATGAACGTGGCCAGAACTCCCGCCATGGGCGAGCCCACGAAGCTTGCAAAGGTAAAGCCCAGACTGCATCTCGTGGCGTAGATGGGCTCTGTGTTTTCGGCAACGGATTTCGTCATCGGGCCGTAGATCATGGCAAGGAAGAAGCCCGTCATGCCGTAGACAAAGGGTGCGGCCGCCGAGACTCCGGCAATACGGGAGAAGATAAGGTTCATAACGCCCGCCATAAACAGGCCTATGCTTATCATCCACCGTGCCTTGACCCTGTCCCCAATGGCGCCGTTTATCAGCTGACCCACGGCGTAGAACACGAAATAGGTGGATGATATGGTGCCGATGCTCTCCTCCGTGAACAGACCGCTTTCGATCATTCCCGGGGACACGGCGCCCATTATATTTCTTGCTATGTAAACCGCAAAATAAGATACGGAGCACAGCGTCCCTATCATTATTGCCTTTTTGGCCTCTTTTGTAAGCTTCACTCTTTTCCCCTGTTGACGTTTTCAAAATAGTAATACAGGTATATTATAAACCATTTCCGCCATTGAGGCAAGTAAGACAGTTTGTACCTGCAGGTTGCCTTATCAGATGAAATATGCTATAATCTCATTTTGAATGGAGGTTTAACCAATGACGGATATTCAAACACGGCTTTTTTCCATGGCAGATGAAAAATACAAAAGCTTTTCCGCGCCCCTCATCCCCTCGGTTTCACCCGAAAGGATCATCGGAATTCCCCTGCCCGCCATACGGAAATATGCCGCAGAGCTCTCCGGCACAAAGGAAGCCGAGAGCTTTCTTGCCTCTCTGCCCCACTTCTATCTTGAGGAAAACCACCTCCACGGTTTTCTAACAGAGCGCACGGCGGACTTTGACCGTTGCGTTTCCCTTCTGGACATTTTTTTGCCCTTCGTGGACAACTGGGCCACCTGCGACAGCATTCGTCCGCCCGTGTTCAAAAAGAACCTTCCCCGGCTTTTGCCCCACATCCGCCGGTGGCTGGACGCGCCGGACACCTATACCCGGCGCTTTGCAATTGAAATGCTCATGTGCCACTATCTTGAAGAGGGCGTCTTTTCCCCGGAATATCCCCTTTTGGTTAGCACCGTCGAGCCTGGGGAATACTATCTTGAAATGATGGCGGCGTGGTATTTTGCAACTGCTCTGGCAAAGCAGTGGGAGGCGGTCTTTCCCTTCATTGAGCAAAAACGCCTTGCCCCCGCCATCCACAACAGAGCCATACAAAAAGCAACGGAGAGCCGCCGCATTTCTCCCGAGCAAAAACTGCTGTTGAAAACGCTGAGGCTCCCCGGCTAAACACCGTATTTTAACTTCACTCTTGCAAGCTTATCCCCAAAGGGCTTTGCGATAAGCCACAAAAATACCGCGTTTGACACCGCATAGAGGGCGGTATAGGGCAGGGCGGTCGCAATTGCAGAGAGATACATGTCCATCCCTAAGCCCTCGCCGTACCAGAGCACCGTCCATACGTCCATGACCATGGAGTATGCGATTCCCGCGCCAACGCCGTAGAGCACCAGCAAAAGCTTATTCCCACGCAGATACTTCCCCAAAGCCCCTGCCGCAAGGCCTATCATGCCCCAGGCAAACATCTGAAAGGGCGTCCAGGGTCCCTGGCCAAAAAAGAAGTTGGATATAACGGCACTCAGCGCCCCAACGAAAAAGCCCGCCTCGTCGCCGATATAGGCGGCGGTTATAACCGTAAGGGCGGTTACGGGCTTGAAATAGGGAATAAACCTGCCCACAACCGAAAGGGCAGTCATGACCGCGCACAGCACCAAACGCCTTGTGCCGGTCTTTTTCTTTTCAAAGCCCGCAACGAAGAGCAAAAGGGCAAGCGCCGTCACCGCCGCCGTTACAAAGGCATAGCGCTTTTCGTCGAACACGAAGCTGCCAAGGACAATGCACCCCGGCACGAGCACGAATGGCACGGCAATTTTCAGAATTTTCCGAAGAGTCCGGTTTTTTATTACGATCACGGGCGTTTCCTCCCGTTTGCGCGGCAGAGCTCTGCGGCATCCTCAACGGTGACAACGCCGGAGTAATAGCCCCTCGTCATGCGGTTAGCGGCGGTGGTGTAAAAGCTGTTGTCCGCAAAAAATCTCTCCGGTACGTCGCAGGAGGTGATCTCTCCCCGGAAGAACATGGCACACCTGTCCGCCACGGATGCGGCAAACTCGATATCGTGGGTGACCACCACAACCGCCTTTCCTGTCCGGGAAAGAGAGCGGAAAATATTCCCCACGATCATTTTTGCCTCTGCGTCCAGCCCCTTGGTGGGCTCGTCTGCCAGAAGGATCTTCGGCTTTGCGGCAAGCACCTTTGCCAGCGCAAGAAGCTGCTGCTGACCTCCCGAGAGGTCGTAGGGATGACGGGCGAGAAGTCCGCCAAGGTCAAAGGGAAGCTCCTCCGGGGTCACGCCCGCATCCTTCAGCTCCTCTGCCACGGTGTTGCACAAAAACAGAGTCTGGGCATCCTGGGGCAAAAGGGCAACGCAGTTTTTATAGAGGCTCTGCCCCGGATATTTGCGAATGTTTTTTCCAAGCACGCTGATCTTTCCGGAATAGGGTCTGTTCACACCTGCCGCGGCAAAGAGTGCGGTGGACTTTCCCGAGCCGTTGCCCCCTAAAATGCAGAAGACCTCCCCTGCCCGGGCGTAAAAGCTCAGACCGCGCAAAACGTCCGGCAGAGCTCTTTCGTAGCGGAAAAACACGTCTGAAAACTCTAAAACCTTTTCTCCGGAGACCGCCTCCCGGCAATGCTCCCGGGAGGAAATGCGGTTGTCAAAGCTGTTTTCAATAAACCTTCTGCCCTCGGATACCGTGAGAGGGCAGTTTTCTTTTTCTCCCAGCGCCGCCCCAAGGCGAAGTGCCGCCGGCATTCCTCCCAGCAAAAGCCCGTCCCCAAAGAGCTCAGCGGCGGCCTGCCTCGTGCTTCCAAAGGCCGCAACGCGCCCGTCTCTCAGCGCCAAAAGCTTGCAGGAAGCCGGGACGACGTCCTCAAGCCGGTGCTCGGCAATTATCACCGTAAGCCCCAGCTCCCGGTTCAGCTTTGCGACCGTGGCAATAAACTCCGATGCCGCAATGGGGTCCAGCTGGGCTGTGGGCTCGTCCAGAATAAGCACCTCGGGCTGCATGACCATTACGGAGGCAAGGTTCAAAAGCTGTTTCTGTCCCCCGGAAAGGGTTGAAACGGACCTGTCAAACCAGCTCTCTATGCCAAAATAGGCGGCCATTTCCGAAACACGGCGGCGTATCACGTCCGTCTTCACTCCCAGATTTTCAAGGCCGAAGGCAAGCTCGTGCCAGACCTTGTCCGTCACGATCTGCTGTTCCGGCCGCTGCATTACGTAGCCTATGCGCGAGGCACCCGCCCGGCGGTCAAGGCTGTCAACGGGCTCGCTCCCGAGAAGAATATCTCCCGAAAGCTCGCCTGTGGGTCTCAGCTCCGGCTTGAGACAGCGCAGCAGGGTGGATTTTCCGCTTCCCGTCGCTCCGCAAACGGCAACGAAATCCCCCTTTTCAAGGGAGAAGCAGACGTTTTCTATTGTGGGCTCTGTGTTTCCGGCATAGGTAAAGCTCAGATCCCGGACCGCAAGAATTTCCATTTTATCTCCTCCCCCGCTTTTATAACCGCCGGCATGAACGCCAGCAAAAAGTACGCTCCTCTGCCGACCCCGGACATTATTCCCCCTTCACCAAAGGCGAAGGTCGGGTAAAACTGAAAATCAAGAGCCGCGGCCGCCTTTGCGGCACAGAACAGCCCAAAGAGCAAAAGACTTGCTCCAAGCGCCGCCCCGTCCCATGGTCTGAAGCGGTAAAGGGAGAAAAAGCTCCTCCTGCCGCATCCGTAGCCCCGCGCCTCCATGCTGTCGGCGGTGACTATGCCGTTTTCCAGAGTCCAGGTGACCATCACCCAGAACACTCCCAGCTTTGAGCGTATCCTGTCCGGAAGGCTGTCCCCTCCTCCGGCGCCGGAGACCTTACGGGCAATATCCACCTTTCGGGCCTGCTCTCCAAACAGCGGAATATACCTCAGCGCCATGGACAGCATCAGAGCCAGCTTAGGTGAAAATACCCCGAAAACGTAGAGAAGCCTGTCCCCGGTCATAACGGCGGAAAACGCCCGAAACCAGTATATAACCGCCACAATCGCCCCGGAGGACACCGCTCCGTAAAACAGCGCCTCAAGGGTTATGGGGTTGTCGTTGACGAAGAAGAGCACCGTTGTGCCGTTGTGGTTGAAAACGGGATTGATCACCGTGCCCCCCAAAAAGAGCGCCAAAGCAAAGCCGTGCTCCCGCCAATGCCCACGTCCCCCAAGACAGAGTCTTGTCACCACAGCCCCCAAAAGGGAGATGGCCACGGTGACCGGCTCAACGGAAAACATGGCACAAAGGGAAACGGCCATGAAATATACGAACACGCAAACGGGGTTCCCGCTCTCAAAAAATCCCAAAATCAATTCTCCAAATCAATATCTTTTCCCATTTCAAGGCTGTAGACAAAAACAACGCTGTCCCCGGGAGAAAGCCGGTATTCTCCGCATCCAACGGAGGGGCTCTCGCCGTTCACGTAGTAAAGCCAGCCCGAAAGGTCGCCAAAATCTCTCTCATAGATATTCCCGATGCCGGAAATATAGTTTTGTCCCTCGTTTTCCATGAGCAGACCTGCTTCCCGGACTCCCCGGGTAAGAATATCGTAGGCCGTATCCCCGGAATAGAGAGGTATCTCCGTTTTTTCAAGCAGAATTCCGTCCGGGGGAATATGCTCTGCCCGACCGGCCACAGTATCGCACCTAATCTCAAGGGTGACCGTGCCGACGGCCTCACCGGAGGGGTCGTCCATGCCGAAATAGCCGTCCTTCGAGCGGATGTCCGTAAACAGAACTCCGCAAATGCCAACGGCGCATACGAGTCCGACCAGCGCAAGGTTCTTTTTGGAATAGCCCTTTGCCAGCACCACCGCGCAAGCCGCAACACCCACCGTGGCGATTCCGATGCACGCCCAAAGCTTATACCCGGAGAAAAGACCGCTCTCCCCCCTGACAGGGGCGTATTCCACGGGGGCTTTGTCTGTAACCCAGAAGGAGCCCTCTGTCTCAATCGCCCCAAGGGCGCACATGCTCTGGGCGGTGGCGATGCGGCTCTCCGCACCACCCGGGACGTGGCTGTAGCCCCCGGAGGAAAGTCGGTAGACCTCCAGCGCATCCCTGACGGAAACGCCGTTTTTAACAAAGCGCCCGTCCGAGCCCGGGTCTATACCCAGAGCATCCAGAGCGATTATCACCTGAGCCGAGCTCTCGGCGTTTTCAACGCCGTAGCTCATAAAGCCTCCGGAGGGAAGCTGAGCTCCGCTCAAAAACTCAAGTCCGGCTGAAATTGCGGTCTCCACCCCGGGCATATCCCGGTTTTCTGCCAAAGCGGCAAGCACCATGGCGGTAACGTCCGCATCGCCCCGTTCACCGGTCAAAGACCATCCCCCGTCGGCGCTCTGAAGCCCCAAAAGACAGGATACGATATCCTCCCCGGTAACGTTCTCTGCGGTGATCCCGTTGTTTATCAGATGAAGCCCAAAAACAAGGCTCATCACGCTTTTGTTCTCCTCCACCGATTCAAGGGCGCGGACACAGAATTCGTTCTGCCCGTCCCCGATGAACACAAGCGCCAAGGCAATGCGTAACGACGCCATCTGGTCGGGGTCGTTTTCGTCCACGTAGTTCAGCAAAGATTCCCTATAGACAGAAAAGTCCGTTTCCGGACTTGTTCTGGCTATGGCAAAAATGAACCACTCTGCGCTCTGTCCCGCAAGGGGCGCAAGCTCGCTGTCCACCAAGGTCTGCGTGTCCGCCCCGTAGGCCACGGGAGCGAACAAACAGAGGCAGAGAAGAATTGCCACTAATCTTTTCATTTTTTCTTTCTGGCCACAAGGGTGCGAATCACAAGGTAGCCGCCCAGAACCACAACAGCGCCCACGATGACCAGCATCTTCCAGTCGGGTCCGTCTGCGTCGGCACCGGCAACACAGGCCTTACACACGGGAGGCACCAGCACCTTACCCTGGGCAACGGCACTTACGGTGACGTCCTTTTTGCTCTCGAAGGTCACATCCACCTTGCCGTTTTCGTCGGTGACAAATTCGGTCTCCTCGCCGTCAAGGGTAATCACCGCTCCGGCAAGAGGAAGAGTGACGGGGTTCCAGTTCTCGTCGTAGCCCGCGGCGGAAAGTGTGAGGGTGACGGTCTCGCCCTTGTCGGCATCCAGCGCAGATTTGTCAAAGAAGCAATAGGTATCGGAGTAGGCGACGGTGTCCGTATAGACGAAGGCGACGACCTTGTCACCGTTGGAAACGGGGTCTGCCAGGCTGAAGGCAGAAGCGTCGTTCACGTAATAGCCAAAGCCCGTGCCGCTCTCGTTGCCCCAGAGCTTTGAAATGGCAAGACCGTAGTCCCCGGTAAAGGAGGCGTAACCCTTTTCTGCGCCGCCGATGTAATACGCCTCGTGGGCAAGATAGAGGGCGTCGTTGATCGTAAGAACGCCATCCCCGTCGGTATCGGTGACATTGACGCTCTCATGGGCGATTTTAAGCTCGCTGTCAGCTATAGTCACGTAAACGGTTGTTCCGGCATCCTCCGCCATTGCTCCAGCACCCAGCCCCAGTACCGTCACAAGGACGAGGATCATGGCAAAAAATCTTTTCTTCACAGTTATTTCCTCATTTCTCTCTGTTTTCAAGTTTTTGTTCTCTTCGGGCGATCTTTGCTCTCCGGCGCTTTTCCCGGTTTTTCTCCAGCCGGTCGATGTCTCTTGGCGGTTTAAGCCCTGCGGCCTCAAGAGCCCTTGGCCATGGACCCAGATGCGCCTTTATGGCCACCACCTCGGCATCCGAAAAATCCGCCCGGGCGGGATATCTGTCAAGCTCCCGGCTTTTTTCAACGAGAAGCCGCACACAGTCCTCCGGCGTGTATTTCTTTTCTCCGGCGATAAGGATCACCCCTTTCAAAGCAAAACAAAATGCGCTCTTTTGCCCCGGCCATCAAAAAAAGACCGGCAAAAAAGCGCAACAGCTACACTTGCTCCTCCCCCGGAAAAAGATACACTTCTCCCCGGGAGCAAAAACGGCAACGGCTGCACTTTTCAAAATTACCCAAAAGTGTTTTTTCAAAGGCCAAAGCTCCAGCGGCAAGTATTCCGACTTATGCCCCGAAAGGCAATCACGGTAATGGCAGTTGCGACGGATTTTCACCGAACTTCCCTCTGATCCGCAAAAATGCGGAACCGCTGAGCACACGGTATTTTGTTTTACCCCTCAAGTATACCACGCCCGCATCGGCTTGTCAACAAAAAAACAGATATGAGAACCTCATACCTGCTTTTCACGGGCTTTATGCGTATCCACGGGTCATAAGTAGGGCGGGGGCTTGCTCCCGCCGAAACGTTTGGGGAGGATATGGAATCCTCCCCTACGGGCAGAAAGGTAAGCCGTACACCGTAGGGGCGAACTGCGTTCGCCCGTT
>SVLY01000076.1 GCA_015067715.1 Oscillospiraceae bacterium | reverse complement strand
CGACGAAGAATCCCGCTCCGGGGAGGTGAAGGCAGATGTATGAGTTTTATCCCCTGCTCATAACCGGCGGTGTTGTCGGCGGCCTTGCCATTATCTTCACTGTGGCCTATATGACCATCCGCAAACAAAAAGAGGCCATCGGCTTTGACCGCAATATGGCAGACTCCGAGATAACCAAACGTCTGCTTCGGTACGCCGCCCCCTTCTGGAAGCAGTTTTTGCTGATCCTGCTGGTAATGCTGCTCTCCGTCGCCTACGACATTATCTCCCCCATGATAATCGGCAACATCGAAGAGATGATAAAGGCCGATTTCCCCATGTCAAAGCTATTGATCATGGTGGCTTGCTACGCATCCATCCTGCTGGTGTCCCTTGGCTCTACGTATATCCAGGCCATCATGCTCCAGCGCACCGGCCAGCGCATTGTCTCGAAGATCCGCGAGGATCTGTTCATCCACATTGAAAGCCTCTCCCACAACCAGCTCCACAGCATTCCCGTTGGCAAGCTGGTCACCCGTGTCACCAACGATACCAACGCCATCTCCATGATGTTCACCCACATTATCGTGAACCTTGTGAAGAACTGCTTTATCGTTATCGGCGTTCTGGCGGCTATGCTCTGCATGAACTACGCCCTCACCCTTATGGTGCTGTGCTTCGTGCCCTTCATCGTGCTGTTCACCTTCGTCTTCCGCAAATTTTCCCGCAAGGCCTACCGCAAGGTCAAGGACGGTACTACGGACATAAACACCTACCTCTCCGAGCACCTCTCCGGCATGAAGATAATTCAGATCTTCAACCGGGAAGACCGCAAAAAGGCCCAGTTCGACGAAAAGAACAACGCCCTTGGAAGGGCCAAACGTGAACAGATCTTCGTGTTCGGCATTTTCCGCCCCATCGTTTACATGCTCTATATCTCCTCTGTGCTCTGCCTTTTGTACATCGGCGGCCGGGGATATATCAACGACTTTAGCTTTTTGGGTCAGACCATCGACAGCGGCATAGTGGTCTCCTTCTACCTTTACATCTCCAAGTTCTTTAACCCCATTCAGAGCTTAGCTGAGCAGTTCAACTGGCTGCAGTCCGCGTTTGCCTCCGCAGAAAAGATCTTCACCATTCTGGACATCGTCCCCGAGGTCGTTGACGAGCCCGACGCCATTGAGCTTGACCACATCGAGGGCAATATCGAGTTCAAAAACGTGTGGTTTGCCTACGTTCCCGACGAATGGGTGCTCCGTGACGTGAGCTTCAAGGTAAACGCCCGCCAGACCGTTGCCTTCGTGGGCTCAACGGGCTCCGGCAAGACCACCATCCTCTCCCTTATCTGCCGGAACTACGACATTCAAAAGGGTCAGATACTTATCGATGGCATAGACATCAAAAAGATAAAGATATCCTCCCTGCGCTCCCATTTCGGTCAGATGCTCCAGGACGTGTTCCTGTTCTCCGGCACCATCCGCTCCAACATCCTCCTCCGCAAGGAGGGCGTCTCCGACGAGGAAGTCATGGAGGCCTGCCGCTACGTCAATGCGGACAGGTTCATCTCCCGGCTTTCCGACGGACTTGACGAGGAGGTTCGCGAGCGCGGAAACAACTTCTCCGCAGGCCAGCGCCAGCTCCTCAGCTTTGCGCGCACCATCGTCCACAAGCCCGAGGTCATGATTCTGGACGAGGCCACCGCCAATATCGACACCGAGACCGAGCTTCTCATTCAGAACTCCCTTGAAAAGATGATGAACATCGGCACCATGCTCATCGTTGCCCACAGGCTCTCCACCGTTCAGCATGCGGACAACATTATCTACCTCTCCGCAGGCCGGATCGTTGAGCAGGGCACACATTTTGAGCTTCTGGAACAGCGCGGACGGTATTACGACCTCTATATGCTCCAGTACAAAAAACAGCAAACATCAAAAAGCTGACAAAAAGCTTCCGCCAAACCCGGCGGAAGCTTTTTATTTGCCCTCGTCCCCCTGAAAATAATCCGAGCCACCCTTCTTGTATTGGGACGGGGGCTATGCTATAATAGACCCGGAATATCCGCGATATTTTAAGGAGGATCAACCACCAATGAAAGCACCCAAAATCGTATTCATCGGCGCCGGAAGTATGTCTTTCGGAACAGCGACCTTCCGCGACATTTTCTCCTCTAAGCTCCTTGCCGGAGCCGAGCTCTGGCTTGTGGACATTGACCCCGAAAACCTCTCCCGTATGTTCGCCCTTGCCAAAAAGTTCAACGAGCTCACCGGAATGGGCATAGATATACACGCCACCGAGGAACGCCGCGAGGCACTTGGCGGCGCAAACTTTATTATCAGCAGCCTTGCCATCGAGCGCTGTGAGCTTTGGAAGCACGACTTTAACGTGCCCAAAAAGCACGGCATACGCCACTGTCTGGGCGAAAACGGCGGTGCGGGTGCCCTCTACTTCACAATGCGCACCCTGCCCTTGGTGCTGAAGATCTGCGCCGACATTGAAGAGCTCTGCCCCGACGCGTGGTTTTTGAACTTCTCAAACCCCGAGTCCCGTCTGGTGCTGGGCGTTAACAAGTTCACAAACGTCAAGTGCGTTGGCTTCTGCCACGGTATCTACATGGGCAGATACGACGTTGCCACCATCCTCGGCCGTGACGAAAAATCCGTTGAAGTCTGCGCCGGAGGCATGAACCACTTCCAGTGGATAACCGACATCCGGGATGCCCAGACCGGCGAGGATCTCTACCCTGCCTTCCGCGAGGCGGAAAAGAGCTTTGACCCCACCTTCCGCCCCTTCACCAGAAAAATGTACCGCGCCTTCGGACTTTGGCCCACCTGCTCTGACGACCACCTTGGGGAATACATGGCCTATGGCTACGAGGCCGGTGAGCACGGCTACAATTTCGAGGGCGATGCCGCCGACCGTGTGCGCCAGAAGGCACGCATAGACGCCGTTATCTCCGGGGAGCAGGGTCTGGGCGACTGGGTGAACCCCTCCGGCGAGCACGCCGTGGACGCCATCGTTGCTCTGCACTTCAACCTGCGCCGCAACCTGCCTGCCTGCATAGTTTACAACAACGGCGCCATCCCCCAGCTTCCCGATGACGTTGCCGTTGAGGTCCCCGTTGTCGTGGACGGCGCCGGAGTTCACCGTACCGTTGTGGACAACCTGCCTGCCGGCGCCATCGGCCTTATGAACCAGCAGGTCAGCCCCCAGCGTCTCTCCGTCCTTGCCGCCGCAAAGGGCTCCAAGGAGATCGCCCTGCAGGCGCTGCTCTGCGACCCCACCATCAACAGCACCTCCGCCGCAGTTGCCATCAACGACGAGCTCTTTGAGATCAACAAGGCCTATATCGAAGCAGTAAGATAAAAAAGAAAAGGAAACACACAAAAATATGAAGCCTCCGAAAATAGTATTCATCGGCGCCGGAAGCATGTCCTTCGGCTCAAACACCTTCCGGGATATTTTCTCTTCCACACATCTCCGGGGCGCTGAGCTCTGGCTTGTGGACATTGACCCGGTCAACCTTGCCCGCATGTTTGCCCTTGCCAAAAAGTTCAACGAGCTCACCGGCATGGAGATCGACATCCGCGCCACCGAGGACCGCCGCGAGGCTCTTCCCGGGGCAAACTTCGTTATCAGCAGCATCGCCATTGAGCGCTGTGAGCTCTGGAAGCAGGACTTCAACGTGCCCAAGAAGCACGGCATCCGCCACTGCCTTGGCGAAAACGGCGGTGCCGGTGCCCTTTACTTCACGATGCGCACCCTGCCCTTGGTGCTGAAGATCTGCGACGACATGGAAGAGCTCTGTCCCGACGCGTGGTTTTTGAACTTTTCAAACCCCGAGTCCCGTCTGGTTCTTGGCGTTAACAAATACTCAAAGATCAAGTGCGTCGGCTTCTGCCACGGCATCTACATGTCCCGTCACGACGTTGGCAAGATCATCGGCCGCCACAGGTTTACTCTGGACGTTTCCGCCGCAGGCATGAACCACTTCCAGTGGATAACCGACATCCGGGACGCCAAGACCGGCGAGGACCTCTATCCCAGGGTTCGGGAGATGGAAAAGGACTTTGACCCCAGCTTTGTCCCCTTCACCAGAAAGATGTTCCGGGCCTTCGGCCTCTGGCCCACCTGCTCCGACGACCACCTTGGGGAATACATGGCCTACGGTTACGAGGCCGGTGAACACGGCTACGACTTTGACGCCGACGCCCGTGAGCGCGTCAGCCAGAGAGAGCGCATCGACGCCATCATCGCCGGAAAACAGGATCTGGGCGACTGGGTTCGCCGCTCCAACGAGCACGCCGTGGACGCCATAGTTGCTCTCCACTACAATATCCGCACACCCATTCCCGCCTGCATCGTCTGCAACAACGGCGCCATCCCCCAGCTTCCCGACGACGTTGCCGTTGAGGTCCCCGTTGTTATCGACGGCTCCGGCGTCCACCGCACCGTTGTGGACAACCTGCCCGAGGGCGTTATCGGCCTTATGAACCAGCAGGTCAGCCCCCAACGCCTCTCCGTTCTCGCCGCCGCCAAGGGCTCAAAGGAGATCGCCCTGCAGGCTCTGCTCTGCGACCCCACCATCAACAGCACCTCCGCCGCCGTTGCCATCAACGATGAGCTCTTCGAGATAAACAAAGCTTATATCGAAGCAGTAAGATAAAAAAAACCCTTGCGAGACTTCCTTATGGGAAGTCTCGCAAGGGGGTCTTTTTTTATCAGTTTTCTGCACCTGTTATAACGAAGTCAGAGAGAATGTCTGCCAGAACGTCACGCCCGGATGTTTGTCAATTTCTCTTCAAAATCAAGCGTTAAACAACTTTTTCGCTGATCTCTCTGTAAAACCGGACGAACCTTGGCAGCCAGAGCTCTCGGTAGCCCTCAAGGGTCGGGTGCACGGGGTCGCTCATATACCTCGCCCGCTCCGCCTTAGAGATGCCGTTTATCCCGGCGTCGTTCCAAAGATCCAGCACGGGAAAGCCAAGCTCCCGTCCAAGTGAAAGGCAGAGCTCCTCCATTTTTTCGTAGGCCGGGCAGTCAAACCGCGGGCTGGTGTAAAATGCAACGTCACAGCCAAAGGTCTCTCTGGCATATTTCACGATAAACCGGATAGCCTCTTCCACAAGGCCAATGTCCACCCCAAGGACGGCGTCGTTGGTGGAAAGCTGACAAATGCAGAGCTCCGGTCGAAGGTCCTTGCCCAGCTTTTTCAGCCGTGAGACGTAGGAGCTGGCATCCCGGTCTGCAAGGGTGGTGCCGGATACTGCCTCTTTTATGCATTCAAAGCCGAGCTCCTCTGTCATCATCTCTGCAAATGAGACGCCGCCCACCCCGTAGGTAACGGAAGAGCCCAGAAACAAAACGGAGCTTTTCACACCCTGTCACCCCTTCTGTAAACGAGAATTATAAAGTCGGTCTCGGTCTCCAGAGTTGAGAGCTCTTTCAGCTTTTCCGCCCCGGAAACGCCGGTCTTGAAATAGTAGGGGGTCATCTGGAACAGAGTCCCAATATCCTCAGCCGAGGTGAGGGTGACGGTCTTTTTCACCCGGAGCTTATCCGTCAGCGTGAAAAGCCCCCGGGTATCGGGCTCTGCCTCGTCGTTTGGGTAGGGCTTTTCATAGAGCACCTGCTTCAGCCCCATAAGGTGATCCCTCCCGGGAACAACGGAGAGAAGCACGCCATCTTTTTTCAGCACCCGTGCAAACTCCGGGGCGTTAAAGGGGGCAAAAAGATGTATCGCCGCGTCCACACTCCCCTCTTCCACGGGGATGGAGCCAAGGTTCGCCACAAAAAACTCCGCCCCGCACCTTCTCTTTGCGGCAAGACGGACCATCTCTTTTGAAATGTCGAAGCCAAAGAACTTATATTCCGGCCGGACGGCGGAAAGCTGTTCCGTGTAATACCCCTCTCCACAGCAGATGTCCAAAAGGCTTCCGCCCCTGTCCGGAAGGGCTGATGCCACTCCGGCGGCAAGGTGGGCGTAATAGCCCCGGTTCAGAAAAGCCCTGCGGGAAACAGCCATCTCCCGGCTGTCCCCCCGGAGACTCCCCTTTTTGCTTCCGCCCAGAAGATTTACGTAGCCCTCCTTCGCCCGGTCAAAGCTGTGACCCCGGGAACAGAACAGCCCCCTTGGCGAAGAATTTAGTTTTTCCCCGCAAACGGGGCAGATGCGGATGTCAGTCATCACAGCCTCCACAAAAAGCACAGAACTTTCAGCTCTATTTTACCACGAAGTATGCAGCAAAATCAAGGCTTTCTCCCCGGGACAAGCCGGGGCTTGACAGAGTTTTTGTCCCATGATATACTAAAAACAAGTAATAACGGGAGGAAGCAGACATGACTTACGATATCGCAATTGTCGGCGGAGGCGCCGCGGGAATGTGTGCCGCTGTCCACGCCGCCGCCCTTTGGCCCGATCTGAAGATCGTGCTCATCGAAGCGCTGGACAGAGTGGGCAAAAAGCTCATCGTCACCGGAAACGGTCGGTGCAATATCGTAAACAAAAGGCGCGACTCTCTTTACTACCACAGCGATAATATGCACGTGGTGAACACTATCCTCCAGCGTTTTGATCTGAACGTGACCCTTGATTTTCTGAGCTCCATCGGCATTTACGTAGATTTTCTCCCCGACGGCCGGGGCTACCCCGCAGGCTACCAGGCCTCCGGCGTTGTGGACGCCTTTCGCTTTGCCCTCGAAGAGCGGGGCGTGACCGTGCTCACCTCCACCCGGGTGGAGGCCATCATCCCCCGTGGGGTGCTCACCCTTAAGACCACCGCAGGCCAGCTTCTGGCAAAAACCGTTATACTCACCCCGGGACTCACCGCCGGCGGCGAAAAGCTGGGCAGTGACGGCTCGGTCTACAAGCTTCTCCGCGGCATGGGCTACAAATTCTCCCCCGTTACCCCGTCGCTCGTCCAGCTCAAGACCGAACCTGCCGCAGTGCGCTCGCTTAAGGGCATTCACGTGGACTGTGTTGCCACCCTTTACAAAAATGGAAAACCCGGTGCATCCTGTGCCGACGAGGTGCTCTTCACGGAATACGGCCTCTCCGGCCCGGCGATCCTGCAGATCTCCCGGGAGGTCTCCCGCAGTAACGGCCGCTTTGAGGTTGGGCTGGACCTTGTGCCCAAGCTCGAAATAGATGCCCTTCGGGAGCTTCTGTTCCAAAGAAGAGATACCCTTGCAAAGAGGGCGTCGGAGGAGTTTTTGACGGCCTTTTCCAACAAAAGGGTGGGCCAGCTTATCTTAAAGACCGCCGGTATCCCCTTTGGCATACCCGCCGGGGAGATACAGGATTTTCAGATCACGGGGGTTGCAAAGCTTTTGAAGGATCTCCGCTTTACTCTCACCGGCACCACGGGCATGACCAACGCCCAGGTGGCCGCAGGAGGGATTTTGCTTACCAATTTCAACACCAAGACCCTTGAGTCAAATATAAACCCCGGCATTTTTGCCGCCGGCGAGCTTCTTGACGTGGACGGTGACTGCGGAGGCTTTAACCTGCAGTGGGCATGGTCCAGCGGCATGCTTGCCGCCGAAAGCGCCGTTGCCCGCTGCCGCGAAAGAAAATAATCCGTCCCTCGCAGGGTACCGTATGGGCGGACAAATAAGCCTTCATAAAATTTGTTCCATGCCCCAAAATACTCATCCCAAGGCAACCCCAAAGCCTTGGCTCCCCCTTTAGGGGGAGCTGGCGAGCGAATGCGAGACTGAGAGGGCCGGTCAAGCGGAGCTTGACCTATATAAGAGTACAGCGTTCATCCAACACGAGCCCTCTCCGCCGCCCTTTGGGCGGGTCCTCTCCCTGAAGGGAGAGGCAAGTGGGATTCGTCCGAAGATAAACCAAATGCCCCCGTTTTCACGGGGGCATTTTTCCTTTACTTTCTTCTCACTTTACGATGATCTGATCTCCGGCGGCCATGGAGAAGATTTCTGCGGCAGATGACTCACAAAAGCGATCATTTACGGTTTACGATCAGCACGGTCTCCGGAACAGCAAAAACAGATTGAACCGTTTCATCAGATATCAGATCTGCTTCACCAACAACGATTCCGGATGTTATTCCGTTAGCATTAACATAATCTGAAACAAATTCATAAGTGCCGTCAACGATCATAACCGGTGCATCAATCGAATCTGCAATGAAACCAACAGAAACCATATCAGATCTATCGCTAACCAGTACAATCTGGTCTGCATCCGGGAATATCGTTTCAGCTACTATTGCAGAGGTACGATATATGTTTCCGCCATTAATCCGGGAAGCTGAACCGTCTTCAGGGACAAGTTGCTCCAATTTGGACATTATGGAAGAATTTACCTTATCAGTTCCTCCAATAACGTATATATTTTTGAATGATTTGTCAAGTATGAATTCCACCTGAGACTGTTGTATTACATTGCCAACCAACATTACAGGACAATCTGAAGCAGATGCACATAGAATTCCCATCTCATCGTCATATCGACACACAATCAGGTCTTCGCCGGTGACCGCTCCCTCTTTAAGCGCATCAAATGCTATATTAACCAATGTGTTATCAGGTCTTTTGATAGTATATTCGGAGAAATTATATTCCATATGCTCAGGTATGGCATCCTTATCACCAAGTATATATATCGTTCCGCCCTTTGAAAGGTTTTGTTTGATATAATGTCTCAGTTGTCTGACCTCTTTTATGTCCTCCTGGTTATAGAGCAAAACAGGTGCACCGTATAAGCCGGAGAGATATTGGGAAAAGGCAATCATTTTCGTGTCATTACATTCAACAATCAGCACAGAGTCAACGAGGGAACCTGACCGATATTCCATCATGTATTTCGAAGCGAGGAAACCGTATTCTTCTGTCTCTTCTACAGCGATCCTCTGCGAATAACAGATCAAGGAAGCATCACAAAAAACTTTGTTGCTTATATCCGCATCTTTGATATCGACATTGCTCCAAGAATCCAGAATTCCCCCATAATATACCGTCTGAAGATTTTCGCACCCTAAAAAGGCGCCTTCTTCTATAGAGCTGAGTTCAGTGTAAACTGATACACTCACAAGCTCTTCACAGTTCAGAAAAGCAGAAGACTTTATGGTTTTTACCGTTCTGGGGAGCTCTATACTTTCAAGCCCGGTATATGCAAAAGTCTTTTCTTCTATCGATGATATACCGTACTGAAGTTCTATAGCATCAAGGTTCGAACAGCGATAGAATGCTTCTTTTCCTATCGATTTAACTGAACAGGGGAAAGACGCATATTCGATTCCGCTATATGCAAATGCACTCTCTCCAATCTCTCTGATACCATACGGAACGATCACTTCATCCAGGTCATAGCACGCATAGAAGGCCATCTTATCAATTGATTTGACAGAGCTGGGAATTTCGATTGCAGAAAGGCTTTCTGCATATGCAAAAGCCGCAATACCTATGCGTTTGACCCCTTCCGGAATAAGAACAGCAGTCAACGATTCGCAACTGTTAAAAGTTCCGTCTGCAATTTCCTTAACGCCGAAAGGAATGTTCACACTCTGCAAGCTCATGCACAGCCTAAACGCATGGCTCCCGATATCGGTAACGCTTTCAGGAATCTCAACACTAACAAGATTTGAGCATTTACAGAATGCATTTGAACCGATCGACGTTATCCCGTCTGAAATAACAACTGTCTTGATCAGTTCTTTATCTGCATCCCAGGGAGCAGCACCCTCACTGTAGTCCGGCATTCTGCCCTCTCCGAAGATGGTAAGAGTTCCATCTTCAAGGAGCCAATCAAAACCGTTGCCCTTTGCCGTTGCCATCCCAGGCACAGCAAAGATGGCGACCACGATAAGAATCGCAATAACCATCGAAACAGCTTTTTTCATAATAATTTCCTCCAAAATTAATTACATATATATCAACTGCCAAGCAGTAAACACACATATATGTCAGTTATATCAAGGCACCGGCCTAACTCAGTTTTTCTTCTTTCGCCTTATCAGCACCACTGTAACAGTTACCGCTGCGGCAAGGACAACAGCAGCCGCTCCGGCGGCAACATATATCCACGTATTCTGTTCTCCGGCTCTGACTTTGGAATTGAAAGTTACGGTTATTCCCATCTCATTCATTTTCGGAATAACCCCTTCGCCGTCCTCTGCAAAAAGCGCTTCAAACGCTTCTTCAGACCCTCCAAATCTGAGAGATTCCAGAACAGAACACTCTTCGAACGCACCCTC
>SVLY01000008.1 GCA_015067715.1 Oscillospiraceae bacterium | reverse complement strand
GCAAACAGATAAACCGCACACCGTAGGGCGGGGGCTTGCTCCCGCCGAAACGTTTGGGGATTCCCTACAGGCAGAAAGGTTGACCAAGAGCCGTAGGGGGCGAACTGCATGTCAAGTCTCGCCGTTATAATTCGGTGTCTTGCATATTCCCCCAAACGAAATTCCATAAAGAAAAAAGAGAGCACATCGGCCGTCAGCCAGATCTGCTCTCTTTGTGTTTATAGCTGTTGGTGCTGTGTTTCGGAAGAGTGAAAATAACGGGTGCTATCAAAATGTATGCCTTTTGACAAATTAAGCAACTTTTCAAACAACCGTTACAGACAACAACAAAGCTATAAGAATACAACATTTTTGTCCGCTATTTCCCAAAACCGCATTGACACAGCAAACATTAAGAGGTATAATGAACTAACATAAGAGCTAACTATCAAAAGGCGTACGATTTGATAATCAATAATGGCATAATACTCAATGTGTAGTTTTAATTGATATCGGAGTATAAACAACTCTTTTGATGTACTATTCCGGCTCTTAAATAATCTGGCAAGAAGGTGTTAAAAATGAAAAAGGCATTATCACTTTCCCTTGCGCTGATCATGGTGTTTGCTCTTTTCTGCATTCCTGCGTTTGCGGCAGAAACCGTTGCAAGCGGAACCTTTGGCGATGATGGGGATAATCTGACTTGGGTGCTTGACAATGAGGGCACTCTGACAATCTCCGGTGAAGGGGAGATGGGGTATTCTTTTCCTTGGCAGTCAGATCGTAATGAAATAAAATCTGTTGTGATCGAAGACGGCGTAACTAATATCGGCTACGCTGCATTTGAATTTTGCAGCAGCCTTACAAGCGTTACGATCCCGGACGGCGTGATGGAGATAGGCGATTATGCATTCACTAACTGTAGGAAACTTACAAGTATCACGATCCCGGACAGCGTGACGAGTATCGGTGACTATGCATTTTATGGTTGCAGCAGCCTTACAAGTATCACGATCCCGGACAGCGTGACGAGTATCGGTGACTATGCATTTTGTGATTGCAGTAGCCTTACAAGCATCACGATTCCGGATGGCGTGACGAGTATCGGCGACTGGGCATTTAGAAATTGCAGCAGCCTTACAAGCATCACGATCCCGGACAGCGTGACGAGTATCGACAGAGAAGCATTTTATGGTTGCAGCAGCCTTACAAGCATCACGATTCCGGACAGCGTGACGAGTATCGGCTTCGATGCATTTCATGGTTGCAGCAGCCTTACAAGCATCACGATTCCGGACAGCGTGACGAGTATCGGCAACTATGCATTTCTTGGTTGCAGCAGCCTTACAAGCATCACGATTTTGGATGGCGTGACGAGTATCGGTAGCGGTGCATTTAGAAATTGCAGCAGCCTTACAAGCATCACGATCCCGGACAGCGTGACGAGTATCGGCGACGATGCATTTTTTAATTGCAGCAGCCTTACAAGCATCACGATTCCGGACAGCGTGACGAGTATCGACAGCTCTGCATTTAGTGGTTGCAGCAGCCTTACAAGCATCACGATCCCGGACAGCGTGACGAGTATCGGCGGGAGAGCATTCTGCGAGTGCACTAGCCTTACAAGCATCACGATCCCGGACAGCGTGACGAGTATCGGCGACTATGCATTTTTTAATTGCAGCAGCCTTACAAGCATCACGATCCCGGACAGCGTGACGAGTATCGGCAACTCTGCATTCTACGGTTGCAGCAGCCTTACAAGCATCACGATCCCGAACAGTGTGACGAGTATCGGCAGCGCTGCATTTAATGTTTGCAGCAGCCTTACAAGCATCACGCTCCCGGACAGCGTGACGAGTATCGGCAGCGCTGCATTTAATGTTTGCAGCAGCCTTACAAGCATCACGCTCCCGGACAGCGTGACGAGTATTGGCAGCTATGTATTTTATGGTTGTAGCAATCTTACAAGCATCACGATCCCGGACAGCGTGACGAGTATCGGCAGCGATGCATTTTGGTGGTGCAATAGCCTTACAAGCATCAAAATCCCGGATGGCGTAACGGAGATAGAAGAAAATACATTTGGACATTGCAGCAGCCTTACAAGCATCACGATTCCGGACAGCGTGACGAGTATCGGCTACTCTGCATTTTGTGGTTGCAGCAGCCTTACAAGCATCACGATTCCGGACAGCGTAACGAGTATCGGCAACTGGGCATTTAGAGATTGCAGCAGCCTTACAAGCATCACGATCCCGGACAGCGTGACGAGTATCGGCGACTATGCATTTGATGATTGCAGCAGCCTTACAAGCATCACGATTCCGGACAGACTGACATATATAAGCGCATGGTTGTTCAGCAGCTGTGAAGAAATGACAAGCGTAACCATCCCGGCAAGTGTGACAGCTATCGGTACCGGTGCATTTGCAAACTGTTCAAGTCTTAAGAATATTTATTACAGCGGAACAGAGGCTCAGTGGAACAAGATAGTTATTGAAGACTACAACCAATTCCTTTCAGATGCTACCGTTCACTATAACTCCACAGGCTCCGAAGAAGAGGATGATTCCGGTGATCAGGATGACTCCGGTGATCAGGTGGACTTCGTATGGACGCTGGATGCTGACGGAACGCTGACTGTTTCGGGTGCGGCATCTGTGGTCATTTCCGGAAGCGGCGGCGCACCGTGGTATGCGGACAGGGCAAAAATAAAGTCCGTTATCATTGCGGAAGGAGTGAGTTCTGTTGGCGGGTATGCCTTTGAGAACTGCACGGCACTGACCTCTGTATCAATTCCTGACAGCGCCACGTCCTTCGGTGCATATGCCTTTGCAGGATGTACGTCTCTTGAGAGTGTCTCTTTCCCCAAGGGTACAAAATTTATCAACGGATTTACCTTTGACGGATGTAAAAATCTTAGAGCTGTGACGGTTCCTAAGGATCTGATTTTCGTGGGCGTATCTGCGTTCAGCGGATGCACGGCGTTTACGGATTTGTACTATGAAGGTACTGCAGAAGACTGGATGAACGTCAGTATTATGTTGGATAACGACAAGCTTGTCAATGCAACCAGACATTATAATACTGTCATCGAGTCGTTTATTATCGCAAGCGGTGAGTGTGGTGAAGGACTGACCTGGACACTTGACAAAACCGGAACTGTTACGGTCTCCGGCACCGGCGCCATGACCGACTACGCTTCCGGTGAAGCTCCCTGGTACGGATACAGGGATAGGATAAAGTCTGTAATTATTGAAACAGGGGTCACAACAGTTGGCGATTACGCTTTCTATGGCTGTGACAACATTGAGAACATCAGCCTTCCTGAGGGGTCTGCTCCGGTGACTTACAGTATGTTCCGTATGGTGAGAGCTATGCCGACAGGTTTGCTTTCAATTGGCAAGTATGCCTTCTACGGCTGTAGTGGACTTGAGGGGGTTATCATACCGGACACTGTGGAAGAGATAGGAGAGAGTGCTTTTGCAAAATGTGAGAGCATAGAAAGTGTTAAGCTTCCTGAAACAGTGGCAGAAATTGGAGAGGGAACCTTTGAGGATTGCAGTAAGCTGAAAAACATCGTAATTCCTGAAAGCGTTACGGAGATAGGCGACGGGGCTTTCAAAGGCTGCAGTTCGCTTACCGCTGTTGTCATACCGGAAACGGTGACAGCCATTGGCGCGGAGGTTTTCTCGGGCTGTGAAAATCTTGAAAAGGTTCTCTATACTGGCTCGGAAGAAGACTGGGAAAAGATAGAAATAAAGGGTGACAACGACCCGCTCTCATCTGTGGATATAAAGTTTAATTCACACATTTCATCTTTGCTTCCCACCCGTGTGTTCGGCTCAACCCGATACGACACCGCCTTTGACACGGCGGATTATATCAAGGAGCTTCGGGGAATAGAGAAGTTCGACTGCATTGTGGTTGCCTCGGGCGAGGATTTTGCAGATGCGCTTTCGGGAAGCTATCTTGCAAACCGCAAGGGTGCCCCCATGCTTCTTGTTAAAAACAACAGCAAGACCCTGAATTCCGTGAAAGAATACATCAGAGAAAACCTTGCCGCCGGCGGAACGGTGTATCTGCTTGGCGGAGAGAAGGCTGTGCCCAGGGCAATGGAGACCGGTCTTGATGGCTTTAACGTAAAGCGGCTTGCGGGTGCGACCAGATACGATACCAACCTTGCGATCCTGCGTGAGGCAGGTATTGCGGGTGAGGACATACTCGTCTGCACCGGAAAGGACTTTGCGGACGGACTTTCGGCCTCTGCGGTGAACAAGCCCGTACTTCTGGTTAAAGACAGCCTTACCTCTGCCCAGAAGGAGCTTCTCTCCACAGCCAACGGTGGAAAGATCTACGTTATCGGCGGAACCAACGCCGTTAATGCGAAAATTGAGTCTGCGCTGAAGGCCTACGGCTCTGTCACAAGACTTTCCGGAGCAGACAGATATCAGACCAGTGTTGAGATAGCAAAGACCTTCTTTGGCGGAGCAGACTCTGCAGTTTTGGTCTACGGACTTAACTTCCCCGACGGTCTCTCCGGCGGAAGCCTTGCTTACAGCTTGAACGCGCCGCTGATCCTCACGGCCAACGGTAAGCAGAGCATCGCAAAGGGCTATACCTCTGCCAACGGCATAACCTCCGGCGCGGTACTGGGCGGCAGCGGACTTATCTCGGACAAGGTGGTAAAAGAGATCTTCTCCATGACGGCCGGAGATCAGATCATCGTAAAGTGAAAAAAACTGTGGCACCTTCTTCACGGGGGGGGCCACAGTTTTATTTTGCGTAGATGGGGTTAATGGCGTATCGGGGACCGTCGGAGAAAAAACAAATAAAGCCGACAAATAAGGCTTCCCCTCGCAGGGGACAAGCTACGAGCAAGCAGAGCTTGCACATTGATGAGGTGGAGCTTGCGATGGCGCCAAGGTTCGGTATCGTGCAAAAGGCGACCTCCGTGCCCCCCTCCGCCCCTGCGGGGCACCTCCCCCGAGAGGGGGAGGTTTATATATGGGTCGATTCGTGAATCGACCCTACCGCAATTATTCATTATTCATCAGCGAAGCGGCTTCATTATTCAATATTAATTTGTTCCAACGTATCATCCCGTTTGCCCCTTCCGGCAACACCGTGCCGATGGCAACGTTTTCCGGACGCCCCGGGAGGGGCGTCCCTACGGGCAAACAGATAAACCGCACACCGTAGGGCGGGGGCTTGCTCCCGCCGAAATGCTGTGAAGGCACACGGTTTACAAACTGTGTAAGGACATGGTGTACGCCCAAGGCTTCCCCTTTTAGGGGACAAGCTACGAGCAAGCAGAGCTTGCACATTGATGAGGTGGAGGTTGCCAATGTGCCGTTGTTCGACATTGTGCCAAAGGCAGCCTTCACCTCATCCGCCCCTGCGGGGCACCTGGCGGCGAAGGCCGAAGGACTTCACCGCGCCCTACAAAGGGGAAGGCTTCACACATTCATCGTAGCAAAAGCCCCCCTTGCCGGGTGAGGGGTAGGGGGGATTCCGTAAGCCCTTCCGGCAATACCGTGCCAAAGGCAACGTTTTCCGGACGCCCCGGGAGGGGCGTCCCTACGGGCAAACAGATAAACCGCATACCGTAGGGCGGGGGCTTGCTCCCGCCGAAACGTTTGGGATGGAAGGCAAAATCCTTTGCGCCACAACTCTATTTTAATTTTTTGTTATGAGCTTATAAAAATAAAATATACAACTTTCTGTCTCTAAAGGGTTGACAGCGCTTTATCTCTGTGTTATTATATAGATGTAACAAACAACAGCAAAAATCTAACCTTAGGAGGCAGTGACGACTATGAACACTGTTATAACTTTTTACAGTATATCGCCATACGTTAATGCCGCCGGGGCGTATGGCGTAAGGGATGGATCAACAACGTAATTTGATCAGTTCTTTCTTTGTGATTTCTTCCCGTTTGTTGCCGGACGGCCATGAGTCAGATTTATTTCTTATTCACGGCCAGGTTTGGTATGACTTAAGAATATCTTCATTATTATATAGTGACTGACTCATGTTTGCTTAGCTTTTGCTTTCGTTCAAACATCGGCAGTCGCTTTTTGTTTGCCGGCACTTAATGCTAAATAACAGGAGTTTTGAGCCTCCTGTTACCCCGGACGGCAAATCCCCGGGGAGAAAGGAAAACTATGAAAATCACAAAACGCATCTCGGTTTCTCTTCTTGTTCTCATTATGGTACTTTCCGCAGTGCTTGCGATACCTGCAAGCGCAGGATTAGTTGAGGAGTGTGACGAATTTGGCCGTTGTAGCTGCCAGAATGTTGATTTTGAAGCTATTTACGCAAGTGAGATTGAAACTAACGGAATCTCAACAGCCGTCACACATCTTTATCATCCTTCCAATCAATGTTCCACTGCAACTGTCTATGTAAGTGCTAAATTCTGGGTGTATCCAACTTCTGGATCTTCAACCTACCGAACTGTTGTTCGGACTGATACAGAGTATGGAGAAACCGTTGACGCAAGTGTAAATTCTTATAATATTTCCGGGGAGGTTTTTTGTATTGAATCCAACCACACAATTACTACAAGGTGCAATAATACAAATTACACCTATAGTAAGTATCTTTCCAACGGTGAACCGGCTATGAAATGATTTTCATTTCAAATGTTTCTGTTCAGCGGTTACTTCAATATACAAATCAATGCGGAGGTTTGCCGATGAAAAGACTCAGATATCTTTTGCTCATCCTCTGTGCCTTGTTTATGCTTTCTGCCTGCTCTGCCGGGGGAGAGTATACTTACGACTCTGTTCGGGGCGTTGACTATTTCGGACACAGGGCAAGCAATTGGCAGTATAAGCTGTTTACCGGCGGCAGTATCAGGACTGTTTTTAAAGATGAATTTTACGGTACTGACCGGGATCTTTCTGCCGGAAACAACAGATTCTGCGTTATGTTCAACGAAGAGACGGGGCTTTTATATCCTCTGTGCTTTGATCTTACCTGTACCCACGAAGATCAGGATAGCTGTTTTGCGCTGAAAACCGCTAATCCTTTTGACCGTGTCTTTGTATTGCAGGACAGAATATTTATTATTGATTCCAAAGAGATCATCGTTTACAGTTTTGACGGGATCGTGGAAACTGTCTATGAATATCCCCTGGACGAGCTTGTATGCCGGGATGGCTCGGTCGGCGATATAGCCGCACCGTCACCGGATATTGACTCTGTTTTCTTTAGGGATGATACTCTGTACTTGATTTTTTACGGGTACTCTCAGAGTGATTTCATTGAAGAGGATGTACTCTATAACCATTGGATACTGTCGTTCAGCTTTGATAAGCGTGAGTTCACCGTTCTTTGTAATTACACCGTACCGGATCCTTATGCTCCGAGCGGCTCGGATGTTGCGGAATTTAACGGAGAGAATTTAAGCATTCTTCACGATAACCGTATTATTTACAACTTTGATCTTTCTGACGGGAGCTATACCGTTGAGGATTATACCTATATGGTGGACGCTGTTGCGGAAAAGTACGGGCTTGAGCCTATGTTTTTTGGCTGTGACGTGTTGCCCTTGAGCAGAATTATCTACGTTAGCGATTATCCCAACCTGTTTTTCGTTGATATGGATTCCTTTGAAGAGACGAGCTTTGATCCTATTGAGTACAGATCAGCGTACCCGGGCAGTGATTACCTGATCTATAAGGGTGAAAAATACTTTATTGAAAACTCATCGGACAACGACGGCGGATCGCTCCATTTTTTGCGTGAGAGCAACGGAAAGCAGTTAGCCGTCTCCAAGAGCTTTGCTGACGGGAAATATAACGTGGGCTTTTCACCCTATTTCGAAAGTGAAAACGGCGTGATATTCAAGTTCTTCCCTGCGGGAATAACGGAATACGAGAACCGTTATGAGGTGAAAGAGGGGGATAAAGTCACACAGTTTCAAAAAGCTCCCGGAATGATCTACGTTACAAAGGACGATCTCTTTGACGGGACCATAGACGATCCTGCCTATTACGATCCCGAGACCGGCTTGTTCAGTTGAGTTTAACTAAAACCGAACCTAAAAAAACAAGACCGCGGAGAGCTCCGCGGTCTTGTTTTTTCTTTTACTCGTGGTTGCACATTTTTCTGAAGATCAGAGTGATACACCAAAGTCCCGCCAGACCCACAAGGGCAAAGATAATGCGGGAAAAGGCTGTCATGTCTCCGAAGATCGCCTGAACCAGGTCAAACTTGAAAATACCGATCAGTCCCCAGTTCAGTGCGCCGACGACCACGAGTGCCAGTGCTATTCTGTCAAAGATAGTCATAGAAAAAAATCAGGTCCCTTCCGTTTTCTCTGGAATGAGTTTGTGCGGAAGGGACCTTGATTATTCATTTGATTTGAATTTTATTCTTCAAAGAAATGTGCCTCAACCAGAGCGCAGAGCAGGTGGTAGATGGCGATATGGTATTCCTGAACCTCGGGAGTCCAGTTGGAGGGGGCTTTGATTGCGATGTTGAACTTCTCGCCCATAAGGCCGCCCTTTTCTCCGGTGAAGGAGATGGAGGTCATGCCAAGTATGTCAGCGGCGATTCCGGCGGCAAGAACGTTCTTTGCGTTGCCGGAGGTGGAAATGCCGATAAGCACGTCACCCTTTCTGCCGAGGCCCCAAAGCTGCTGGGCGTACATGAGAACGGGATCGGTATCGTTTGCCACGGCGGACATGATAGCCTGCTGGGTGGTGAGGTCAATGCCGGCAAGAGAGCCCTGAAGCTTTTCGGCCATGAGCTGGCCGAGAGGACCGTGGTTGGAGAGACGGGCCTTCATCTCGTCGGACTGGGGACGCTCGCAGAGGAAGCCCTTCAAAAGCTCACCGACGATATGGGCAGAGTCAGAGCTGGAGCCGCCGTTGCCGCAGCAGAAAACTCTGCCGCCCTGCTCGTAGCAGGCGATGATGGCCTCAACTGCCTCGTTTATTACGGGAAGAAGGGGAACAAGAGTGGGGTTCTTTTCAGAAAAACGGGCGATAAGCTGTTCTGCGGTGAAATGTTCCTTCACTTTATTTACCTTCCTTTGCCTTCAGCTTGAAATAGAGGTTGGGAATGCTGATCTTATGGTCCACAACAAAGTGCCAGCCCTGACCGGCGACGCTGGTGGGACGGTTGACGATGTTCTTTCTGGGACGGTAGTAGTAGTTGGGATCGTCATAGCCGATCTTGCTGCGGTAGTCACCAAGGTCGATAAGGTCGAAGTTGCCGGTGGTGATGTGGAAGGAGGGGTAGCCAAGGTTACGGACGATGGAGAGAGCCTTAAGGAAGACCTCAGGTCCGATAACGCCGGAGCCAAAGTTCATGAAGACGCCGTTTTCAAGGTTCTTCATGGAGTAGCAGTATTTGTGGAAGTCAATACCGCTGCACTTGCCGATGGCGGCGAAGTCAACGGAGGGATGCTCGTGGATAATGTCGGTGCCAAGAGCAATGTGGTAGGTGGCGGGAACTCCGTGCTTCCATGCCTGGTAGAAAACGCAGTCGTCGCGGTAGGGGAACTTTTCGGGATGCTCGTCCACGTAAACGGCGAGAGCCTCACCGTAGCCCAGATCGCGCTTTGCGCCTTCCTGAATGGCCTCATTCATCCATGCGCCGGTCTCTTCCCACATGCCGAAAGAGCCGTCCTCAATGGCGGTGGGGACGTTTTCGGAAGTGCCGCCGTTGTAGCAGAGCTCAAAATCGTGGATGCTGCAGGCGCCGTTGCCGGAAAGGTGGGTGATGTAGCCCTCTTTGATAAGGGCGATAAGGAAACGGGAGAGGTTATTCTTGATAACGTGGGCGCCGATGGACATGATAACGGCGGCTCCGGCTTCCTTGGCGGCGATTATCTTGGAAACGAGTGTGTCAAAATCGGGGTTTTCGTAATCTGCGAATTCGTCGGTGAGGTTAAAGAGATTGTCGATGCGGACGAGATTTACTCTGTCCTTAACGGACCAGGTGCGAATGTTTTCGAAATCAAGCTGGCCGGGGATCTTTACGTTTTTTTCTTCCATAGTCAAATGCCTCCGATAGTGTTTAACATTTGGTCTCATACAGGGTAATTATACGACATATCTTCCGCTTTGTCAATTGAAAGATTTGCCCGGAGAGATATATTTGAATTTGCCGTTGCTTTTTGTTCCCGGAGCGTTTATAATATAACTGTCGAAATAAGTCCCCCTGCATTTTGAAAGGAGAGCTTCACAAATGGAAAAGACCGCACCCGGAAAAAAGAAAAAGATCGCCCTTACCGTGCTTATTGTCATTGGCACCATTTTGCTGGTCTACGGCATTCTTGCCATCTGGCCTAAGGGAAAAAACTTTAAGCTTGACAACCCCATGCGCACCGAGACCGACCTTCCCATTCTCATTGCCCACGGTGGCGGTAACCGGGAATTTCCGGACAACACTCTCGAAGCCTTCTACAACGCCTACAGCGTCGATAAAAACGTAATGATGGAAACTGACGTCAGCATAACTGCCGACGGCGTCGTCATTCTCTCCCACGATACGACCCTTGACCGTAAGACCAACGTCACCGGCAAGATCGCAGACTGGAACTATTCGGACCTTATGGCTCAGCAGGTCAACTTTGGCTATACCAACCCCACCGAAGGGGGCGTTTTGGTTGGCGAGCGCAAGCTTTTTGCGGACGACGGGGGAAATAATAAATACCCCGTGGACGTTGAATACCCCCAGGGTGTTTCGCCCCGTCATCAGACCGTATATCTTGCCACGACCCTTGAGGAGCTCATCGTCGCCTTCCCGGAAAACCGCATAAACGTTGAGATAAAGCAGTCCGGCGAAACGGGAAAAAAGGCTCTTTCTGCGATTATCGACCTTCTTGAAAAGTATGATGCCTTTGACCGTGTTGTGGTTGCCAGCTTCCACGAGGAGATATATGACGAGTTCTGCGCTCTTGCGGCATCGGGAGAGGTTCCGGAGGAGTTTATGTTCTCTCCGGCATACGCGGCATCAATTAAGTTTTTGCTCCTGCACTACCTGCGTCTGGATCAGTTCTTTGGGGATGAGATGTGCGTTTTCCAGCTTCCCACCGAGGAATACGGCATAAGCCTTGCGACGAAGAGCTTTGTTAAGGCTGCCCACAGAAACAATCTTGCCGTTCACTACTGGACGGTCAACGACCCCGAGGAGATGCGTGAGCTTATCGCCATCGGTGCTGACGGTATTATGACGGACTATCCCCACAGACTTGCCGAGGTCTACGGCGAATATACCGCAGAATAAATCTGTTTTCCCTGTTTTGGAATTATTATCCGGTAAGGAGATGATAACGTGGACGTAAGAGGGCTTATTGATTCTTTTAAAGAACCCGACAGAAGGTATGCCATTTATCAGATCATTCACGGGGGCATTGCAGACCCGGCTCTTGCAGATAGATTCGACAGGTGCGGATTTGGGGGAGTTGTGGGTAACATTCCCTACAATTACTCTTTCCCGGATGATGAGGATTGCTGGAAGAAGACTGAAGATGGCTTCAGAGAGTATATCCGCAGGGGAATGCACACCTGGATCTACGACGAAAAGGGTTATCCCTCCGGCACCGGTGGAGGATACGTCACCGAGCACAACCCGGAGTTTATCGCCAAGGGATTGTACTGCTTTGACTACTGGCGCGTTATCGGCGGTCCCTCGGTCTACCGGGCGGACGTACCCGGAGACAGGCTTTGGAAGGCCGTGCTCATCCCCGTTGAGGGCGGAGACCCCATAGACGTAACTCATTTCCAAAACGAGAATGGAGTTCTCTACGTTGAGGTGCCAAACGGGCGGTTCTATCTGTTTATGATGAGCATACGCCGCCTGTTCGACGGAACTCACGCCTCTGACAGCTACAGCGAGCCCCGGAACTACATAAGTATGTCGGACAAAAAGGCCACCCAGGCCTTTATTGACTGCACCCACGAGAAATATAAGGCGATTTTGGGTGATGAGTTTGGCAAGGGCATTCTTGCTACCTTCACGGACGAGCCCTCGCTCATCGCCTGGAATATCCGTACCGGAGTTTTCCCCATACTTCCCTGGCTGGACAGCTATCCCGAAGAGTTTGAGGCAAAATACGGCTATCCCTTTGTGAACGCCTGTGTTGCGGTCGTTCTTTCAAAGGGCAACGACGTTGTGAAGCGCCGCTGTGACTTTTGGGAGTTTATTGCAGATTCCGTTGCCGACGGCTTCTTTGCCGGAATTCAGGACTGGTGCCACCAAAACGGACTTAAATCCTCGGGGCATATGCTGGAAGAAGAGTGTCTTCAGCGGCATATAGTGAACTACGGGTCTTTCTTCCGCAGTATGCGCCGCTTCGACTGGCCGGGCATAGATCAGCTTGCAACGGAGACCCGCGACCTCATGTTTGACGGGCAGATCCCCATAGCAAGATTTGTTTCATCCTTTGCTGACCTTAACGGTGAGCACGAGGTGTTTACGGAGTTTTCCGATCACTCCGTTCGGGAAAGAGGTGACAAGGCCGGCATAGACTGCTATTACGGCTCTGTTAACTGGCACCTGGCCATGGGTGTGAACAATTTCACAAGCTATTATTCCTGGGACGGAATAACCGAAGAAGAGCAGCTTCGGCTCAACCGTTACGTTTCCCGCTCGGGCGCGCTGTTGCGGCAGGGCAAGCGTGACAGCCGCGTTGCCGTGCTCTATCCTGAAGCGGCAATGTGGGCGGCATATACCCCCACCACAAAGGAACGTGCCCACGACTTCAGTGACGCCATCGTTTCAGTTGAGTTTTCGTTCATCCGGTCGTCATGGGGGCTTTTGAAGCATCAGGTGGACTACGACTATATTGATTCTTCCATCCTCTGCGAATGTGAAGTCAGGGACGGCAAGCTGACCTGGGGTGACAGAGAGTATTCAGCCGTTGTTCTTCCCTGCTGCAGAGTTTTTGAGGATGCCGCGCTGGAAAAGCTCTTTGAGCTGAAGAATGCCGGTGTTGACCTTTTCTTCGTGGAAGAAATGCCCGCATTCTCGAGAAACACCGGTCTTCCCTTTGATGCTGAACTCGTAGCATCTCTTGGGAAAGCAATTCCCAAAGACAGCTTCTGTGATTATCTTGACGGAGCGTTGACCCGCAGACATTTGTCCCTTAAGCTCGAAGAGCCAAATAAGGATATTCTCTCCCATTGCCGTGTAACGGAGGAAGGCCACAGGGTGTTTTACCTTGCAAACATGGGCGACGTACCGGTCAGCACCGGGTTCACCCTTTACGGTGATTTTTCGAAGCTCTATCTGGCAGACCCAATGGGCGGAGAGGTTCGTGAGCTTTCTGCTAATGCAATCGACGGAGGCTGTGAACTTCGGGTCGACCTTGAGTGCGGACGGGGATGCTTCTTTATTGGTCTGTAGATCATTTTATAAACACAGCCGGAGTGCGCTTTGGCTGTGTTTTTTTGTCTGCCCGTGCAACGGCAAAGGGAATTATACAACGGGCTGTTGTGTATCCTAAACAGAGCCGTTATTGATTAAGCGGGGGATTATGGTATAATCGTATCTGCAGACGGCCGAATGCATATATAACGGAAAAAGGAGAATCACATGAAACTTCTCATTGGCGAAAAACTAAAACTCTACCGCAGAAACCGCGACCTCACTCAGGAGGACGTTGCCGCCGCCATTGGGGTGACCTATCAGGCAATTTCAAAGTGGGAGCGCAACGAGGGATACCCGGACATAACCATGCTTCCCTCTTTGGCAAACTATTTTGGCATTACGGTGGACGAGCTTATCGGCATGGAGGAGATAGCCTCAAAATCCAGATACGACGAGATCAACGCCCTATGGCTTTCCACTCACGAAAAGGCAAAGGCTGAAGGGGATGACAGCCTGCACCTGAAAAACATTTCCCTTATGCGAAACGCACTCAAGACCTATCCCGGGGATCAGCTTTTGCTGGTACAGCTTTCCACCTCCATCGAGCGCCTTTCCGGAACAGAGGAGGAAAAACGGGAGAACCTTCGGGAGTCCCTGCGCATTCAGGAGGAAATACTCCGCGGGCCGGATTCCGAGGTGAGAAACGCAACTCTGTACAATATCTGCTTTGCTTACCTGGAATTGGGCGAGCACGAAAAGGCGATAGCCGCGGCAAAAAAGCTTCCAAATCTCTACAAGGCAAGGGAAAACGCCATCGTTGCCCTGTCTTCCGGAGAGGAAAAAGCTCAAACCGCAAGAGAAGCCATTTCTGCTCTGGATTGGGTGTTGAAGCACCATCTTTCCGCACTCGCCGAGGTGGAAAACAACAGCGTTTATCTTGAAAAATACCGCCGCATCAGTGAAATACTAAACTCCTGATAAAAAAACGACCGCAGCACTCGTAAATGGGTGCTGCGGTTAAATATAGCAGGGGAGTTTTATTTGCTTTTTATCCGGGCAATGTCCTTTGCAACCTCGGCGTCAAAGGCGGCAACGTAAGCCTCTTCAACCTTTTTGTTGTGCTTTACCACGGCGATTATACCGACAACGCCACAGACCCCAAGGGCTATACTGCAAAGCATGATAAAAAACACCACTAACGCTCCGATAAGGGATTCCTGTAACAGGGCGATAAAGCCGGTGAAAAAGAAAGGTGTCAGAGCCGAGCCGGAAATTGCCATTGCAACGTAGCCGGCTTTGGCTTTTAACTGTCTTCTCCAGTTAAGCTCCATAGATCTCACTCCTTAGCGTCTTCTTCGGCGAGAAGCATGAGATCCTCTTTGGTGAGGGTGAGCTTTTGGAACATATCCGGCCGTCTCTCCCTTGTGGCAAGCAGAGCCTGTTTTCTGCGCCATTTGCGGATGTTTTCCTTGTGGCCGGAGGTGAGCACCTCGGGGACCTTTCTGCCGTGCCATTCTTCGGGACGGGTGTAGTGGGGATATTCCAAAAGGCCGCTCCAATGGCTCTCGTCGGTGTAACAGCTCTCATCTGCCAGAGTGCCGGGGAGCAGGCGGACCATGGAGTCCACGATAGCAAGGGCGGGGATCTCGCCGCCGGTCATAACAAAATCCCCAAGAGAGATCTCTTCATCAACACACTCGTCGATAAAGCGCCTGTCTACGCCCTCGTAGTGGCCGCAGACGATGCAGACGTGGTCGTAAAGGGAAAGACGCTTGGCGTCCTTTTGGGTGTAGGTGTGGCCCTGGGCGCTCATGAGAATGGTGTGTACCTTTTTACCCTGGCAAACGCTCTCCCATGCGCGGTACAGAGGGTCTGCCTGCATAAGCATGCCCATGCCGCCGCCGTAGGGATAGTCGTCCACCTGTTTTTGCTTGTTTTGAGTGTAGTCTCGTATCTGAACGCAGTTAAGCTGGAATATTCCGTTTTTAAGCGCATTTCCCGTGATGCTGGCTCCCAGCATGCCCTGAACGGCTTCGGGGAAAAGCGTGAGAATACTGACTTTCGGTGTCATATCATGCCCTCGATAGTGTTAACCTTCATAATACCGCCGTCTATGTCCACAGAGTCGATAAAATCTCCGGCGGCAGGAATGAGTATCTCGTCCTCGCCGTTGGTGACAACGTAAATATCGCTTGCGGGGCGTTGAAGAACGTCGGTAATTTTGCCGATGGTCTTCTCTGTGCGGTTGTCGAAAACGGTGAGGCCGATAAGGTCGGCGATGAAATAGGAGTTTTCCGGCAGGGGAGCATCCTCTCTTTTGAAGTAGAGCACCTTGCCCACGAGAAACTTTGCCTTTTCAACCGTGTCCACCCCGTCGATAGTGAGCAAAAGGGTGTTTTTGTGGACTCTGCGGGATCGGAGCTTAAGGGGCTCTCCGTCCATGTAGAGCTTTTTGATCTTTAGCGCAAATTCGGCGCTGTCGCACCATGGCTGGAGCTTAAGCTCACCCCGGACTCCGTGGGTGGTAACAAGCCTTCCGGCTTCAAGCATTTTTTTCTCTGTCAAATGAATGCACCGCCTTTTGTGAAAAAAGATCAAGGCTGCTGCAAAACCGCAGTATCCGAAAATACCCCGTTTTTGCAGCAGCCCCGTTTGTTCGTCTTAGCCGAGAATGTCCACGGAAACGCGGATGTTCTCATGAGCAGCGGCAGATTTCATGATGGACCTGATGGCCTTAACGATCCTGCCCTGTCTGCCAATGACTTTTCCCATATCGCTCTGAGCAACGGTAAGCTCAAGAACAAGCTCTCCGTCCTCCCGGGTCTTTTCTGTGACAGAAACCTCATCGGGATTGTCGACAAGAGCCTTGACGATATAATAGAGAAGCTCTTTCATTAAATCTTTCCTTTTCGTCAGCGACGGGTTGATTTCTTAGAGAATGCCTTCTTTTTTCAGAAGAGACTTAACGGTGTCAGTGGGCTGAGCGCCGTTGCGGATCCACTCTTTGACCTTGTCGGCATCGATGGTAACCTCGGAAGGATTCTTGAGGGGGTTGTAAGTACCGATCTCCTCGATGAATCTGCCGTCGCGGGGGAACTTGGAATCAGCAACAACGATGCGGTAGAAAGGAGCCTTCTTTGCGCCCATTCTGCGAAGTCTGATCTTAACCATTGTGTATTACCTCCATTAAATATTAAAACAGTCTTATAATTAGAAGGGATATTTAAAGCCCTTGCTGTTTTTAGCTTTGGGGCCGCCGAAGTTAAGCTTTTGCTTGCCTCCGCCAGTCATCTTTTTTGCCATCATCTGGGTCATTTCAAACTGCTTCAAAACGCGGTTGATATCCTCGATGCGGCAGCCGCTGCCTGCGGCAATTCTCTTCTTGCGGCTAAAGTTGAGAATTCCGGGATTCTGACGCTCCTTTTTGGTCATGGAGCGAATAACGGCCTCGGTTCGGGTGATTATCTTTTCGTCTATCTTGGCGCCGGCAAGCTGTTTTGCGCTTACGCCGGGAACCATGCCTGCAAGGCTTTCAAGGGAACCCATTCCCTTGAGCTGCTGCATCTGTTCAAGATAGTCGTCAAGGTCGAACTTGTTTTTGCGGAGCTTCTGTTCAAGCTCTGCGGCTTTTTTATCATCGAAATTGCGCTGGGCTTTTTCGATGAAGGAGAGCATATCGCCCATGCCCAGAATGCGGGAAGCCACACGGTCGGGGTGGAAGGGCTCAATGCAGTTTGCCTCGATCTTTTCGCCGGTACCAACGAACTTGATGGGCTTTCCGGTTACGGCTCTGACGGAGAGAGCGGCACCGCCGCGGGCGTCGGAATCGTGCTTTGCAAGGAGCACGCCGTCAATGGAGAGCGCGTCGTTAAAGGCAGAGGCGACGTTTGCGGCATCCTGGCCGGTCATTGCGTCGACGACAAGCATGATCTCGTTGGGGTTGACCTCGGACTTGATGCTCTTGAGCTCGTCCATAAGGGCTTCGTCGATGTGGAGACGGCCGGCAGTATCGATGAGGACAAGGTCGTTTCCGTTGAGAGCGGCGTGGGCAAGACCCTTTTTTGCGATCTCAACGGGGTTGCCCTGACCCATTTCGAAAACGGGAACGCCAACCTGTTCACCGACGACCTGCAGCTGTTTGATGGCGGCGGGGCGGTAAACGTCGCAGGCCACGAGCAGGGGGCGCTTTTTGAGAGTTTCTTTAAAGTAGGCGGCAAGCTTTGCACCGTTGGTGGTCTTACCTGCGCCCTGAAGGCCGACCATCATGATAACGGTGGGACCCTTGGATGCCATGTTTACTCTGGCATTCTGGCCGCCCATCATTGCGGTGAGCTCTTCATTGACTATCTTGATGACCTGCTGGGCGGGGTTGAGGCTTTCGTGGACCTCGGCGCCAAGGGACTTTTCGGAGACCGTGCGGACAAAGTCGTTTACGACCTTGACGTTAACGTCGGCTTCCAGAAGAGCAAGCTTGACTTCCCGCATTGCGGAACGGATATCACCCTCAGAAAGCTTTCCGCGGCCGCGAAGGCGGGAAAATACTTTGCCGAGTTTTTCCTGTAAGTTTTCAAAAGCCATTTCTTTGCTCCAATTTGAAAATTAGGTGTTTTGTCTGGCAAGCGCCAGTATCTCTGTGAGCTTGAGGTCAAACTCAGTGGAGCGGTAGCGCTTTCTGTTGAGCTCAAGCAGAGCATCAACGTCCTGTGCGATCCTGTCGAAATCACGGGTGGTCTTGATAAACTTTTCAACAAGCCCCAATTTTTCCTCCATCTCGTTGAGGATATTGGAGGCCTTGACCACAGCGTCGCGAACGCCCTGACGGGTGATGTTTGCGTGCTCGGAGATTTCGGTGAGCGAGAGATCTTCGTTGTAATACAGGTCAAAGACTTCCTGTTGGCGCTCTGTCAGCACAGGTCCGTAAAAATCGAACAGCATACACATGCGAAACGCATTCTCTTTCATTGTGCATACCTCCCGACAAGCTGCAGGGCTTTGTAAAGCCGCATTTCTTTACAGCCTGCATATTTTAACATAAACCAAACCCTTTGTCAAGAGAAAAGATGGGTATAAGAAAAATAATTTTTGAGAGAATAATAGGTAATTGACACTGTAAAAACTTCTTTGTATTTTTACCTCGGAGGCATTATACCATGTCTTTGGACTCTATACTTGAAAACCTGTGCGACAGGTTCTACGTTGTACCGGAAAAGCTTGAACTTTACGGAAAAAACTGTGCCGCAGATACTGTTTTAGACAAAAGAAAATGCACGGCCGCCAAAGCCCTGTCCCGGGCAAAAAAGGCAATGGCCGTCGTCCGCTCTCTTCCGAAGACCGAATCCGGCTTTTTCCGGCTTATATCCGGCGAGCTTTTCAGAATTGAAGAAGCATTTTCAAGTCTTGACGGGTTGAAGGGACTATGTTTTCCGTCCTGCGGTGGTTATCCCGCCGTTTTGTATCTTGGGCTCGGCTTTGTCCGCGCGGGGGAGGAATGTGCAAATACCGCCTGCCTTGAACGGTTCATTTCCGGCGCCGAGAAGCACCGCAGGCTTGGGTTTTCAGAGGCGGATAATTTTTACCTTTTTGCCCGTCTTGGCCTGTTGCTCTGCCTTGGAGAGCTTTGCAGAAGACATCTTGAGCTTGAATCACGTTTCCCTTTCTCCGGGAACGAAGGGGCCTTTCGTTCCGACCGCAGGCTTGTTCGCGACAAGCAAAACGAGCTTTCCCGGGGACTTGAGGAACAGGCAAGGGTGTATCTTCATATGCTTTCCCGGTTTGAAAGCAAAGCCCTTTGCCGGGGAGCGCTGTACTGCTGTGAAAACGAGAAGATGCTGAACCGTGACCCTGCCGGGGCGTATCCCGTTTCCTCCGAGGAGACTAAAGCGTATATCAGATACCTCGTCTCTGAGGCCGCAAAGCTCGAGGGAACCTCCGAGGAGGCCGTGCTTTCCGATATACTTCAAAGCTCGGACCGGGACAGGGGGGTCACAGAGCTGGCGGTATCACTCCGCGCTGTTGAGACAAGGCGCAAAACCGGAAGGATGATCTGGCTCGCCCTTGAAAATGCACTTCCTGTTTTTGGAGCGGTGCTTTGCGGTCTTGCCGGAAACGCTCTGTGCGGTGTTTTGACCTATCCGGTCTGGAGAGAGATCATCACCGTCCTGATGAATTTCCTTGCGCCGCGCTTTGTCCGCCCGAGGGTACTCTGTGCGCTGGAGCTTAAAAATGGTGTTCCGGAAGAAAGCGCAACGCTTTGTGTCATATCTCTTCTCTCAGACAGCTCGAAAACCGTCACGACTCATCTGGAGAAACTGCTTTCCTACCGTCTTGCTAACCCGGACTGTAAAGAAAACGTGAAATTCGGTCTGCTTATGGATCTTCCGGACAGCGCTGAACAGACCGCCGGCGGGGACGAAGATATACTCTCCTGTGCAAGGCTTGGCATAGAACGGCTGAACGAGAGTTTCGGCAATTGCTTTTTTGCGGCTTACCGTGACCGGGTCTGGTCTGAAGGTGAGGGCGCGTTTATCCCTTCTGAGCGAAAACGGGGAGCCATTATGGCCCTTGCCGGTCTTGCCTGCGGAAGGAAAACGGAAATACGTCTTTTCGGCTCAGAGCCCGGCTCGCTCAGGGCAAAATACATCCTCACTCTCGACGCCGATACCGAACCAATGCCGGGAAATATAAAGCCTCTGATCGGCGCCATATCCCATCCTGTGAACCGGGCGGTGATATCACCGGAGGGGAGGCTTGTTTCGGGCTACGGCATTGTAAAGCCTGCGGTGAGTGTGGATCTGCTTTCCGCTTCAAGAACCATGCTTTCCCGGATATATGCCGGCAAAGGCGGAACTGACAGGTATTCTTCCCCTCTCACCGACGTGGAGTGGTGCCTCTTCGGTTCGTCTGACTTCACGGGAAAGGGGATAATAGATGCAAACGCCCTTATCTCGGTCCTGGAAACAAAGCTCCCCAATGGGCGCATATTGTCTCACGATATTCTTGAGGGCGGATGTGTTGGCTGCGGATACGCTCATTCGGTGACCTTTGCAGACGGTTTTCCGTCTACCGTCAGCGGCTATTTCAAACGGCTTGGCAGATGGACAAGGGGAGATACCCAGCTTTTACCCTGGATCTTTGACAGCAGAGTTCAGCTCAGCCCGGTGACCCGTTACCGCATCGCAAAAAACTTTCTCCGGGCTTTTGCTCCGGTCTCTGCACTTCTATGCATTGTTTTATCGGTCTGGGGATACAGCGACTTTAGCGCAGGCGCCGTAGTTGCTCTTGTGTGGCTGGGACTTCAGTTTATCATAAATATCGTTCTTCGTGCAAGACGGCCCTGGCAGTTTTTTCAGAGAAGACATTCCCAGGTGTATTCCGGCTGGCGAGGCGGGGTTATGCTGGGGTTTTCGCGGTTTGTATTTCTTCCCCGTGAGGCCTGGACCTGCTTAAGATCCGTTTTTCTGTCCGTCTGGCGCATGACGGTAACCAAAAAGAAAATGCTTGAGTGGGTGACCGCCGCCGAGGGGGACAGGCGCTCTCCCGGGGGACTGTTTAAAACCTGGTTTTCAATGCTCTCCTGCGTTGTGACCGGTGCCGTGACGGTGCTTGTGGGAATGGACGTGCCGTGCTTTGCCCTTGCTGTGATATGGTTTCTGGCGCCGCTGTACGCATCCTATCTTTCCCAGCCCATAACTGACGAAAGGATCGTTCGTGAGAGTGACAGACGGCTGCTTTCAGACCACGCCGAAAAAATGGGCAGCTATTTTAATAAACTTTCTGAGTGCGGCTATCAGCTTCCGCCGGATAATTTTCAGGAACAGCCCTTCATCGGCTGGGCGGACAGAACAAGCCCCACAAACCTGGGCTTTTACCTTCTCTCCTGGTGCGCGCTGGCCTGTCTTGGCAGGGTATCCTGGGAAGAGGCGGCAAAAAAATGCTCTGAGCTTACCGGCAAAGCGGAAAGGCTTGAAAAATACCGGGGAAATCTTTATAACTGGTACGGATGCTCCGATCCCGTACCCCTTGAGCCCAGATATATCTCCTCTGTGGACAGCGGAAACTTTGCCGCCTGTGCCGCAACTGCCGCCAGGTGCTTTGAAAAACAGGGGGACGGGCATTCCGTTTTGGTGGCAAGGCTGGACGCGCTGTGGAGAAACACCGATCTGTCTGTTTTTTACGACAAAGAGAAAAAGCTCATGGCCATCGGACTGGACAGTGACAAAAAACGTCTGGGCGGGTTTTACGATATGCTCTCCAGCGAAGCAAGGCTCACAAGCTACGTTGCCATAGCTAAGGGGGACGTGCCCGCAGAGCATTGGAGTGCGCTTTCGCGGCACATGACCTCTTTCCGGGGCTACTGCGGACTTACCGCCTGGAGCGGAAGTCTTTTTGAATATCTTATGCCGGACATATTTCTTCCGGCTTACAGGGGTACTCTGCTTTGGGAGAGCGGTGAATTTGCCATCCACACTCAAAGAAAGACCGCTGAAAAGCGAAACGCTCCCTGGGGCGTTTCGGAATGCTGTTATCTGACCTTCGACAGCGCAATGAATTATCAGTACAAGGCTCACGGCGACCCGGTGCTTGCCAGAGGGAATATTGATGGGGATGAATACGCAGTATCTCCCTATTCTGTTTGTTTGGCGTTGTCACGCGGGGTAAGGCGGGGAGTAAAAGGCCTTGAGTCGCTGGAGGAGCTTGGACTTCTTGGGCGGTTTGGAATGTGCGATGCCGTTGAGTTTACTCCCTCACGTTTGCCCTCAGACACGGAATATATGCCTGTTCGGACCTATATGACTCACCATCTGGGGATGAGCCTTTGTTCGGTTGCAAATGCCCTGTGTGAAAACGCTCTCTCCCACGCATTTATGTCTGTAAGCGAATTTGGGGCAATAAAACAGCTTCTTTGCGAGCAGATACCTGAGGATAACCCTAAAAGGGGCAAACACAGTACAAGTATTTACCGCAGGCACAGAAGCCTGTCTCCCGTCTACGCCGACAGGGTCTTCACAGAGTGGGATATTTGCCGTCCTCCCGTGGGTGTACTTTCCAACCTTGAGCTTACTTCTGTGCAGTTTTCTACGGGGGCAGGTCAGTGCAATGCGGGAGAGGATATTATCTACCGCAGAGAGCCGGGATTTATCTCTGCGGTGAGATATGGGGGGAAAGCCTTTTGGATCAAGGGCCCCTCAGAGGAGAGCGGTGTAAAACGGAGCTTCGGGGTATACGGGGACAGGGTGGAGTATCTTTTTGAGACCAGGGGACTTCAGGTGAGAGAAACTGTGTACGTCACCCGTGGCGCGCCCTATGAGACCCACAGCTTTGAACTTTTCTGTGATTCACCCGGGGAGGCGGAGATCGGGGTGTATTTTGAGCCTCAGCTCTGCTCGGACGAAAAATATTCCGCGCACCCGGAATTTGAGAGACTGAAGCTTGAGCTTACGCTTCGGGAGAGCGGAGACGGCGCGGATATTATCCGTCATGACAGCGCAGATGGGGACAGGTTTTATTCCCTTATCTGGGACAAAGCGCCGGACAGAATTTGTGTTTCCAGAAGGGCGGTTCTTGGCAGGGGCGGTATTTCCGACCCGAAGGGCATAATTGAGTTCCCGGCGGCAACCTCATCCCGGGGCGATCCCTGCTTTTGCGGTGTGTTCCGGGGAGAAAAGAGCTTTTCTCTCTCTGTTGGCAGGCTCTCAAAAGAAAACGTTCCCAAACGTCGTGCCCGGGGGTTTGCTACCGCCGCAAATGCCCTTGGTCTTGACGGCAGGCTCTGGAGCGAAGCTCTTGACACGGTGGCCGCAGTGCTTTCCGGCAAGGGAGGGGGCAGGGGATATCTGCCGCTGGGGAAAGAATATCTATGGGAGCTTCGGATATCCGGAGATGATCCCATAGTGTTGGTCTCTGCGGAGGACCATCTTTCTGAAAGCGCGTTTTTGACCGCCGTGTTTTCCGCTTTAAAGGTCCACAGGCTCTGCCGGCGCTTTGGCATAAGGTACGACCTTGCGCTGGTTTCTTCCGACGGGGGAAGCTATGACAGGCCGGGCTTTAACGGAGTGGGTACGGCAGTACGGCTTGCAGGCTGTGAGGAGGCGCTGAACCAAAACGGCGGTGTTCACGTTATCGACCGGGGCTCTGTTTCGGATAAAACCGTTAAAGCTCTTGAAATGTACAGTATGCGTATCGGCCAGGGTAATGCCGGGTTGTTCCGGGAAAAATACCCCCCGGCGCTTACCTTAAGGGACGGAAGCCTTGCTTTGAGAGTTCATTCCGAGCCTCTTGCAAATCCCTGCTTTGGATGCGTAATGGCAGATATCGGTCCTGTGCTGATATACAGCCGTAATTCCAGAATGCTGAAGCTTATTCCATGGCAAAACGACCCTTACGCCAACGCGGGGCGTGGATTTGAGCTTTGGACGGTGCAAAACGGAAGGCGGTATTCGCTGTTTGCCTCCAACGACGGAATGGGCTCTTCTGTGCGCTTTTTGCCCGGGGCAGTTGTTTGGGAGCGGAAAATACAGGGAAAGACCTTTAAGACAACTGCATGGGTCGCTCCGGGAAGCCCGGTGCTGGTTTTTGCTGTGGAGACCGAAGACGCCGTGGGAGAAACTGTTTTGTGGCGCATGGAGCCCTGCCTCTGTGAAAAAGAGGCCGACCGGGAACACGTTTTTACGGACTATGCCGACGGCGTGTTTACCGGGCGGAATCCTGCGGACCCAACGGGGACGACCGTCTTTGCGCAGTGGAGCGAAAAGCCTGAGAAGGCAGGCCTTGACAAAACTGCGTGGCTTTCCGGATTTGAAAGGGAAGACCCCGTAGAGAACCGGGAGTTTTGCGGACGTTTGCGTATCCCTCCGTGCGGAAGCCTTGTGCTCACGGTCTCAACGGACGAGGCTCACGGAGTTTATGAAGGGGCGTTTTACAGAGAAGGACTTGAAAAAGCCCTTGCCGCCCGGCGGTATGACAGCCTCAGGATAAGCACCGGGGACAGTGTTTTGGATGAATATATCAACGTCTGGTCTGAATATCAGATAAGGGTCTCCCGGCTTTGGGCCAAGAGCTCGGTGTTTCAAAACGGAGGCGCCGTGGGCTTCAGAGATCAGCTTCAGGACAGCGCGGCGCTTTTGCTCACGTCCCCGGAATTACTCCGTGAACAGCTTTTGCGGTGCTGTGCCCACCAGTATGAGGAGGGGGACGTTATGCACTGGTTCCATGAGGGGGCACCGGACTTTTGCCGGGGCGTCCGCACGCGGTGCTCCGACGACCTTTTGTGGCTTGTGAGAGAAACTGCGGAATACGTTCTTTCCACCGGCGACAGGGATCTTCTGGACGTAAAGGTGAAATATCTCTCCTCTCCGCCTCTGGGTGAAGAGGAGGGCGACAGATACGAAGCTGTTGCATACTCGTCCGTGGAGGAGAGCGTTTTTTCTCACTCCATTCGCGCTCTGAATATGTTCTTTTCACGGGGCTTTGACGGAAGAGGACTGCCCTATATCCTTGGGGGGGACTGGAACGACGGGTTCTCCCGCCTCGGTGAAAAGGGCCGGGGAGTTAGCGTGTGGCTGGCATTTTTTGCAGCCGGAACCATGGAGCTTTTTGGGGATATGTGCAAAAAATATTCGCGCTCTTCTCCCTGGGATCTTGAGGCAAAAGCGGCTCAAACGGCCTGGGCTGCCTTCAATGCCTGGGATGGGGACAGATTTGTAAGAGCGTGGACGGACAGCGGAGTTTCTGTGGGGTCAAAAGGCAGCCCCTTTATGGGTATTGATTCAATTGCCCAGAGCTTTTCCTGGTTCGTCCGGGCAGACGGAGAGCAGGAGGAGAGGCGGAAGCTCGCCCTGGATACGGCGGTGCGACTTCTCCGGGAGAAAAACGGTGTGTGGAAGCTTTTCGACAGGCCGGTAACAGATCCTGCCCTGGGATATATCGGGGATTACCCTCCGGGGGTGCGTGAAAACGGAGGACAGTACACCCACGGGGCAATGTGGCTTGCGACGGCTCTTTTCCGGGCAGGACGGCCGGACGAGGGCTACGGGGTCTTGCGGGACGTTCTTGACCTTGGGCATTCGGAAAACTACGGCGGAGAGCCCTTCGTCATCGCCGCTGACGTTTCGGACAAAGGACAATGCGGCTGGAGCTGGTACACCGGCTCTGCCGGATGGTTCAGGAGAACGGTTGTTGAAGAGATGCTTGGTATAAGGCTCGTTTCGGGAGAGCTCAGGGTTTCTCCCCGGCTTCCCTCCCGGATGGACGGCTATTGCTGTGAGCTGAAGGTAAAGGGTACTCTTTGCCGTATAAACGTAAAAAGAACCGGCGCGAGGCGTGACGGCTCTGCGGTTCTTTCCGGCGGAGAGATCGAACTCAACGTCACTGTATAAAGAAACGGTCTGCTCTTTAACGGACAAAGAGCAGACCGTTTTTGTGCTGTTTTTTGGGGGGATAATGTTTAAAGATCCCAAAGCTTATATATTGAAGGATCGTCGGGACGTGATGACATTCCGATTCGCTCGATCCCGTCGCTCCATTTATCTCTTCCGTTGTAATAAATGCGGAGTCCGTCAGGTACGCGAACAAGATCAAGCTGGTAAACAAACTGTTTTTTAAAATCCTCTCCGCCGGGTGCGGGCGGAATGATGGGGTTATAGGGAGCTTCTTCCCAATGGGTCCCGTCTTTGCTCATTATCAGGTTTATTGCGGAATGGGGATAGCCATCGCCGTCCAGATAAATCGAGTTGTAAAGTCCGAGATAATCTTCTCCGTAACCGAAAACCTTGAGTGCGCCTGCACCGAAATTTCTGTGGGAAAGTCTTTCGTCGGGAGAGAGAATGGGCTCTCCGTGTTTTATAAAAGGACCACAGGGCGTAAGGGCATCTGCGAAGCTGATATGTTTTGGCTCTTCGTAGTTGCAGTGGGGCAGCATGACAGTTCCGCCGCTGTAGTACATACGGAATATGCCGTTGGGAAGTTTTACAACACAGGGATTTCTGACCTGTATAGCGGTGTAGCATACGGGCATATATTCTCTCTCCCATGAAAGTTCAGGGAAAAGGATGGGTTCGGGATCAGACCAGTTTATCAGGTCCCTGCTGGACCGCATTGCTATATAGGTGCTTATGGGGCCGTATTCCATGCGCTCGGTTTCCGTGGTATAACATGTAAGATAGAGATACCATGTGTCTCCTTCATGGAAAAGACAGGTGGGTCCTACTTTCCATGGCCATTTATTATTAAGTGTCCAGCGGATACCGTCTGAAGAATCGAGCCTGTGGTAAAAAGGTGTGAAGTCTTCGTAAAAACCGTGGTAAAAGGCGTGCCATTTGCTGTCAAACTGACCTGGAGTCAGTATTTGCGGATCGCCAATGGCAAAGCCGCATTCATGATCCCTGTAAAAGCCGATAACGGGATTTTCGTGACAGTCGGTCCATGTCTCTTTTGACCAATCGGGAAAATTCATAAACCCAAACTCCTATTTACGATTTGGTGTTAAGGTAGGACATATCCGGTAAAAGCGGCGTATCAAGGGGCACGCCTCCAACGGAGGACAGTTCGCCGTTCAGCGTGATGACAACGTAGGTAACGTCCGGAATGGAGGCTACCGTGTTTATAAGAGAATACATGGCCAACGCTCCGTGGGTATCGCTTTTTACGTTGCCGAATTCCAAAGACATTTCAATATAGACCGTGTCCACGGTCGTGTGGATGGAATTGAGCTTTGTTCCCGGAGGAAAGGCGCCGCCGGAGTTTTCCGTTAACAGCCTTGTGACAACGATACGGGGGAGAGATTCGTGGGAGTACCAGTTGAACTGCTCCATACGGGAGTCAAGATGGGTCTGGGATGGGGAGAGGGAATAGATTATTATCTCCGTTGTGCGGGGGTAGAGCGAATCAAAGCCGGAAACACAGTCTTCAATGGAAAAAAACGAGTCGTTCATTCCGTTGAGGGGCGCGCCCTCCACAGAGAGCTGAAATCTTGAGACATCCCCAAAAACCGAAAAGGTTTTGGCAAGACAGTATTTTGCAAGAGTCTGCTCCAGATCTGACATAAGCGCAAATTCCTGGGAGAAGTTGACATGAAGAGTTGAATCGCGAAGAGTTATACTTCGAACCTTTGTGTTGGGGGCAAAGGGGGATTCAAGACCGGAATCGGTCGGGGATGAGATAAGTCTTTCAATTATGCTGTGGTAAAGAGCCCGGTCCTCGGTGGTCGCGGAATAGGAGAATTCCTCTGAGCCGAACAGCTCCTCCGGGTTGTCGGTGGCGACGTACCAGTGGGTGTAGGTCTTATGCTTGGTAAAACCCGAGGTAAGGGGTTTATACGCAAAAAAAGCCAAAACCCCAAGTGTGACAAAAGCGGCGATAACGAGCAAAGCTGTTTTTAACTTCTGGTTCATGAAGGCTCACCGTCCTCGTTGGCTGTGGGCTTGGGGCAGGAGGGGAATCTGACAATAAAACGCGCACCGTGGGGGGAGCGGTTTTGGGCTTCAACGGTGCCCCGGCAGGTGGCAACGGCGGTCGCAACAATGGAAAGCCCCAGTCCGGTGCCCCCTGTTGCCCGTGAGCGCGCTTTGTCCACACGGTAAAAGCGGTCAAATATGCGTTTGAGGTCGTTTTCCGGGATGCCGGCGCCGTCGTCATCCACGATAAAGATAACAGAGCTGTCTTTCTGATAAAGAAAGATCCGGACCTCATTTCCGTCGGCGCCGTATTTTATGGCGTTTTCAATGAGGTTATAAAACACCTGGAAAACAAGGTCGTAATTGGCTGAAACGTAGCACCCGTCCTGGATCTCGCACCGAAGGTCCAGTCCTGCGGCGGTGGCAGATTTTGAGAGCATTCGGGAAACGTTTTCCGCAACTGTTGCAAGGTCCAGGGGAACCAGATCGGCTTTGTCGGAAAAAGCGTCGAACTTGGTTATCTGCAATAGCCTTGTACAGATACGGGTGAGACGGTCTATCTCGTTGGATATGTCCGTCAAAAATTCCCTGACGTCCTCGTGAGACATTTTCGGGGTGAGGAGTATCGTGTCGGATAAAAGCTTTACCGCCGCAAGAGGTGTTTTTAGCTCGTGGGATGCATCGGAAACGAAGGTGCGGCGAAGCTCCTCGGTCTTAGCCTGGTGGGCGGCGAATTCGTCTAAGTGACGGGATATGTCCGCGATCTCGTCCGAGGCGGTGTCTGCCTGGCCGGGAACGTATTTACCCGTTGTGAGATGGGTTATTGAGTTTGAGAGGTTGGTTATGCTCTTGTTGAAGCTGACTATCTGGGCGATAAGCAGAGCAACCGGGACGAGAAGGAGAAGAATCCCGGAAAAAATGCAAACCTGTTTACAGGTCTTAAAAAGTTGGGCGGAATCTCCGTCGGTATAGCGCATAAACAGCACGTAATCATTTCCGTCGAAGGTGAAGGAGCGAAGCATATTGTAAACGAAATCATTCTTTTCGGAATATGCGTTGTAATAAGCTTCACCGGAAAAAGCCTTGTCCACACCGGGGAGAACAAGGTACTTTCCTTTTATATTTCCTTGGGTAGCGCTGTCGTGGATCACGGTAAGGCGGCTGTCCGCAATGATGAGCCGCATTGCGTTGTCCTTTGGTACAGAGGCCATGACGCTATTGAAATGTCCGTTTTCAAGAGGCGTGAGAACAAATTCCGAACTTTGAAGCATGAAATTGCGCTTTGACTCCAAAAGCGCGTTTTTCAGCACCGGCGGAATAAGACAGGTGCATATCAGAACGAACATCAGCGTAACAAGAACAAGGCACAGGGAAAAACGGAAGGTGTATCGGGAGAAAAATCGCAAGTTTGTTTCCCTCCGGAATGAGATTATGGTAAACTAAGGCTTAAAGTAATAGCCGACGCCCCATTTTGTGAGGATGTAGACAGGCTCGGCGGGGTTTTCCTCGAGCTTTTCGCGAAGGCGGCGGATGTGAACGTCAACGGTGCGGATATCGCCGGGGTAGTAATAGCCCCATATGGTATTCAAAAGGGCTTCTCTGCTGAAAACGCTGTTGGGAGAGCGTACCAGAAACTCGAGAAGGTCAAACTCCTTGGGGGTGAGATCGGCCTTTTTGTTGCCCAGCACGGCGGTTCTGTCCGTAAGGTCGAGAACGATGGGTCCACCGTCCAGCTTGGAGACGGATGCAGAGGCGCTGGTGTGGGTCATACTGCGGCGGAGAATAGCCCGGATCCTTGCCTTCAGCTCCAAAACGTTAAAGGGTTTTGAAAGATAATCGTCCGCTCCGTGCTCAAAGCCAAGAAGCTTGTCCGTATCCTCGCCCTTGGCTGTGACCATGATGATGGGCACTTTAGAAAACTCTCTAATGCGCTTGCAGACCTCAAGACCGCTGATCTTAGGGAGCATAAGATCCAGAACGATGAGGTCGTATTTGTTTTTTGTGGCCAGCTCAAGGGCGTCCTCGCCGTTGTAAACGGTGTCAACGTCGTAACCCTCGTTTTCAAGGTTGAATCTCATTCCCTTGACAAGCAGCTTTTCGTCGTCTACGATCAAAATTTTCATACAGAGATCACTCCGGTAAAATAATTTGTGAGTCAGATTTAATTGGAAAGCACGGCCCTCAGCCGATCGTGATATAGTCCATTGCCTCCTGAAGGGACTTAATGCCGACGCCGGAAACAAAGGTGAGCTGTTCCAGACTGTCAAAACCTCCGAGCTCTTCCCGAAGGGCAATGATCCCGTCGGCATGACTGCCGATTCCGGGAATGAGCCTTAATACTTCGGGAGTCATTTTGTTTATGTCAAGGCGGTTCTCTCCGGTTCCCGTGAGGAAATAGGGCTCTGACCTATGGGGGTCAGCGTTTTGGCTGTAGGTTAAGTCGGTTTCCCTGAAGAGGGCATCCGGCACCGTGGAGAATATAACGCCTATGGACAAAATAAGGGCAATAATACATATTTTCTTCAAAATGATCACCCAATGTAAAAAGTGTTTGCAATAAACGTGGAAATATGATATCATTATAGAACACGGTTCGACATGCATTAACTATTGGTCGATGTGCTCAATAATTCACTACCATATTATAACATATTTCTCCGGAGATTTACATGAAAACCTTCAAAAAATTTTTAAATATTTTGTTGCTGGCCGTCATGCTTGGGGGAGTGCTTTCTCCTGCGGCTTTCGGGGCTTCGGACTTTTCCGTATCATGCCGTTCAGCCATACTTGTTGACGTTAACACAGGACAGGTGATCTACGAGCAGAACGCCGATTCAAAGCAGTATCCCGCGTCCATAACCAAGGTGATGACGGCGCTTCTTGTCCGGGAGCATACCCAGCCCGATGCCGTTGTGACTGTGACGGAATCCGCTCTTACGGGGCTTGACTCTGCGGGAAGCTCGGTAAGCCTTGTGGAAGGGGAGCAGATGTCCGTGAACGAGCTTTTGCACTGTATGCTCATTTCCTCCGGAAACGATGCGGCAAACGTTCTTGCGGAATACGTTGGGGGTACAGTTGCGAACTTTGTGGATATGATGAACGAAAAGGCCGCGTCACTTGGCTGTGACGGGACCCATTTCATGAATCCCCACGGACTTCACCACGAAAACCACTATACCACAGCCCGGGATATTTATATTTTCACCAGGGAATTCGTTGCCGACCCGGTGCTGATGCAGATCGCAAACACTGTATCCTACGTTGTTCCCGCAACAAACAAATCCTCTGAGCGCATTCTCACCACAACGAATTACCTTATCTCCGGTGTTTCCACCAGCAGATATATCTACACCTACGCCCGTGGTATCAAAACCGGAACCACGACCCCTGCCGGATACTGTCTTGTTTCCTCTGCGGAGAAAAACGGGCTGTACCTTGTGAGCGTTATTCTCGGGTGCGGCAAGGACGAGGCAACGGGGGATATAATGAGCTTTGTTGAGACCAAGCGAATGTTTGAATACGGCTTTGGAAACTTCAGCTATAAGACCCTTGTGGACAAAAATCAGCCGGTTGTTGAGGTTGGCGTTGAAATGAGCCAGGAGGCCGAAAACGTTGTTGCCGTGACTCAGGAGGGTGTTTCCGCTCTGTTGGACAACGATTTCGACTCGTCAAAGGTGGTGCTGACCCCCTGGCTTTACAGCGAAAGCCTCACCGCCCCGGTCATAAAGGGACAGCTTCTGGGAGAGGCGGACGTGAGCTACAACGGAGTCAGCTACGGCAGAGTAAAGCTTGTTGCTCTCACCGGTATTGAGCGCTCGAATTTCCTTTATTCCATGGACCGGGCTAACGAAATGATCCGTCAGCCGAAATTTATCGTTATCGCCTCCTGTGTGGGAGGAGCGATACTCGTATACCTCATCGTATGGATACTCATCGTACGCAGAAACCGCCTGCGCAAACTTAACAAAGGAAGATATATATTTTGATAGACATATCCGTTAACGGACTCTCCAAGTTTTACGGGGACGTCCAGATTCTCGATAAGATCAGCTTTGAGATCCAGGAAGGTCAGAAGGTCGCTCTTATCGGCCGCAACGGCTGCGGCAAAACGACACTGTTTAAATGCATAACCGGCGAAGAGCAGTTTGACTTGGGTGAGCTTACGGTTCACCCTTCCAAACGCGTGGGTGTGCTCACCCAGCTGCCGAAATTTCCCGAAGGAACTACTGTCCGGGACGTTCTCGAGACTGCCTTCCGGGAACAGCGGGCGATGGGGCGTGAGCTTGAACGCATTGCCGAAAGGCTTGCCGCAGGGGAGGACGATCCTGCCCTTTTGAAAAGGTACGGCGAGCTTCAGAACCTCTACGAGATACGCGGGGGTTACGTTGAGGAGCCTGAGATGTTCCGTGTCTCCCTGGGTCTTGGAATTCCCCGTGAGATGTGGGAAATGGAATACGGCGCACTTTCCGGCGGAGAGATGACAAGGGTCAACCTTGCCTGTCTTCTCCTTGAAAAGACGGATATAATGCTTCTTGACGAGCCCACCAACCACCTGGACATGGCCTCGCTCGACTGGCTTGAAAGCTATCTTCGCTCTTACCACGGCACTGTGCTCGTCGTCTCCCACGACAGATACTTCCTCGACCGCGTCACCACCCGGACCATCGAGCTTGACAATATGCACACCCGCGTTTACGAGGGAAACTACAGCTTCTTCGTTGACCGCCGCGCCGAGGAGGAGGCTGAACAGCAAAAGCGCTACGAACAGATGCAAAAGGAGATAGACCGCCTTTCATTCACCTCTGACAGGCTCCACGGCTGGGGCTCGGGCAATAAAAAGATGATGCACAAGGCCTTTGCCCTGGATAAGCGCATTGAACGCATAAAGGCAAACCAGCCCGACCGGGTACGCCACGAGAAAAAGCTCTCCGGCAGGCTCCGTGAGGCCGACCGAAGCGGCAACGACGTGCTCTATACCGAGGGGCTTACAAAGTCCTTTGGGGAGAGAACGCTTTTCTCCGACCTTGAGCTTGAGATCAAAAAGGACGAGGCCATTGCCATAATCGGTGAAAACGGCTCGGGCAAGTCCACCCTTTTGAAGATACTTCTTGGCGAAGAGCCCCAGACCTCCGGCAGATTCAAATGGGGGACAAATATCAAGCTTGCCTATCTGCCCCAGAAGGTCACCTTCAAGGATGAGAACATGACGGTGCTTGACGAGGTTGTCACCGAGCTCGGTATTAACGAGCCCGAAGCCCGTAACCGCCTTGGCACCTACCGTTTCCGTGGGGACGACGTTTTCAAGACCATATCCGTTCTCTCCGGCGGCGAAAAGAGCCGTCTGAAGCTCTGTATAATGCTCTACGAAGAGATAAACACCCTCGTCCTTGACGAGCCCACGAACCACCTTGACATCTACTCCCGGGAGTGGCTTGAGGACCTGCTTGACGGGTATGAGTCCACCCTCATCTTCGTCTCCCACGACAGATATTTTATCGACCGGTTTGCAACCCATATCTGGTCCATTGAAAAGGGCGGCGTAAGGGATTACCGGGGTGTTTACTCTGCCTACAGGGATATGCTCCAGCGTGAGGCCAGCCAGCCCAAAGCCGCACCTGCGGAAAAAGAGGTCAAAAAGCCCCCCAGAAGAGAGAAAAATCTCAGCCCGGATAAGCTTCTTAAAAAGCTTGAGCGCGAGCTTGCCTCCGTTGAAAAGCAGATATCCGATGCCGAAGAGAAAGCCCTGGCGCTGAATTCTGAGATGGAAGAAAAATGCACCGACCACGTTGAGCTTCAAAGGCTTTCCCTTGAGCTGGATTGCGTTAACGCAGAGACAGAAGCCCTTTATGAAAAATGGAACGAGCTTTCCCTTGAGATCGAAGAACAGACCTCGGCAATGAGCTGAATCTGACTAAAAAGGAGATGTACAAATGGAAAAGAAAAGATGTATACCCGCAGAAAGTCAGCTTGACTTTTTAAACTGGGAATTCGGTGTGTTTTTTCACTTTGGCATACGCACCTTTTACGAGGGGCATAAGGATTGGGATCTGAAGGATATGCCCCTTTCCGGGTTTTATCCAACGGATTTCTCTGCGGAGGACTGGTGTGAGAAAATCGCCGCCGCCGGAGCAAAGTACGCTATTCTCACCGCAAAGCACCACGACGGCTTTGCAAACTGGCCCTCAGCCTATACTGAATATTCAGTGAAGAACACCCCCTGGCGGGACGGTAAGGGGGACGTTGTGGGCGAGTTCGTTGCCGCCTGCAGAAAGTACGGCCTTAAGGTCGGACTTTATTATTCTCCCGCGCAGTTCGGCTCAGTCAACGTTGACCACGACGAGTACGACACCTATTTTATCAACCAGATAAGCGAGCTTCTCACCAACTACGGCAAGATAGACTATCTATGGTTTGACGGATGCGGCTCTGCCAACCACAACTACAATCAGGAGCGCATAATCAAATCCATTCGTGCTCTTCAGCCGGAGATCCTGATTTTTAATATGTGGGATCCGGATACCGCCTGGGTCGGCAACGAGGACGGATATGCACGCTATCCCAACGTTTACGAAAAGAACGTGGCTTCAATGGGCCGCTGCCGCAGAGAGAGCGACAGCGAAGAAGGCACTCGTTTTCTCCCCGACGAATGCGATTGCCGTATCCGCGACACCTGGTTTTACGAGGATGCGGACAGGGATAATCTCAAGAGCGTTGAGATGCTCATGGGAATGTACGAGCTCTCTGTAGGAAGGGGCTCGAATCTGCTTTTGAATATCGGCCCCGACCGGCGCGGCCGCCTTCTTGATGAGGACGTTGCAAGAATAAACGAGTTTGCCGCCGAGGTAAAGAGAAGATATTCAAACCCTATTCCTGTGGATACCGTGTATGACGAAAACGGGCTTTATATTTACTTCCCCAGCCCACGGATGCGAACTGTGTTGTTCTTGAAGAGGACATAGTCAACGGCCAGTCCGTTTTTGACTTTGAACTGAGCTTTTTCAATTGCGAAGGAAACAATTACTATAAGACCGTTCTTTTCCACGGCTCTACAGTTGGCAGAAAGCTGATCATAAGCTTTCCGCCCATGCGTCTGCGCAGGCTGAGGCTGGATATTCTGGCCAGCGAGGGCGACTGGAAGCTGAATTCGGTCAAGGTCTTCAAATACTGACCCTATAAACAAAACCCATCCGATGGGAAATCGGATGGGTTTTTGCTATTCAACGGAGCTTTCGGTAATTTCAAAACTGAAATTTGCGCAGTCAAGTCTTGCTTTTGCGCCGTAGGGGAGGGTAAGCGTTGGCGAGGAGTGGCCGAAGTTAAGGTTTGCAAAAATCGGCATATCGGGTCTGGAAAAGGCTTCCGATACCGTTGAAACGAAACCAGAAAAATGCCGGCAAACGTCCGCTTCTTCGCAAAGCTTTCCGAAGACGATCCCCTGCAGCTTGCTCAGAGCACCCATTTTGCCCAGCCTTTGAGCAAACTCTTCGAGATCTGCGGGGGAGAAAAACTCCGGAATATCCTCGAGAAAAAGTATCTTGTCGGCAAAATCCTCTGCGGTGATACCGGGGTAGTCGAGAATTCCGGTGTGACCTCCAAAAAGCCGCCCACAGGCTGAGCCTCTGCCGGAGAGCAGAACGTATCCCGTCTCAGCCCTGTATCTTCCGGGGAGATCGCAGGCGAAAATATCGTTGGTCCTTGCCGTGCTTTCCGATGCGGCTGGGATCATCCCGGGTGCGGTATTGGTGAACAGTATTCTTTTGAACCACTCTGCGGTATAGGGGCGTACTCCGCCGTATTCGGCAAAGTTTGAAAGGAGATTCGGCCCGTAGAAAGAAGTGATCCCAAGCTTGTACAGATAAAGATGAACGTTCATAACGTCGGAATAGCCGACGAATACCTTGGGATTTGAGCTGATTAGAGCTTTATCGAGCCAGGGGAGTATGCGATCACTGTCGTTGCCGCCGATGTTTGCGATAATTCCGGACACTGTCGGATCGGCAAAGGCGGAATTGATATCCTGTGCTCTGGCCTGGGGATGAGCTTTGAGGTAATCTTCGCCCCTCAGTGAGTTTTCTCCGGGGACTATCTTTATCCCCAGCTTTTCTATCTCTTTAACCGCCCGCTCCCATTTGGGAAGAATTGCCGGATCTCCGGCTATCCCCCAGCTTGGGCTGACGGCAACCACCTTGTCTCCGGGGCGAAGCATACGGGGCTTTTTCATACTCTCTCAAAGCCCTCTCTGCCCTGTCCTGTGAATCTCCGGCGGTTTATTTTTGCGGCGTCTGCGCCGTTGGCGTCAAAGCATTCCGATACCAAAAACTCGCCGTTTTCAAGGGTGTAAAGTCCTGTTGACCCAAGCGGAAAGTAAAACTCTTTACAGGGTGCAATCAGTCTCTTTTGGTTATCAATTATAAGCTCAGGGCTTTGCTTTCTCGGGAAAACGAACATGGTCGGGTTGGAAAACTCCGGTTTTCTTCCCGGATAGACGGCGGCGAAGAACTGGTCTGTAAAGCAATCGTACTCTAAATTCTGAATGCCGTATTCCGTGTTGCCGGTTCGGAGAAAGAGCTTCTCCTCGCACAAAGTGCCATGAATGTGGGGTGCGTTCTGCTTAAGAGGCCTTGCGTTTTCAAGCGCTTTATCCGGGTCGATGGAAAGTATCACCTGATCGTCGTTGTCGGATCTTTCGGTATCTCCGTAGATCCCGTAGGCAACGTAGAGTCTCGTGGGTGCGGAGGGGTCTTCGCATATCTTCGGTGCAAGGGTTATGCCGTCTATGCCCGAACAGCCGTGGCGGTGGAGCGTTCCGTCCGGAAGACGGGCAAGATAGTCCTCCGTCACCTCCGGCAGGTGGCAGGCAAGCATAACCCCGTCTCCCTCGGCGTCCATATTTTCTTTTGTTATCTTTTCTGTGTCGAATACCACGGCGTAGAATGCGTTTGTGACCCTTTCCTCCCGACCCAGCATTTTAAAAATTCCCCGGCCGATGCTGTCGTCCTTGAGCTCAAGTGAGCCCCAAAGCTCGCCTCTTTCTGCGGAAAAGGCTATACATCCCAGATGGCCGATAAGCCCTGTAACGGAGCCCAGAATTTTTCCCTTTGAGTCGGTTTTTATGAGAAGGGTGGTAAAGGACCAGAATATATCTCCGGTTTTGGGGTCTGCGGCAATGCCCTGAAGGTGGCCGGTTTTGCCTGCGGTAAGGCAAAGCTCGCTAAGAGTTAAAAGATCGCTGTGCACGTGCTTTTCTCCTTTTTAAACCGATGTGTCACAAACGGATTATATCACAGAAAAAAACTGTTGACAAGCCGTTGGGTGGATTTTATAATTAAGCCTGTAAATATTTTTAAGCGGGGAGGTGCCCGGGTTGAACAAGCCCTTTGAAAACGCACTTTGGATATGGAATGACGGAGCGCAAAAGGAAAACGCCTACGTCAGCTTTTGCTTTGCCGCAGAGCTTTCCGGTGAGGCTCCGTTTATTCGTATCTCTGCCGACACGGACTATGCCCTTTACTGCGGAGATGAGCTTCTTGCCTTCGGTCAGTTTGCAGATTATCCCTTTGATAAGGTCTACGACGAAATTGATCTGAGCGATCTTTCTTCCGGGGAGCACGTCTTCACCGTCCATTGCTATCACCAGGGCTGGGACAGCTCGACTCACAGAGCAGAAGCTCCGGGTCTGATATATGAGGTGATAAGCGGCGGAAAGACCGTCGCGGCTTCTTTGGCGGACGTGAATTCGTGGATAAACACAGCTTTTAAAAACGGCCCTATCGAAGAGATTTCCGGTCAGCTTGGCTCCACCTTTGCTTTTGACAGCACTGTCTCCCCGGGAAAGAAAAAAGGGAGCGTTGGCTTTTCCTGCCCCGTTGATAAACCCAAACCCGGCCGAGTGCGTCCGGTAAAAAAGCTTGAGCTTTCGGAAAACGAGCCTGCAATTCTGACTTTGAACGGCAGCTTCTCTCTCCGGGGAGGCGAAACTGCCGCCCAGCGTATGCAGTACGCCGCGATGAGCTTTGGAACAAACGACGTTTCCCGAAAGCTCCCTTGTGAGAGCGGATTTGAGCTTACCGCCGAAGCCGGCGAGGACGGAGTTTTTGCCATAGTGGACACCGGCCGGGAAAACGCCGGTCTTCTCAGCCTTGATTTTGACGTGGACGAGGAATGCGACGTGCTGATCGGCTGGGGAGAACACCTTGAAGATCTTCGGGTTCGGGCGTACGTTGGGGGCAGAAATTTCTGCGCTCTTTACCGCGCTCATAAGGGCAGAAACTTGTTTTTAAACCCCTTCCGCCGTTTGGGAATGAGATATCTTCAGCTCAACGTTTTATCTTCAAGGGTCAATATCCGCTATGCCGGAATACGCCGCACGGATTATCCTCTTAAAAAAGCCGGAGAGTTCACCTGTGCGGACAGTTTGCACTCAAAGATCTACGAGGTCTGCTGCAGAACGCTTTTGCTCTCCATCCACGAGCATTACGAGGACTGTCCCTGGAGGGAGCAGGCGCTCTATTCAATGGACTCCCGAAACCAGATGCTCTGCGGTTATTACGCCTTCCGGGAATACGATATGCCCCGGGCTTCCATCCGCCTTATGGCGGAATCCCTCCGCCCCGACGGAATACTTGAGCTCTGTTCTCCGGCAAGAGTGCCCATAACCATCCCCGCTTTTTCCGCAATGTTTCTGACCCAGGTTCGGGAATACTGCGAGTATTCAAAGGATACCTCCATTGCCTCTGAGGTGCTCTCTGCGATGCTCTCCGTTGGAGATACCTTCCTTTCCCGTATGGACGCTTTTGGCCGTCTTGAGCCTTTCCGGGGGGAGGAATACTGGAATTTCTACGAATGGCAGGACGGGCTCGACGGTTACGGAAAGCCGGATGCGGGCTGGGTCTATCACGCGCCGCTGATGGCCTTTGCGTCCCTTGGACTTTTGTCTTTGAGCAGGACTCTTGAGCTTTTGGGGATCGACGGAGCAAAATATCTTTCTGCCCATGAACGGCTGAATTCCGCTTTGAATCAGTACTTCTGGAACGGGGAAAAGGGAGTTTACGCCTCCTATGCCGACGGAGAAGGCGGGCTTTATCACTACGCCGAGCTTACCAACGCCCTCTGCGTTTACTGCGGAGCCGCGACGGGAGAGCGAAAAGCCTCAGTGCTCTTTGCGCTGGGTGAGGATATGCTCATTCCCGTAACCCTAAGCCACAGTATTTTCAAATACGAAGCGCTTCTCACCGATCCGGCGCGGTACGGCAGATACGTTTTCTCGGATATCGCAGACAAATGGGGCTCAATGCTCTACCGTGGGGCAACGACCTTCTTTGAGACCATCGACGGCGCCCCTGCTTTCGGCAACGCCGGAAGCCTTTGCCACGGCTGGTCCGCAATTCCGCTCTATCTCTATCACCGTTACGCCCTTGAGCTTCCGCCCGCTGTTACCGGAATATACGAATGCAGTTTTGAAAGGACGGATGACAAATGAAAAAGTTTCCCATGGGATGCTGGACGTATTTTCCCCTTGAAAGCGCCTGGCCCACTCTTGCAAAGGACTACCACGATCTTGGCCTTACCTGTCCGCTGACTCCCATCTTCGGGCCGAGATCCGATCCGGAACGCATGATAAAGCTTCTTGACGAGTTTTGGGAACTTGGCGACTCCGTTGTTCTCTTTGACTCAAGCGTTTGTGCCCATGCAGGAACCAAGCTGGACGAGGAGGCTTACAGAGCCCGTTTCAGCCTTGCCCTTGAGCGCTTCGGTTCCCACCCTGCGGTCTCCGGCTTTTACGTCGGTGACGAGCCCGACGCTCCCGATGCGGCAAATTTCTTTGCCGTTGCAAGGATCCAGCGTGAAATGGCGCCGGAGCTTGTTCCGTTTTTGAATCTTCTGCCATGGTTTGACTGGATAGGCCCCCGTATCGGCTCGGAGGAGTACGCACCGTACCTTGACCGCGCGGTTAAAGAGGGGAACCTTGCTCAGATAGGCTACGATTGCTACACGCAGATGTGGCAGGGGGACAGCGGCTACGACGTCTATTTCAACAATCTCCGTGAAATGCGGGATTGCTCCCTTCGCAACGGAATTCCCTATTGCTCAACACTTCTCTCCAGCGGACACTACGACTATGCCTGTCCCGACCAGAACGCCTTCCGCTGGCAGATCTCCACCGCGGCGGCCCTGGGTGCAAAATCCCTCACATGGTTCTACGTTGCCGGACTTAACTGCGGAGACAACTACCGAAATTTCCCCATAAACCATTTCAAAGAGCGCACTTCGACCTTTGAATGGCTCTCCGAGGAGAACCGCATCTTCCTTGACAAATTTGGCTCAGCCCTGCTGGAAATGAACTGCATTGACAGCGCCTTCACTCTCAAGGGCTACGGCGGTATCGGACTTTTCAAGGCCGACGAAACCTTGCTGGAAGCCGAAAACGGCAAAAACGAAAACATGCTCATCTCCACCTTTACTGACGCAGAAGGCAACCGTTACCGCGCCGTTGTGAACCTGTCAAGGGATAAAAACGTTGAAGCCCGTCTCACCTTTGCGTCCGGCATCGGCGCAGAAAAGCTCACGTGGGGCGGCAGGCCGGTCAGATGCGGCGGATATAACGACGCCGTTGGCGCCTTAGGCAAAAAAGGCGCCAGCGTTAACCTGTGGATGGCCCCGGGACAGCTTGAGTTAATTAAAGAGATAAAGCTGTGACATGAAGACCCCCTGCCGGAATTCCGGCAGGGGGTTATATCATGCTTTCAGCGTTATCATCGCGGAGAACATCTTTTCTCCGCTTTCGGAAACGCCCTTTACGGTGATCTGTCCCGGGGTGCGCATGACCTGGACGGTGACGGGGGAGTCTTTTCTTATCTCCCTGTGGTACTCTATTGCAAAGGTGTCGATTATCTCGCTGTCATCCAGATCTGCGGCGTCAAGCACGAAGTTTGCGTATTTTGTGTTGTTAACGTGGCCGTTCACGTCTATCTGGGAGGCGCGGGGGACTATGCAAAGAGTTTTGTCCGGCTGTGCAACGTCCGGAATACGGGGGGCGTTTTCGGTAAATACCGTGCGGGTGAGAAAGCCGTCGGAGAGCTTTATCATACCTCTGGCCGGAACGATGCGGCGTTTTTCAACGTGCATAAGCACCCATTCCGACGAACCCAGAACGCATTCCTCTCCGGCTTCGTTTTCGATGACGTATTCCCGGCGGAAGATCGCCCGGTTTGACTCCAGCGGCCAGGTGCGAACCCGGACGTTTGCGTAGATGGGAATGTCCCGAAGGATCTGATATCTCACCTTCACTACCACCCAGACGAGATTCTGAGCAAGAACGTCTTTCCTGCCCACGCCGATCTCGTCGGCGTGCTCTCCGGCAACGTCCTGAAAAAAGTCGAGGATGGATGCGGGCTGAAGTCTTCTGCGGCTGTCAAAGTCCGAAGTGCGGAGCTTGTATTCCGAAAGGTGAAAGTTTGCCAATGTATTTTCCTCCTTGGGAGATCATTTGCCGATTTTTTTTCTTCGGTTAAGGGTCTCGGTTGAAACGAGCATGAGAACGATGAATATTGCCATAAACCAGGGGTAGAGCCCGGCGGAAATGTGGCGGGCAAGAATGCCGAAAAGGGGAGGCATAAGCGAGCTTCCCGAGTAGGCGCAGGCCATTTGAATACCAACAATGGCCTGGGAGTTTTCCGCGCCGAAATTGTCGGGGGTGGAGTGGATAATGCAGGGGTAGATGGGCGCGCCGCCGATGCCGATAACCATCAGTCCGGCAAGGGCAAGTACGTCCGTTTTCAGCGGGAGCATTATCATCACAAGGCCGATGCAGATGGCAATACCGCCGATGCGGATCATTTTTCTGTCGCCGTAGCGGTCGGCAATAAAGCCGTTTACGAACCTGCCAAAGGTTATGCCAAGGTAGAATAGCGAACCGAACATTGCGGCTGTCTCGCCGGGCACGCCCCGGTATTCCGCGAGATAGGTGCTTGCCCAAAGCCCGGCAACGGCCTCAAGGGCGCAGTAGGCAAAAAACGAGAACAGAACGAAGGGTACACCGGGTATTTTGAGAGCCGCTCTTATTCCCACGGGCTTTGCTGTTGAAGAGGCCGCTGCTGCTTTGGCGGGAACAGCCTTTTTCCATATGGGAAGAGTTGCAAACAGAATAACGCAGAGGGTAAACTGGATCATGGAAACGGCAAAATATCCGCCGGACCAGCCGCGCTGGCCGGAGAGGCTGAAGCTCATGATATAGGGGCTGATGGATGCCCCAACACCCCAAAAGCAGTGAAGCCAGCTCATCTGCCGGGAAGAGCAGTGAATTGCCGCGAAATTGTTCAGCGCCGCGTCAACTGCGCCGGCACCAAGCCCATAGGGTATCGCCCAGAGAAACAGCATCCAGACCTTCGAGGAAAACGAAAAACCAAGCAGTGCCAAAGCGGTAAGGCCGACGCTTGCGGCGTTGACAAGTCCCGGGCCAAGCTTTCGGGTGAGCCTGTCAGAGAGAAGGCTTGAGATTATAGTGCCGCCGGAGATGGTCATTGAAATTGCGCCCGCAAGGGGGATCTCCGCTCCGAAGTCAAGGCGCATGACCGGCCAGGCAGAGCCAAGGAGCGAGTCCGGAAGGCCAAGGCTGATAAACGAGATATAGATAAGCGCGATCAGAATGGAGAACATGAAATACTCCTTAGTAAATGTTCGTTACGGGAAATAATTTTACCACAATCTCCCTGGGAAATCAATTGTGAAGGGCCCGCCTTTCTTTGGTCATTTTCTTTCCCGTGTTGAAATTCAGCGCGGTGTAAGGTATAATAAACGTAAACAGTTTTTGCTGAAAGGACGGTGCCGGGGACGTATGAGATTTTTGCACACTGCGGATCTTCATCTTGGGAAGCGGCTGAACGATATTTATCTTTTGGAGGATCAGAAGCATATCCTCTCCCAGATCGCCTCGATCGCTAGGACGGAACGTGTGGATTCCGTTCTGATCTCCGGCGACGTCTATCAAAAGGCTTCGCCTGACAGCGGCGCAATGGAGGCCTTCAACGGCTTTGTGACAGAGCTTGTGTCCATGGGCAAAAAGGTCTTCGTTATAAGCGGAAACCACGATTCCGACCGGCGTATATCCTATTTTTCGTCCCTTCTGCGCCCCTCGGGAGTGTACGTCAGCGAAAAGTTCGAAGGCAGACTCCAGCGTATCACCCTTGAAGACGAATACGGTGAGGTGGACGTATATCTCTTCCCCTTCACAAAGCCCTTACATATGCGGAAATATTTCCCGGAGGAGGGACTTGCCACCTATCAGCAGATGACCGAAAAGATACTCTCAGCCTCAGGGGTGGACTATACCCGGAGATGCGTTCTGCTGGCCCATCAGTATATCATCGGGGCTGAGCTTTCCGACTCAGAAGAGCTGGCTGTGGGCGGTCTGGACAGCATAGATGCCGCGCTTTTTGCCGGGTTTGATTACGTTGCCCTTGGGCATATCCATAAGCCCCAGAAGGTCGGCAGAGAAAACACCGTCTACGCCGGGTCGCCCCTGAAATATTCTTTCTCCGAAGTTAAGGGCAAAAAGAGCGTTGTGATCGCGGATCTGGGTAAAAAGGGCGAGGTCTCTGTAAAACGGATCCCCCTTGAACCCTTGCATGAGATGCGGGAGGTCAGAGGCGGACTGTGCGATATACTTGCCATGCCCTACAGCGAGGATTACGTCCGCGTTACGGTAACGGACGAATTTGTTGCGCCCGATGCAAAGGTGACGGTATCCACGGTGTTTCCCAATACCATGGAATACTCCGTTTCAAACTCCAAGACCCGGGAGGGGGACGGGGAAGAATACTGTGAAAGTGTTGAAAACAAGACCGTGACACAGCTTTTCCGTGATTTTTTCTATACCCAGACCGGAGGAACCGAGCCGGATGGAGCTCATATAGACCTGATCACCGAAATACTCGAGGAAATGGAGGAAAATGCCCGTGAAGCCGATTAAACTGGTTATGAACGCCTTCGGCCCTTATTCCGGCCGGACAGAGATAGACTTTTCTCTTCTGGGCTCTGACGGGATATTTCTCATCACCGGAGACACCGGCGCCGGAAAGACCACCGTTTTCGATGCGATCAGCTTCGCCCTTTACGGCGAGGCCAGCGGAGGCTCCTCAAGGCGGCATTCAAAATCCTTTCGCTCGGATTTTGCCTCTCCGGCAGATATTACCTTCGTTGAGTACGTTTTCTCCCATCGGGGAAAAAGCTACCGGGTTAAACGGTGTCCCGAGCAGACCACCGCAAAGCTGAGAGGAGAGGGGCTTGCAAAACGCGCCGCCGAAGCTGAGCTTGAAAATCTTGACTCCGGCGAGGCGCTCTCCGGGGTGGAGGCTGTAAACTCCTGTGTTTACGGGCTGATAGGACTTAATCGGAACCAGTTTGCAAACACCGTTATGATAGCTCAGGGAGATTTTCTTCGTATTCTGAACGCCAAAAGCGAGGAGCGAAAGGCCCTTTTCCAGAAGATATTCAACACCGGGCTCTACGCCGACCTTCAGCAGAGGCTGAAGGAGAAAAACTCCGCCTGTGAGGCAGAACGTCAAAGACTTTCCGGAGAGATACTTTCCGCAATGGAAAAGGTGCGCCTTGAAGATGGCTTTGAAAAGGCAGACTCCCTGCAGGCCGCGCTTTCGGACGTGTATTCCCTCCGTGATGCCCTTCCCCTTGTAAGAGAGCTGGAGGAATATCAAAAAGCCCGGCTTTCATGCCTGAAGGACGGGCTTGAGTCTGCAGGTAAAAAGCGTGACGAAATACTGGCGGAAAAGACCCGGGCAGAGGATCTGAACCGGGAGTTTGAAAAGCTTGCCGCCACAAAAGCTGAGCTTGGGGCTCTTGCGGATGATGCCGGGCGGATAGAGGTGCTTGACCGTCGGCTGGCTTTTGCAAGGATGGCAGAAAAGCTTCGTCCCGAGGAGGAGAGTATCACCGGGCTTGAAAACCGGGTCTTTGGGGAAAAGACCGAGCTTGATTCTTTGCGGGCAAAGGAGGAACGGGCAAAGCTGGTTCTTGAAAAGGCAAAGCTTGATTTTTCTGCCGCAGAGGAGGCAATGGGTCAGCTTGAAGCCCTTTTGACCCGGGAGAGAGATATCAGAAACAATATTCCCGTTTTGAAGGAATGGGGCAAATGGCAGAAGACGCTATCCGCCGAAGAGAAAAAGGTCGGCAATGCCGCGAAGATAAGCCTTGAGGCAGACAGGGAATACGCCCGTATTAAAGAGGCTTTTTACAGCGCCCAGTGCGGAATGCTGGCTCTTGAGCTGAAAAACGGTCAGCCATGTCCTGTCTGCGGTTCAAAAGAACACCCCTCTCCGGCGCAGATAACCGGAGAATACGCCGCCAGAGAAGAGCTTGACTCTGCTGAGCTTGCAAGAAACAGCGCAGACGACGCACTTAAAGAGGCGCAGTCTGCCCTTGATAAGGCACGGCTTTCGGCGGCTTCAGCAGAAAAACGGCTGGTTGAAGCCGGACTTTCAAAAAACGACGATCCGGTTTTGCTTGCCGCCGAGGCAGATGCGCTCTCGCGCCAAGCCTCAAAGCTGAAGGAAGACCGCCGCCGTGCCGAGGATGCTCTCAGAAATGCGGAGGGCGGAGCAAGAAGCGCCTTAACAGCCCTTAAGCTTACGGAAAAAAGCCTTGCCTCTGACGAAAGCGAGCTTGAGCGCAAGAAAGCCGGGTTTGCCGAAAGTCTTGGCAGAAACGGCTTTGAGTCGTTTGACGCCTACAGGGAAGCCGTTATGACCAGGAACGATATGCAAAAGGCGGAAAAAGCCGTTCGTGACCACGGGGAAAAGCTGCGTTCCGCGTCAGACCGGTGCGCGGAACTTGAAAGCAGGCTTGAAGGGAAAAAACCTGTGGATATTTCCCTTGTGAATGCCGCCCACGCCGAGGTGACTGCAAAATGGAACGGTCTTGACAGAGCTGTCCGCGAGCTATATATACGCCGGGAGAACAACGCCGGTGCGGTCAGGACCATGGAAAAGCTTGCCCTGCAGGAAGAAAAGCTATCGGATAAGTGGGCTGTGGTCAACGAGACATACCGCGCTGTCTCAGGACAGGACTTTGGAAAAATGAAGCTCTCTTTCGAGACCTACGTTCAGCAGTTCTATTTCAAGCAGGTGATCTCCGCCGCAAACAAACGCCTTACGGCGATGACGGACGGAGCGTTTACTCTGAGGATAAAGCCCGAGGCAAGGGATCACCGTTCCCAGTCCGGTCTTGACCTTGAGGTTCTTGACCGGAGCACCGGAGCATGGCGGGACGTTTCCACCCTGTCCGGGGGAGAGTCGTTCATGGCTTCCATGGCGCTTGCGCTGGGTCTTTCCGACGTTGCCCAGGCACAAAGCGGCGGAGTAAGGCTGGATTCCATGTTTATCGACGAGGGCTTTGGCTCTCTGGACGAGAACACACTCCGCCAGGCGATCTCGCTTCTGACGTCTTTGGCAGACGGAAAGCGCCTTGTGGGCGTTATTTCCCACGTTTCGGAGCTGAAGGACAGGATAGATAAAAAGCTCATCGTCAGAAAAAAGCTGACGGGCTCGGAAATTGAGATACAGGCGTAAACACAAGCAGTGTAATGATGAGGGGAAACGATGGAAACAATTCTGTCCGGAGATACTCAATAACGTTTGCTGCAAAGCGCTGGGATATCGGCTTTGTCAGGTGCCGGCATATAAAGACTGGTGAGGAGATCGCGCAAATCAACTAACGGTTAAACGAAAATACCGCACTTTTGCTTTACTGACTGGGAAAAATGTGATATAATTCCCTCGTGATCAAATCTACCCTGTGAGGTGATGAATATGACAACAACTTATATTTATCGGATGTCGTGTTCATTGCTTTTCTTTTCCTGAAGCTTTGCTATAAAAAACACATCCGATCCCGGGTGTGTTTTTTCTTTTACAGAGTGATCGCAACTGCACCCCAGAGGGGTGCTTTTTGTTTTTCGTGGAAGGCATTCGAATATGAGTTTAACGGAAAATAAGGAGATTATTAAGGAGACCGATCATCTTGAAAAGATTAAAGTACAAGCTGTTGAACATGGAAGCCAACACCTCGACGTATACTGAAATGTATGAGGGGAGCATGAGTGTCTATGACCCTGCTTATCCGGGGGAAGAACCGTATACGGACTACAGTCCGGTGTATTACAGCGGAGAAGTTGGGTATGAGATAACCGCCACAAACAGGCAGGCAAAGAGCAGACCTACTGTGGTTATTGCCATTCCCTGGAAGCTCATCGCAGAGAAGCCCCCGGAAAAGTGGGTGGAAAAAGCCGTTGCCGATCACTGTCTTAGGGGTTTTGGCGTCTTACTTGACGGGCTTAATGAACGGCTTTCCAACCGGAGCCGAAACGATGCCGAAAACGGGAAATACTATATCCCACATCCCGGTGGTGAGGTGATATGCCGCAACTCGGCATATTTTGCCGTTCGTCCGCAAAAGGATTACTGTAATGGAGCCCGCGATTCTGTAACGCTTTATAACGACGGCGTATCGAGGGAACCCTGTGTTTGTCTGTGCTTCAGAATTCTCGTTCAGTTACCTGCAGGAAAGCTTCGCAAGGCCTGTAAAATGCTGTGTGATGAGCTTCCGGGAGCTGTGGAAGGCTTTGTTGCGGACTTTGACAGAACTGCTCTTGCCGGGGTAACAGAACTTGCGGAGAAGCAAAAGCAAATCCGTCTTTGGCTGAAAAACGGAGAGTATTGCGCCTTTATCGCAAACGGAAGTATATTGCCGCGGACAAACGATGGGAACAGTCCCATGGAGAACGCCGTTCCGTTTACCTCCACCCCGGAAGATGAGATAGAAGTATGCGGAATCAAAGGAATGGGAGTTAAGAGGGGAGTTACCATTATAACCGGAGGCGGCTATTCGGGAAAGTCCACTTTGCTGGATGCTATATCTTCCGGAGTTTACGACCACGTATCCGGCGACGGGAGAGAGCTTTGCATTACCGACGAAAGTGCCGTTACAATATCTGCAGAAGACGGAAGAAGCGTAAGGCACGTCAATATATCCCCGTTCATCAAATGGCTACCCGGGGGAGATTCCGGGGATTTTTCAACAGAACACGCATCCGGGTCAACCTCTCAGGCGGCAAATATTATGGAGGCAGTGGAAACCGGTGCGAAGCTTTTGCTTATCGACGAGGACAAAAGTGCGACGAACTTTATGATAAGGGACAGGATAATGAAGGCGCTCATCGAAAAAGAACCCATAACCCCGTTTACAGACAGGGTGAAAGAACTGTATTGTTCACGTGGGGTTTCAACTGTACTGGTTATTGGCGGAAGCGGCGAATATCTTTCCGTTGCAGACCGGGTGTACATGATGGAGGATTATTTCATACAGGACGTAACGGAGCGCTCACGTGAATTATGCGGCGTATGCTATAACGGTGAGCTTCCCGAAATCGCGGTATGGGAGCAGAACCGATGCCTTAACTCGGCGGGTTTTTCATCCTATCCGACCGGAAGCGGTACGGAAAGACTGCAGGTTTCGGACATGGGATTTGTCGTTATCGGAGACGAGATGATTGACGTTCGCGGTCTGCACGATATCGTCTCGCCCCGTCAGCTTGATGCGCTTGGATTTATGTTGAGATATCTGGAGGTTAAAAACACGGAGGGAATTATAGACCTTCGAAGAAAAATTGAGGAGATCTATCGTATGATCGAAACAGATGGGCTTGATACGGTCTATTCTTCGTTTTTTACCACCTGTGAAAGATTTCTTGACCTTCCGAGAAAAAACGAGCTATATGCTATGATATACCGCATGAGAAAGGTCAGATTTGAAAGCGCGATGAAATCAGATGACAAAGAATAAATCCGCTTACTACTGCGGTTATATATGACTTTTACCCGATATTTACGTTACACTAAAAAGCGTCTTTTGTCCCGTTGACAAAAGACGCTTTTTGGTGAATCGGTATTTCGATTATTCCAAAATTTCCAGTATTTGCCCGATAAGCTGATCTGCGTTGTTTATGCGGTAAGTCTTGCTGTTGATACTGAGCTTGCCGCTTTCAGTCACGGTTATGATCTGGCCGTTGGCAATGTAGAGAACTCTGTTTCCAAGTCCGTGCATTATGCCGTTTGAAAACAGTGTGCCAAAGGTTCTGTGGCAGGAGTATTCATCCAGTACGGACAGTATTTCCTCATGCTGTTCCTCTGTGATATCGGGGTATTCGGTGGAATCGGAATACAGCACTCCGTTATCAATATTGTCCTCAATCAGCGTTAGGTGTATTTTTGAGTTTTTGTCTGTAAAGCCTGACAAGGGTAAAGGCCTGAAATACAGAATTGCACAGATCACCAGTGAAACTGCAATTCCGATACAAGAGATATAAGAGATCTTCTTTTTCAAAAACGGTTCCACCTTTCATGCTTGATTGACTGATTATTTAACATTCTGAGAAGCGTCGGCGCTTTCATCGGAGCGAAATTCGTCTTCCGGGCAGATAAAATTATCTTTTTCAAACCGACCCTCCTGGCGGGTGCCGTCAGGCAAAATCAGAACGCCTTTGCCGTGGCGAAAACCCATTCTGTGTTCACCTTCGTATCGGCTGCCGTCCGGCAGTTCCCACACGCCCTTGCCATGGGGACGTCCGTCACGACTCAGGTCTCCTTTATAAACACCGCCGTCGGAAAAGTACTTTTCGCCCTGGCCAACGACTTCTCCGTTTTCATAAGTGCAGATCAAACGGGTGCCGTTGGCAAAGGTGTAAACACAACTGCCGTGCCGCTCGCCGTTTTTATACTCCCCTTCATATATGTTGCCGTTTATATAGCGGGTAACTGCATGGCCATGGCGTTTATCGGCAACAAATTCGCCTTTGAAATCGTGCTCCGGGCTTGTATAGCTGCCGTTGCCGTGGCGCTTTCCGAATTTCCATTGTCCTTCGTAACGGTAACCGTTTGGCTTGGTCATTATGCCATAGCCATGGCGCAGATCATTTTTCCATTCACCCTCATAATGCTCACCGTCGTCATAGTCCACTACGCCGTAGCCGTCCCAATTCCCGTTGAGAAAACCGCCCTCATAGCGGTAGGTGATATATTCCCTTTTTCCCTGTCCTGTATAATAAAACTGACTACCGGGGCTGGGGACTTTTTTGCTAAGCAACAGACGGCCGTTTGACCAAAGCCCCCTGTACCGTTTACCGGCGTTGTCAATATACGTACCCCAACCGGTGAATTTGTCTTTATAGCGGTACCCCGTGTAGGATTCTCCGTTAGGCCACGTAGTCGTTCCCCAGCCATGGATAAATCCTTTACGCCATTGCCCGTCGTAGGTGGAATAGTCGTGCCATAGTTGGCGGCCGTGACCCCACTTCAAGTCGTGTTTCCACTGGCCTTCGTATCGCTCACCCCGTGCTCCTGTAAGAATTCCGTATCCGGAGCGCACGTCATTATCAAAACTTCCCTCATAGCGGGAACGATCCGGCCAACTAAAAATCCCCTGTCCGGACTTTTGCCCGGAAAAAAATTCACCTTCATAAGTGCAGTCGTCACTGTAAGTCAGAGTGCCGTGACCGCTTTGCAGGTCGTCCTGAAACGTGCCCTGGTAGCAGGTTCCGTCAGAGAAGGTTAATGTTCCCTTTCCGCTGCGTATATCTTTATACCAGTAGCCATCGTAGACGGAACCGTCCGGATAGCGCATAGAACCCAAACCGGAGCGCAGTCCGTCGGAATAGTTGCCGTCATAGGTACATCCGTTCGGCCAGCAGGCTATTCCCGGGCCGTTAAGCTTGCCGTTGCTGCATTCTCCCTCTAAACTGAAGCCGTTTGCCTGTTTCAGTATCATATGTCCGTTAAGCACTCCGTGGACGTATCTGGCACGAAGTGTTGTTCCGTCGGGGTGAATTTCCGTCATCTCACCATGGGGAATACCGTTTTGCCATTCTCCTTCGAATATTCGCCCATCGGGATGCTTCCATCGTCCCTGACCGTTGAGAATGCCGTGTTCATTTGTTGCCCTTACAATGGTATCGAACATAGACTCTACCTCTTTTGGGTGGTATATTTATATATTATCATACAGCACGTTCAAAATCAAGTAAACCACCTCGGTTTGCCATTTAGTGATTAATATTTCACTCTTCCGCAAGGACGGATCCGGCTGAAAAGAACCCTCCTTTGTCGGGTAGACAAACAATGAAATCGTGCAAACGCAGATGAAATCCTCACTTTGTACGGATGAAATCTGCAAACGCAGATGAAATTAAATCCGTCCTTATCTCCCGACGAAGTCGGATTTCATCACGAAGTGATTTCATCCACCGCAGGTGGATTTATCCCGTCCGCAAGGACGGATTTAGTTGAAAAAAGCCATTCACTTTAAGTGAATGGCTTTTTTCTATGGAGGCGACGGGAGTCGAACCCGTGTCCGAAAACATCTCCCACAAGCTTTCTCCGGGCGCAGTTGGTCTTTTAGGATTCCCCCCTCCGCACGGCGGCCTACAGCCTTACGGAGTCGGTAGCTTCATGATACACAGACAGGGGCAAAGCTTACCCTGACGCGTTCACCGCAAAATATGACGCCCTATCCCGGAGTGCGGTACTTCCGGGGAGGACGGCCGCCATTATTTAGGCAGCGAGTGCGTAATCGTTGTTATTTAATTTATAACAAGTTGCGGATTTTAAAGAGGTCCCGCACCTCTGCCCGCTTACCGATGCTCAACGTCCCCGTCGAAACCGGTACGCCCCCAGATATTTGGGTCAGTTGAATTATAGCACATATGCGCTCAGTTGTCAAATGGGTGCTTAAGGTCGGTTTTCGGCGGCGTATTGAAAACTTTGTTTTCTTTTGTTATAATACCTGTGTTCAGAAAGGCGGAGGATAAAATGCGCTATCCAAACATAATTCCCGCAACCTTCCTTTCCCGGCCGAACCGATTCGTTGCGAAGGTGCTGATAAACGGGGCAGAGGAGGAGGTCCACGTTAAAAACACGGGCAGGTGCCGTGAGCTTCTCGTTCCGGGGTGCAGGGTCTATCTGACACGGTCTTCAAATCCGGCAAGAAAGCTTCCCTGTGACCTTGTGGCGGTGGAAAAGCTTCGGGACGGGAAAGAACCACTTCTTGTGAACATGGACTCCCAGGCTCCGAATAAGGCCGCTTTTGAATGGGTGAAATCCGGAGGCCTGTTTTCTGCAGAAGCGGAGGTCAAAAGTGAGGTCACCTTCGGTGATTCGCGGTTTGACCTGTTTGTTCGGGACGGGGAAAGGCAGGCGTTCATCGAGGTAAAGGGTGTGACGTTGGAGCACGGGGGAGTTGCCTCTTTTCCGGATGCGCCAACGGAAAGGGGAGTCAAGCACCTTTACGGTCTTGAAAAAGCTCTCGCCTCAGGATTTGAGGCCTACGTTCTCTTCGTTATCCAGATGAAGGAGATAAGCCTTTTCCGCCCTAACGACGAAACCCACCGGGAGTTTGGAGATGCCCTTCGAAGGGTCAGCGCTTCGGGAGTGAAGATACTCGCCTATGACTGCCTTGTCACTCCGGAGTCTATGGTGACGGATTCTCCCGTTGAGATCGCCCTGTGAAAATACTTCGGGATGTTAAAGGTTTTTTCTTGACAGCCGGGCTTTAGTGTGGTAAACTCAAACCGTGCCCCCTATACGGGCAGATGACAGATATTATAAGGAGCTGAAGATAAAATGATACCCGAAGGCTACAAGCTTGTTTTTGAAGACGATTTTAACGGCGATACGCTTGACCTTACAAAATGGAGCTACCGCGCCACCGGCCCGCGCCGCTGTGGCTATAACTCTCCCGACCGTGTCAGGGTTGAAAACGGAAACCTTATTCTCAGCCAGAAATACTGCGAAGGCGAATTCGGTGAGGGCTGGTACGGCGGAATGATAAAGGCAAATCCCAGATTCTGCCGGGGCTACTTCGAGATCCGCTGTATCTGCAACGAACACCATAGAAACGGCGACTTCTGGAGCGCCTTCTGGCTGCAGGCCGATCACCCCTACGAGCCTGAGCTTTCCCTCGGCGGCCCCGGCGGAGCGGAGATCGATATTATCGAGTGCACTGAAAACATGGGAGGGCAGATCGGCGTTGAGTCCAATATTCACGTTGCCGGCATGACCCGTCCCCACCCTGAGGGTGACGGTACGGATCATATGCCCGTGGTACGTCTGAACGTTCCCGACTGCTGCACCGCATACCACACCTACGCCCTTGAATGGACGGACGAGGTATACCGCTTCTATTTCGACGGTAAGCTCTACTGCGAGACCGACTGGGGCGACGGTGTTTCCCGGGTCGTCGAGGACCTTATCGTTTCTATCGAGCTTCCGTCTTCCTGTGTTCAGCCCAAGGATAAAGCCTCTGAGTTCATCGTGGACTACGTCCGCGTCTATCAGAAAGAATCCGATATTATGGCCATACGCGAATAAACTGACAAAATCCCTGCCGCAGAAAACGTCTTTCTCCGGCGGGGTATCTTGTTTATATTTTCTCTGTGAGGTTTTAGTTATGGTACCCGAAGGATATAAGCTGGTTTTTGAGGATGATTTTAACGGTGATTCCCTGGACACAACAAAATGGCGCTGCCGCCGCAGCGGCAAAAGACGCTGCGGTTACAATGCAGACAGTCAGGTGAGCGTTGAAAACGGAAATCTGGTTATCCGTCAGAAGTATTTCGACGGTGAGTTTGGCCCCGGCTGGTATTCCGGCTGGGTGGGAGCGATTCCGCGGTTTATACGCGGTTATTTTGAAGTGCGCTGTATCTGCAATAAAAACGTTCGACGCGGGCCGGATATCAACCCGTTCTGGAGCGCGTTCTGGGTACAGGCACGGCATCCGTACGAGGCAGAATTTTCACAGGGCGGTCCCGGCGGGGCGGAGATAGACGTTGTTGAAGCCCTTGAGAACTTTGGCGGTATGCCCGGCATAGAGAGCAATATCCACGTCAAGGGAATGAAGGACCCACCGCTTCTCGGAGATCCAACGGATCATCCCCCGGTTGTCAGATTGAACATTCCCGATTGCTTCACTGCATATCACACCTACGCTCTTGAGTGGACGGATAAGGTCTACCGTTTCTTCTGCGACGGTAAGATGTATTTTGAGACAAGCTGGGGTGACGGAGTCTCCCTGGTCGATGAGGAAGTCATCCTTTCCCTTGAGCACGCTTTCAGTTCTGAAGGTATTGCCCTTGATACCGAGAGTGAGTATATTATCGATTACGTACGTGTCTATCAGAAAGAAGACGGCGTTATGGTCATGCCCGAATGATCCAAACCGGAAAAGACCCCTCGGCACTGCAGTTTGTGCCGAGGGGTCTTCGCATATATTTGGGAATAGAGGTAGATTTACAGTATCCCCCCTTCCCCCCTTTAGACAAGGGGGGCGCATGCGGTAGATTTACAGTATCCCCCCTTCCCCCCTTTAGACAAGGGGGGCACATGCGGTAGATTTACGGTATCCCCCCTTCCCCCTTTTAGACAAGGGGGAAGGGGGGAGGAGGATCGGCTTTATCCGAGAAGCGCTCTGTCCGAGGCAAACTCCGTGCCGCTGGCGGCGGCAAAGTGTGAGAGAAGATCTTCCACGGTGAGCTTTTTCTTGGCCTCTCCGCTTACGTCGAAAATTATCTTTCCGGCGTTCATCATGATAAGGCGGTTTCCGTGGGCAATGGCGTCCTTCATGTTGTGGGTGACCATAAGCGCGGTGAGTCCGCCTTCGCTGATGAGCTTGTCTGTGAGACCGAGGACGGTCGCGGCGGTCTTGGGGTCAAGAGCGGCGGTGTGCTCGTCCAAAAGCAGGAGCTTTGGCTTTCCCATGGTGGCCATCAGCAGAGTTATAGCCTGGCGCTGACCACCGGAGAGCAGACCCATTTTTGTTGTGAGCCGGTCCTCAAGACCCAGACCGAGGGGCTTTAACAGCTCGCGGTACTCGTTTCGCTCAGCAGAGGTGATCGCCCAGCGGAGTGTGTGCTTTTGTCCCCGGCGACGGGCGATGGCAAGGTTTTCTTCAACCCACATGTTCGAGGCTGTGCCCATCATGGGATCCTGAAATACCCGGCCGAGGAATTTTGCTCTCTTGTGTTCGGGAATGTTGGTTATATCCTCACCATCGATTATGATCCTGCCGGAGTCCGGCTTCCATGCCCCGGCAATGGCGTTGAGCATGGTGCTTTTGCCCGCACCGTTGCCGCCGATTATGGTGACAAAATCGCCGTTATTGAGGGTGAGGGACAGGTCGTTCAGCGCAAGCTTTGCGTTGACGGTTCCCGCATTGAAGGTTTTTGACAGGTTTTCAAGCTGAAGCACGGTCAGTTACCTCCGTTCTTTTTCCGGTTTGATGAGAGCTTTGCTTTCAGAGTGGGCACGGCAAGGAAAATTGCAACCACAAGCGCGGAGAGCATCTTGAGAAGGTCGGTGTCCAGACCGATCCAGATAACGGTCTGATATACTATGTAGTATATAATACCGCCGCCGATAACGCAGAGAAGTTTAACTGCAAAGTTGTGGGTAAACTTTCCGAAAAGCGCCTCGCCGATGATAACGGCGGCAAGACCGATAACGATGGCGCCGCGGCCCATGTTGATATCTGCAAAGCCCTGATACTGGCAGAGCAGAGCGCCGGAGAAGGCGACGATGCCGTTGGAGATAACAAGACCTAAAATCTTTGTGAAATTGGTGTTTATGCCCTGGGCGTGGCTCATGTTCAGGTTACAGCCCGTTGCGCGTATCGAGCAGCCGAGCTCTGTTCCGAAGAACCAGTAGAGCAGACCGATGAGCGCGGCAACGAAGACGAGAAGTATAATTATCGCCTTGTAGCGCTCAAGCTGGGTGATGGCAACGTTGTAAGTTCTGGCGCTGAGACCCTGGTTGGACTTGCTTCCAAGGATCTTCAGGTTGATGGACCAGAGCATGAGCTGGGTGAGAATGCCCGAGAGAATTGCCGGAATTCCCAGAACGGTGTGGAACACGCCTGTGAGAAGACCGGTGAGCATACCCGCGAGGATCGCCGCGGGCATTGCTATCCATACACTAACGCCGTTTGTGACCAGCATTGTACAAACACAGGCACCGGTGCAGATGGAGCCGTCGACCGTAAGGTCTGCGATATCCAGTATTTTGTAGGTGACGTATACGCCGATGGCCATTATCCCCCAGATAATGCCCTGGGCAACGGCACCGGGAAGTGCGTTCAGCAGGCTCAGAAGAGCGTTAATGAATCCCATTGATAATTCACCGATTTCCGAAAGTTAGTAGTTGATTTAAGCTTGTTTATTACTCGATGACAACGTAGTCAGAGGGTGCGGTAAGGCCGAGAGCGGAGCAGTTTTCGGCGTTGTACTTCTTGACGGGGTTGGGATCGTATTCGATGGGCATTTGGGAAATGTCTGCCTCACCGGTGAGGATCTGAGCCGCCATAAGGCCGGTCTTGTAGCCGATCTCGTAGTAGCTGATTGAGAGGGTGTAAACGCCGCAGCCGGAGCAGATGCCGGCCTCGCCTGCGAAGATCGGAACCTGCTTGGGCAGGCAGATGTTGTTGATGATCTCGGTGCAGTCAGCGGCGGTGTTGTCGGTGGGGATGTAGATAACGTCGCTGTCGGTGGAGGCCTTTTCGGTGACAACGGCAACGTCGTTGGAGTCAGAGAAGGAGAAGTCGAGGCAGGTCAGACCCTTACCCTCAAGGTATTCGCGGACGACCTTGACCTGGTAGGCGGAGTTGGGTTCGGCAGAGCAGTAGAGAAGGCCGACGGTCTTGGCTTCGGGGAAGAGGTCGATGATCATTTGAGCCTGCTCGGTGAGGGGAGCAAGGTCGGAGGTGCCGGAGATGTTTCCGCCCACGGTGCCGGTAAAGTTTTCGATGTTAAGGGCAACGCCGTACTCGGTGATGGAGGTGCCGAGGATCGGGATAGTGGTGGTGGCAGAAGCGGAAGCCTGAAGAGCGGCGGTGGCGTTTGCCATGATCAGGTCAACGTTCTTGGAAACGAAGTTGTTGGCGATGGTGGTGCAGGTGTTGGAGTCGCCTGCGGCGTTCTGGTAGTCGAAGGTGACGTTTTCTTCGCCCAGCTCGTCTATGAGTGCCTGCTTGAAGCCTTCGGTGGCGGCGTCGAGAGCGACGTGGGTGGTGAGCTGGCAGATGCCGACGGTGTAGGTTCCTGTGTCGCCGCAGGCGGAGCCTGTGAGGGCGATGATGGCTGTCATTGCAATCAGAAGGATGAGTGCTGTGATCTTCTTTGTACGCTTCATTTTTTTGTTTCTCCCTTGAAATTTTACTTGATCGGGCGGTTGCCTTTTTACGTCACATAGTATATAATACAATCTGCCATTAGTCAAAGTTGAATTTTAGATATCCACCATCAATAAATTCGATGGCAGATTCGGCAGGGGGATATAATAATGGAGATCAGAAATCTTATAACCTTCGTTCACGTGGCTGAGCTCAACAGCTTCACCAGGGCCGCAGAGGTGCTGGCCTATTCTCAGTCAACCGTGTCCTTTCAGATAAAACAGCTTGAGCAGGAGCTGGGATGTCTTCTTTTCGAGCGCATAAACCATACCATCCGCATAACCGACCGGGGGCGGGAGCTTTTTGAGTACGCCAGAAATATCCGGGAAACTACGGAGGAGTTTTACCAGAGTCTGAACGGCCCCTCGGAGCTTGGGGGACACGTGCACATCGTTGCGCCGGACTCCGTGTGCGAGGATATGCTGAACCGGAATTACAAGGAATTCCACACTCTTTTTCCGGGGGTTTCAATAAAGTTTACCAACGTTGATACCACGGATATGTACCGCATGCTGGACAGAAACGAGGCGGACCTAATGCTCTCTCTGGACACCCACGCATACCACAGCGATTACATAATCGCAACGGAGGAGCGCGTGCCCATGCATTTTGTTACCGGCGCGGCCTCGGATTATGCCGGCCTCGGCCCTGTCAGCTTAAAGGACATTGCAGGACTGCCCTTTATTCTCACGGAGAAGGGAATGGGCTACCGCCGTGTGTTTGACGAGGCTATGGGCAGGCTTTCCATAACCATAGAACCCATTCTCGAAATAGGGCGAACGGACATCATTTCTTCGATGCTGGAGAAGGGCATTGGAATATCCTTTTTGCCGGACTTTGTTACGAGAAAAAAGCTTGCCGAGGGCAAGCTTGTGAAGGTAAATGTGACTGACGTTCACGCCGATATATGGAAACAGCTGGTTTACCATAAGAACAAATGGCTTTCCAACAGCTTAAAGGCGCTGATCGGATTTATAAAAGAGCGTGAATTCAACGGCAGTAATATGGGTTGAAAAAAAGCCTTACAGATGCTCTCTGTAAGGCTTTTTCGTTTATCGGGGGAAATATTCGTCTATAACGCCGTTCACCGTATCCACCCACCGGGTCAGATTTTCCGGGCGGTTGGCGGTGGTGCTTATGTCCTTTAGAATGAACTCGCAGGGTGTTCCGTAGCGGATACAGGCCTTGAGCACACCTTTGATCTCGGCCTTTACGGGCTCGGGGTCAAACACGGGAGAAGCCACAAAGGCGGGATTTGGCTTGTAGGACAAAACGTAGTCCCTACCGATCTTTTCTGCGGCCTCGTCCACGTTTGCCCATGCGGTGATGGAGATACGGCGCAGGTTTTTGAAGCGGCGAAGCTTGTCTATTTTGTTGTGAAGAGGCTCACAGCAGCCGTAGTAGCTTGCGCCGCAGAGGTCGAAGAGCTTTTGGGTATACTGCAGGTCAAACTCCTCGTGCATCTCCGGGGAGACGCAGGCAAATATCTGAGCCATGGCACGTGCCCAGATATGCTCAAGGCGTATATCGTCCCTGTCCATGTCCAAAACCGGCAGGTCGTAGGTTGCGGCGGGGGTGCAATGGAGGTAGAGGGGATCTGTGTCCAGCACGTTAAGCGCTTCGTACTGCTTCATAACGGCAATATGGTTTTCCGTGAACCGGGAGATAAGCAGATGGGCGTATTCCGGGTCGTCGTAGAGATCCATAAGGCAGTTTTCAACACCGTGGAAACGGGGGATCTGATCCCACGAGGCAAGATACAGACCAACACCGGCCTTTTTCACCGGCATTATCCCGTCCCAGAAATCACGGGAGAATTCCAGCCTCCGCTGAGTTTCGGCGGTGTCGTGGGTGACGGTGGGAGTTTTTATCTTTGACAGAAAGGTCTCGGCGTCGGGGATGGTATCGTGATAGATATGGGCGGTGATCTCGGTTCCGGTTCCAACCCGGGCTGTGTTTTCGCTGCACTCAAGGCCGTTTCCGCTTACGCTCACCGCAACGTTCACACGGCAGTAGCCATGAAGGGCGTAGTCCCCCTGGAAATGGCGGAACTGGAACAGGTGACGGAGAAGATCTCCTTCAATTCTGCGGTTTTCCGGGTCAATGCATTTGAGCTGCATCTCCGGCTCGTTTGCGTATTCGCCCCAGGGCACTTCAAATACAAGCACGGGCGGACGCACCTTCTTTAAGGCGTTGATGTCCCGGTAGCGCTTTATTCTCTCTTCGCTTCTGCCGTCGAGAGCGCATTCGGCGTACTGCTTTGCAAGCTCGCGGAGTATCTGACGGTCGGTCACGGTATTTGCCCTCCCTTTATACGTCTGATCTGTGATCAGAGATTTGCAATAAGAAAATCTATGGGATCTTCGTCGTGGGGGTATTCGTGGGTTCCGTGGAACACCCGGAATTTAAGCTTTTCCGGCGCCGCGGCGTAGTACGCCTTCAGCCTTTCGTACTCGGGGATCGCCGGGTCGGGGGAGAAGAGGAAGTCCTCGTCTGCAATGTCTATCCAGAGCGCGCGGGGACAGACCAGTGCGCCAAGCTCTGCATCGTAGAAGGTGTAGGCCGCGTTGGCAAAGCACCAGTCCTCGTTGGGGTAGGCCGCCCGGGAGTTGAAAAAGCAGGCGGCGTGGGCGGTGCGGATTCGGGGCTCGACTGCGGCGGTCATGAGGGTGTAAAAGCCGCCGTAGGAAAGTCCGGCCATGCCGAAATGACCGTTAACACAGGGCAGGGTTTCAAAATAGTCAAGGCATCTGGAAATGCAGTATACCTCAAAGGCGGTAACCGACCCTCCCAGCTGGCGCAGACGTCCGTCCACGGCGTTGCGGCGGTTATCGCCGGAGAAGATCTCCTTGTGCCAGAGCAGAAGCTGGGGGCAGAAGGTGTGAACTCCCCGGGCAGAAATGCGGGTCCCGAGGTCGTTGTAGTTTGAAGAGTCGATAAATCCGGAGATCATCTCTGCAACGCCGTCGCCGCCGTGCTGGCAGATGACTAAGGGGAGGGGCTCTTCGGACTTTTTCAGCGTGAGTATGCCGTAGAAACAGACACCCTCGAAGACCTCGATCTGCATACGGAAGACGCTCTGCTCTTCGTTTTCGTAAACGGGAATGAGCTTCGTGCCGAGGATCGGCTTCGGTTTGGCGTTAAGGGGCCAGCCAAGCATATTTTTCAGATCCCATCTGGCGCTTTCGGGGTCAGAGAGTATCTTTTTTGCGTATTCGTCCCGGGTGCGGAGGGCTTCGGTGTCCATTCTGTCAAGCAGGTCTTTAAGTCCGTCGAGGTATTCAAAGCGATAGGCGTTGCCGTCTCCGGTCTCTTCTCTGTAGGTGTTGGGTGACATTTTCGTTTATCCTCCTTGGTGTGTCAGGCTTTTCCGGCAAGCTTTCTCACGGTGGCGTTGGTGCAGGCCACGACGATGTGGCTCTTGTCCTCAAATACGTAGTCCGGTGAGGGCAGGGGATTCAACGTGCCGTTTTCGTATTTTATAGCCAGAATATTCGCTCCGTATTTGTTTCGCACGTCCAGCTGGCGTATGGTCTTTCCCTTCCAGCTTTCCGGGGCGGATATTTCAAAAACACCGTATTCGTCGGTGAGCTCGATAAAGTCGAAGACGTTGTGGGTATTGTGGCGGAAGGCGAGCTTTTCGGCCATTTCCATTTCGGGGTAGACGATCTCGTCTGCGCCGTTGCGAAGGAGGAATTTGGCGTGGAAATCGTTTCCCGCTTTGCTGACCACCCGTTTAGCGCCCAGATCCTTGAGCATGCTTGTTATCTGCAGAGAAGCCTGAAAGTCCGAGCCGATGCAAACGTAGCAAATATCGAAATCCTCTACGCCCAGCTCCTTAAGTGCGCTTTCACGGGTGCAGTCGGCTATTCTTGCGTCGGTGAATTCGTCTGCGTGGTCTTCGATGAACTCACGGTTGGTGTCAACGGCCATAACGTCGTTTTTCAGCTCCATCATGGTCTTGGCAAGGCGGTAGCCGAAGCGCCCCATGCCGATAACGAGAATTGATTTCATAGTATTCCTCCTTTTGAGGTGATATTGATAGCTTTAGCCTATAAGAACGTTTTCCTCCGGCTTTTCAACGGCACCGGAGTCGCGCTTTTCGGTTATGACAAGAGCAAGGCTGAGTCCGCCGACTCTTCCGGCGAACATCAGAAACGAAATGATCAGCTTCGACGCAACGCAGAGAGTGGGGGTCAGCCCAAGGGACAGACCCACCGTGCCCATGGCAGAGGTGACCTCGAAAAGCGCGGTCATAAGGTCGGTGGATTCCAGAAGGGATATTGCCGAGGTGAACAGGATTATCGCAACGATATATACCGTGCACACAGAACCGGCCAGACGGACGGAGCCTTCGGAGATCCGGCGGCCAAGGGCGGTTACGGAGTTTTTCCGGCGGACGGTGGCAATTACCGAGGCAAAGAGCACGGCGTGGGTGGTGGTTTTGGTTCCTCCGGCGGTGGAGCCGGGGCTTCCGCCGATGAACATCAGCGCGCACATTATCAGCAGGCTTGCCGCGGAGAGTGCGGTGAGATCAAGGGTGAAAAATCCCGCGGTGCGCACGGTAACGGAGCAGAAAAAGCCCTGGAGAAGCTTTGCAAAAAAGCCCATCCCGGCAAAAGCGCCGTTCCATTCGGTCACGGTGAAAAACACGAAGCCGAAGATCAGCAGAGCGCCGGTGGTGACAAGTGCAAGCTTTGAGTGAAGGCGAAGCCTTTTAAAGCTCAGCCTGCAGCGGAAAAGATCGCTCCACACGAGAAAGCCGATGCCGCCGAAGATTATCAGCAGGGAAAGCGTAAGCATTATGACCGGGTCTGAGCTTACGGAAATAAGTGAGGTGCCGGGAGCTGTTCTGCCGAAAATGTCGAAGCCGGCGTTGCAGAATGCGGAAACGGAATGGAAAAAAGCGCTCCAGAGTCCGGGGAAAAAGCCCAGCTTCGGGCAGAGACGGATCGCAAGCAAAACCGTTCCCGCCCCCTCGAAGGCGGCTGTGGCGAGGATCACCTTTTTCACCAGCGACCCAACGTCACCCACGGTGAGCGCTCCGGCGCTTTGCTGGATGAGCAGTCTTTCCCGAAGGGAGACCTTACGGCGGAGCAGCCGGGCGAAAAGAGCCATTACGGTCACAAAACCAAGTCCGCCTATCTGGATAAGGCTGATTATAACTGCCTGGCCGAAAAACGACCAGTGGGAAAAGGTGTCGTAAACGGTGAGACCTGTAACGCAGGCGGCGCTTGAGGCTGTGAACAGGGCGTTGGCAAAGGGCGTCACCTGACCGTTTTTTGCGGAAAAGGGGAGCATGAGCAAAACCGTGCCAAGGGCGATAACGGCGAGAAAGCCAAGGGCGATAAGTCTTGTGACCCCAAGGGGTCGGCGGGCGGATCTTTTCATTTTGCGCTCTCCAGATTTGCCCTCAGAATTGCCATTGCGTTTTTTATGTACTCCGTGGGTGTGGAGTTTTCACAGGCGATAAAGGTGCTGCAGCGGTTGATCGGCAAAAGCACCCGTATCCCGGGACAGCGGGCAACGGCCAGGGCCATTTTGGGCGTGACCTCACCGTGGAGGGAGTCGGCAATTGAGATCCCCACGGGCCCAAGGACCGCGTTGGAATCGCGGCAGGCAACAACGGCGGGGTTGTCCCCCGTGGCGGCAGAGTCCGCTCCGGCTTTTAGCATTGCGTTTGTGGCGATGGCGTTCGTGCCCACGGCGGCAACGAAAGCTTCGGGAAACTCGGCCTTGATGGCGGCGGTGAGCATTGCACCCAGCTTTCCGCCCTGGCCGTCTATAACGGTGATCTTCATAATGGTCTGACCCACACCTCCCGGGGAGAAGATATCTTATAGATAAGTATACTACAAATCCTTTCCCCTGTCCAGTTGGTACAGGGGGGAAAGGACGGCAAATTTTCGGAAAAAACAGTTGAAAAACCCGGGTGCGGCTGATATAATATAATCAGCGGAGGTCTCTGCTTTCGCGTTTTGAATTTGTATTTATTTTTTATGTTTACGGAGGATCAAAAATGAAACTCGGCGTACTTAATGCAATGTTTGGCTCCAAGCCTCTGGACGAGACTTTGGCCTATCTTTCCGGCCTCGGTGTTGAGACCATCGAGATCGGCTGCGGCGGTTTTCCCGGAAAGGGTCAGTGCGACCCTGCAAAGCTTCTTGCCGACGAGGCCGCTTTTGCCGCTTTTAAAAAGACCGTTGACGATTCCGGCGTTGAGATATCTGCTCTCTCCTGCCACGGCAACATGGTCCACCCCGACAAGGCCGTTGCCGACGGATTTATTGCCGACTTTAAAAACGCAATTCTTCTGGCGGAAAAGCTGGGCGTTGAGACCGTTATAACCTTCTCCGGCTGCCCCGGCGATTGCCCCGAGTCCAAATATCCCAACTGGGTCACCTGCCCCTGGCCCGAGGATTTCCTTGCCATTCTGGAATACCAGTGGAACGACGTTCTCATTCCCTTCTGGAAGGATATGGCCGCTTTTGCCCAGGCGCACGGCATTAAGAAGATCGCCTTCGAGATGCACCCCGGCTTCTGCGTTTACAATCCCGAGACCCTCAAAAAGCTCCGCGCCGCCGTTGGCCCCATCATCGGCGCCAACTTCGACCCCTCCCACCTTATCTGGCAGGGTATGGACCCCGCCGCCGCCATTCGCGAGCTTCGCGGCATGATCTACCATTTCCACGCCAAGGATACCAAGATCGACAAGTACAACACCGCCGCCAACGGCGTTCTGGACACCAAGCCCTACACCGACGAGGCTAACCGCGCATGGATCTTCCGTTCCGTCGGCTTCGGTATGGATCCCGTTGTCTGGCGCGAGATGATGAGCCAGCTCGTTCTTGCCGGTTACGAGGGTTCGATCTCCATCGAGCACGAGGACAGCCTTATGGCTCCCGAAGAGGGTCTTGAAAAGGCCGTTGAATACCTCAAGGGCATCATAGTCAAGGCCGGCAAACCCACCGAGATCTGGTGGGCGTAAGGTGAAAACGCAAAACAGCTTTAATTTGCAGACGGGCAAAGTATTGCCCGTCTGCAATTTCTTTTGAGTTTTTTCCGTAAAGTGTCAAACTGTCAAATTAAATTATAAAATGTGAGATGAAAACTGTTGACAAATCTTTAAATATATGTTATCATTTTCTTGCGGAAACGCAAATATGAAAGATAAGGTGGAGGATGCAGAAATGTTCCTGAAAATCGTACTTTACATATGTCCTCAAAACACCTTTTCCGGCAGGTGTTTTGAGGATGGGATCTGAAAAATGCAGAGTATTTTTTGAAGAGCGGAATATATTTTCCGAACTTCACTGATGGGCCTGACGTTGCACGAAACGTTACGGACTGCATATTTTCTGTTTAACGCCGGTAAGGCGTTTTTTTGTTCTCTTTTCGCCGGGGCTTATCGTGCTGAGTGAATTAAGAGAATAATATAAAAAAACGAGGTGTAACAATGAACAAAACAAGGCGCTTATCTATTGTAACGCTGGCACTTGTAATGATGCTCGTTGCGATAATCGCTCTTCCGGCAAGTGCATACGTTCCCGATGATTCGGATTATGCGTATTTTACACAACCATGCAACGCTTCCACGTTTAGCTCATATGCAGAGAGTGCAGTATACCATAACGGGGATGATGCATATGCAATTACCTATTTTTCGCATGATGTAGACAGCCATACTGCTTCCGGTACGTCATACGTATCTGCAAAATTCTGGCATTATCCAAGCGGGTCTTCTGCATCAAATTACAGAACGACTACGCTGAGCTCTACCGTTTCGGATGACACAACTGATCCTGCGGGCGCATACAACGGAACGATGTATGCTATGGCTCGTGTTAATAAAACTTCAAGTATGGGCGTCGTTTTCAGTATTGAATCTACGCATAGACTTACGCTTATTTGCAACGGCCAAACCAACCACCAGACCTTTAGCCTTGTTGTTGGCGAACCCGCGATGAAGTAAGTGTTTTTTCGGCGCGGGATGTAGGTTTTACATCCCGCGCCGAAACTAAATTCTCTTAACGGAAAGGAGCCTCACAGCATGAAACGCATGATCGCATTGCTATTACTTCTATTCACGTTGGTAAACTTTTCTGCCTGTGAAAAGGATAGCGACAGTGATAATAATTATAAATACGATATGCTGTCTGACAGATTTATAAATAGCTATACATTGAGGAGTAATCAGTACAGGCCCTTTAAAGGGGGATGTCTAATTATGACCACCCCCGAGATATTCAGCGGCGGGGACGTTCTCTTTGAAAAAAGCGGCAGAGAGTGGAATATATACGTCTTTGACGAGGAAACAAAGGTTCTGTATTTGCCTTGTTTCAACGCATCTTGTCCCCATGACAAAATAGAGGAATGTTTCTCAAAAAAGCTTTTTCTTGGATTCACGGGATATATGTACGTTGGAGTGAAAGAAGATCGTATTTTCAGAGTTGAACCCGGAGTGGATGATCATCCTCTGGCAATTGAATATTACAGTTTTGACGGAACACTTGAAGACCGGTTTGTCTTTGATCTCCGTCAGCTTAAAAATGCGGACGGAACGGATGCCGTATATCCAAATGTCACAGAGGGCTACGGAGCTTACGGGGACAAAATATATATTGACGTTGCCGGCTACGACATTGGATATCAGCTTCCTGATGAGGGGGAAGAGACCGTCGAATACAATAAATGGCTTGTTGAGTTTGACCTGACAACAAATGAGTTCCGGCTTATCGCAAATTATCTTGTGCCGGATAATTATTCATATGAAAGTGAGATCTATCTGATAGATGATAACCGGGTGATTCTCCGTCACGATTACCGGATATTTTATACCTTTGATCTATCTGAGGGAAAATGTGTAGCCCAAAGCGACACGTGTCCGGATTCTTCTCAAATTTCCCTTGCCTTCTCGGATTTTTATTACAAGGGAGTTGGTTATGGCATATATAAGCGTCAGGGCGGGGATATCATTTACAGAGCTCGGGTCCAGGGTGAGAAAGATATAACGGTTTCA
>SVLY01000007.1 GCA_015067715.1 Oscillospiraceae bacterium | reverse complement strand
AAGCAAGCTTGCCGTGAGGGACTTCGTGAAAAAGATAAACGCCGAGCGCGGCACGACGGTCATACTCACCACCCACGACATGCAGGATATCGAAGCCCTCACCGAGCGCATCATGCTTCTTGGCAGGGGCAGGCTTCTGCTGGACGGCAAGCTGACGGATATCCGCCAACGCTACGTCCGGGTGAAGAGCATCGTCGCCTGCTTTTCCCCCGCCGAAGAGCCCGCCATCCCTGAGGAATTCACCGTTCTCTCCCGTCAGCCCGGGCGGCTTGAGCTCACCTTCGACGACAAAAAGCTCCCTCTTCCCCGGGCAATTGCCCTGATGTCCGAAAGAGTCACGCTCACAGACCTCACCGTCAACGAGACCGGGGTGGACGACATGGCAGTCGCCCTTTACGAGGATATGCGCCTATGAGAGCATATCTTTCCTATTTCAAGACCCGTTACCTCTGTATGCTCCAATACCGCGCCTCTGCCATAGCCGGGGTGTTCACTCAGGTGGGCTTCGGGCTGATACTGATTCTGCCCTTTTACGCTCTCCACAGGGTGAACGGAGCAGACTTTCCCATGGAAATGGAAAAGGTCTCTTCCTATATATGGCTTCAGCAGGCTTTTCTCATGCTTATCAGCTACAGCTGGGAGGGGAGCATTGTGGACAGCATAAAGACCGGCGCCGTTGCCGTTGAGCTCTGCCGTCCGCTAGACCTCTACGTGACGTGGTTCGTGCGGCATCTGGCACAGAGAGCCGCAAAATGCTCCCTCCGGGCAGGTCCGGTGCTTATCGTGGCGTTTCTCATCCCAAAGCCCCTCGGACTGAGCCTGCCGGAAAGCCCGGCGTCCTTTGGACTGTTTCTTATCTCGCTGGTGCTTGGCACGCTGGTCATGGCGTCCATAGTCATGCTGGTTTACAACACCACCTTTCACACTCTGACCTCCATCGGCATACCCACCTTTCTCTACGTTATAATGGACTTTTTCGGAGGTCAGATCATTCCTCTCAACTTCTATCCCCCGTTTTTGTACAGGCTCTGCTCGCTCCTTCCCTTCGGATCGGTGAGCAACGCCCCCTTCCGCATTTACACCGGAGATCTCGCCGGAAAAGAGGCGGTCTTTTCCATCTGCCTTCAGCTTTTCTGGGCGGTGACTCTCATCTCCGTCGGCTACGTGTGGAACAGGCTCGCCCTGCGCCGGGTGGTTTCACAGGGAGGTTGACGGGGATGAGATACTTAAAGCTCTGTTTCACCTACGCCGCCATCCAGCTGAAGACTCAGATGGAATACAAGCTGGCATTTTTCGTGGCGCTGACCTCACAGCTTCTGGTGGCCATGGCCTCCGTGCTCACCATGAGCTTCATTTTAAACCGCTTTGGCTCCATCGGAAGCTTTACCCTTGAGCATTCCATGCTCTGCTGTTCCGTTGGCACTCTGGGCTTTTCCCTTGCCCGGTGCTTCTTCGGCGGATTTGACAAGTTCCAGAGCCTTATTATAAGCGGAAGTCTGGACTCCACCCTTATCCGCCCGTTAAACCCCGTTTTCCACGTTCTGATCTCAAACCTCCGCTTCGAGCGGCTTGGAAGCGCAATATCCAGCCTTGCAGTGCTCGCCTACGCCGTGACACGCTCCGGTCTGTGGTCGGAGCCCGTGCGGCTTGCGGTGCTGGCCTTCATGGTGATGGGTGCGGCGGCGTTTTTCTCCGGGATATACCTGCTCTACGCCACACTCTGCTTTTTCACCCTCGACGGGCTGGAGTTTGTAAACGTGCTCACCCACGGTCTCACGGATCTGGGAAAATATCCCATGGGAGTCTACGGAAGAGCAATGCTCACCTTTTTCACCGTTGTGCTCCCCTTTGCCGCCGCCCAGTATTATCCCCTGCTCTACGTTATCGGCAGGGACACCCGGCCGATCATGGCGCTGAGCCCGATATCGTGCATTGTTTTCCTTCTGCCCTGCATCGGGCTTTGGTACCTCGGGCTGTCCAAATACCAGTCCACGGGCTCCTGAGAAAAGGCGGTGCGGAATGAAAAACATAATAACCGTTCAGCACACCCAATCCCTTCACCATACCAACGGAATGGTGGGCTCATGGACAAACTGGCCACTCACCGAAAAGGGCAAGGCCGATGCCGCCAGAATTGCCAAAAAGCTGGCGTGGGAGCTCAGAGGCAAAACACCGGTGCTCTACTCCTCTGACCTTCTCCGTGCAAGACAGACTGCCGAGCCCATCTGGACCGCGCTTGACGTGCTCCCGATCTTCACTCCCGCCCTTCGGGAGAGGAATTTCGGCTCTGCCTGCGGAAAGCCGGTTGCCTACCTCCGGGAATTCGGGGCGACTGAGACGGACGTGGATTCAAAAATGTTCCCCGATGCCGAAAGCCGCAGGGACGAGTGGGAGCGGCTCCTCCCCTTTTTCAAAATGATCGAAGAATGCGAAAACGACAGTATCGTCATCGTTTCCCACGGCGATCTTCTGAGCGTTTTTAACGCAATGTTCCTGGGACTGCCCGTTGAAAGCCTTGAGAGCTTCGAGCTTTTCGGAAGCGCCGGCGGCGTGAGCCATCTTCAGATGACCGACTCCGGCAAGAGATTTATACGAAAACTCAGCGACCTGTCATACTGCATTTAACAAGAGTTATTCCCTTAATTTCAAATTTACAGACCGCAAAACCCGGGCATGGAAAGTATTTTCGCTTTCCATGCCCGGGTCTTCTTGTAAAGTATATTAACTTTATTTTGCGCTTTTTGTTGCAAAATTTACGGTTTACACTCTATTTTCTCTTCCACGTAGAGGGAGAGCACGCCAGAATCAGAGGGAATATCTCGAGTCTGCCAAGCAGCATCGCCGCCGAGAGCACAAGCTTTGAAAAGCCGGAATACGCCGAAAAATTCGACGCAGGTCCCACTCCCCCAAAGCCGGGGCCGATATTGTTAAAGCACGCCACAGTGGCGGTGAAATTTGTTTCAAAGTCAAACCCCGGTTCAAAGCAAAGGGCAAGGAAGGCGCCGGCCAGGCAGACCACGTAAACCACAAAATACGTTGCAACGCTGTTGAGGGTGGCCGTTTCAACGGGTTTTCCCTCAAACTTAACGGAGTTCACGCTTCTGGGGTGGAGCATCTGCCGGAGCTCCCGAAAGATCAGCTTGAAAAGGATCATCACACGGGAGACCTTGAGACCGCCGCCGGTGGAACCGGCACAGGCGCCCACAAACATGAGTATCAGCAGTATCGCCTTTGAAAGAGACGGCCACAGGTTAAAGTCCGTTGTTGAAAAGCCCGTTGTGGTCATGACCGATGCCACCTGAAAGGCCGCATCCTCAATGGCTTTGCCGGCAGATTCGTAGCCCGGAAGAATATTAAGAGTAATGATCCCCGCAGCTACCGCAGCGATAGCCAGATAGCACCAGAGCTCTGTGCTTTTGAGCACAGCCTTGAATTTGCCCACCAAAAGCAGATAATAAAGGTTGAAGTTTATGCCAAAGAGCAGCATGAAAACCGTTATTACGTTTGTAAGGTAGGAGCTGTAGCTCCCGATGCTGTCGTTCCTAACGCCAAAACCGCCGGTACCTGCCGTGCCGAAGGTGTGGAGAAGGCTGTCGAAAAAGGGCATTCCGCCGCAAAGCAGCAGTATCACCTGAACGACCGTAAGCCCAACGTATATAAGGTACAGTATCTTGGCGGTATCCTTTGTGCGGGGCACAAGCTTGCCAACGGTGGGACCGGGCATTTCCGCGCGCATAATGTGGATCGAGCGGTCGGAGATACTCGACAGAATTGCCATCATAAACACGATAACGCCCATACCGCCGATCCAGTGGGTAAAGCTGCGCCAGAAAAGCACGGCATGGGTCTTATCCTCCACAGAGGAAAGAACGCTGGCTCCTGTGGTGGTAAAGCCGGAGACCGTCTCGAAAAACGCATCTATATAGTTTGGGATCTCACCGCTCAGCACGAAGGGCAAAGCTCCGAAGGCAGACATGGCGATCCACGCAATAGACACGATGGCAAATCCGTCCTTTGCATATATCACGTTGTTTTTCGGCCGCAAAAAGGCGACCAGCACGCCCCCCACTGTGGCGCTCACTCCCGCGGAGAGCAAAAATGCCGACATTGCCCTTGGCTCACGGTAAACCAATCCCACAGCCGCAGGCAACAGCAACAGGATCCCTTCGATTATCAGCAAAAGGCCGATCGTGTTAAAAACTTTTTTATGGTTCATAGCTTTTTACCGCTGTCCCAGAATATCAGAAAGGTCGATAAACTTCTGACCGGAGGCCACAACGACGACCTTGTCCCCGGAGAGAATAACGTCGTCGCCGGTGGGGATAAAGGGCTTTCTCTTGCGGATGATACCGGCGATAATAAGATTTGGCTTGAACTTCATATCCTTAAGGGGAATTCCCCTGCCCTCGAAATCCTCGCTGACGTTGAACTCCAGCGCCTCGACCTCGGAATCCATGAGCTTGTAAAGAGTCTCAACGTTACTGCCAAGGGAGTTTTCCAAAGCTCTGGCGTAGCGGATGAGAATGTCGGAGACGATCTTCCTTGGGGACACGACGGAGTTAAGGCCAAGCTTTTCCGCCATCTCCGCAAGCTCGCTTCTGTTGACCTTTGTGATGATCTTTGGCACCTCGCGGGAGGCAGCAAAGAAGGAGATGAGAATGTTTTCCTCGTCCATGCCCGTAAGAGTGACGAAGGCGTCGGCCTTGTCCAGCCCCTCTTCAAGCAGAACCTCCTGCTCAGCACCGTCACCGCAGATGACCACGGCCTCGGGAATGCGCTCTGCAAAGGTCCGGCAGCGTTCTTCGCTCTTGTCGATTATCTTAACGGAGTTTCCGCTGGCAACAAGGAGCTTTGCAAGGTAAAACGCCGTCATGCTGGCGCCAAGGATTATAACGCTTTTGGCCTGCTTGTCCGCAAAGCCCAGCATTTTGATTATCTTCGATATGCCGTTGGGCGCGGCGACAAGGCCGATCTTGTCTCCCCGGCGAAGCACGAAATTACCGCCGGGAACGATCACCTCACTGCCCCTCTTCACAGCGCAGATAAGGTAGTCCGCCCTGTAGCGCTTTTTCAGCTCCATGAGTGAACAGCCATCCAAACGGCACCCTTCGTTTATGATCAGCTCCACCATCTCGAGATTTCGCTGGGAGAAGGTCTCGATGTTCACGGCAGACTGGAGCTTGAGGGTGTTAAAGGCCTCGTGGGCGGTGAAAAGCTCAGGGTTCAGCGGCAGAGAGATGTCCAGCATCTGCCGCATATACGAAAGGCTTCTGTCGTTATATTCGGGATTGCGAATGCGGGCGACGGTATGCCTCGCGCCCATTCTCCGGGCGATATAGCAGCTGAGCATATTGAACTCGTCCGACCCGGTGACGGCGACGAAAAGCTCTGCCTTTTCAACCCCTGCCTCGCTGAGAGTTTCCCAGTCCACGCCGTTGCCGCAAAGGCACATAACGTCGTAAATATTGCCGACCTCGTCCACCGCGGACTTGTTGGAGTCCACGGCAACAACGTCGTGCCCCTCGGAAACGAGGCTTTCGATTATAGTGGTTCCGATCTTGCCGCAACCTACAACGATAATTTTCATTCTTTGCTATCTCCTCACTCAGCGTGAAGTCTCTGGCTCATTTCATAAAGGAAAATCGATGCGGCAACGCCCACGTTAAGAGAGTCGGAAATGCCGCGCATGGGGATCTTTATCATGTTCTCCGTGCCGTCGTACCAGCTTTTTGAAATGCCGTAGCGCTCGCTTCCGGCAACAAGGGCGGCCGGGAACCTGTAGGGCTCGGTATCGTAATCCCGAAGGGCGCGGGTGTCCGCAAGATAGACGGAAAAGCCGTGTTTGCCAAGCCACTCCCGGCACTCGTCCACCGAGGGAAACTCCACCATGGGCACGGTAAAGGCGGCGCCCATGCTGGCCTTTATGACCTTCTGGCTGATGAACTTTGCCTTGCGGTTCACAACCATGACCCCGTCCACGGCGGCGCCGTCGCAGGTGCGAAGAACTGTTCCGATGTTTCCGGGAGTTTCAAGGCCGTCCAGAATAACGATGAGCTTTGCAGAGGCCAGGTCGTCTGCCTTCCATTTCGGAAATTCCGCCAGGGCGGTCATGCCCACAAGGTCGTCCCTGTCGGTGAGCCGGGCATAGGTCTTTTTCGAGACGGAAAACACGTTGTCCGCAAGGGAAACGTATCGGCGGAACAGCTCTTCGGCCTGTCCGCTTTCCAAAAGCTCGGGACAGAAAACGAAGCTCAGTATCTTCATTCCCGCGTTTGCGGCCTTTTCAAGGGCCCAGTATCCGTCCAGAACGCAGAGCCCCTCCTCGCCGGAGGAACCCTCTCCCAAAAGCTTTCTTATGCGCACGGCCTCGCTGTGGGAAGCGCCGATCTCAGGGTGTCTTTTTTCAAGCCATGGCTCTGACATAGTCTTTTCAATCTCCGATCCCGTAGTAAATTCTTTGAGACTCCTCCGAGGGCCGCCCGCTGGGGCAATACATATGAAGCTCGGGAGCAACACTCACCGAGGGAGAAGCCCCTTTTATTCCCTCGCAGAGCACGAGATATGGCTCGTGACCCTCTGCGTGGGCAACAAACCGAAGCCTTTTGGGCTCGGTCCCGGAATTTTTCATTGCAACAATAAGCTCCGCCGTCCGCGAAGCCTTCATACACACAAATAAACGTCCGCCGTTTTTCAGAATGCCTCCGGCGGCAAGGCACACAGCCTCTAAAGAGCACCCGGCCTCACTTCTGGCCATGCTTCTTTTGGCAGATATTTTGCCCCCCTGTTCATGATAGGGAGGGTTACAGACAACCGAATCAAAGCTCTCCGGAGACAGGCTTTCTCTCCACAGATTTACGTCCGTCCTCACGGTCTCAAAGCAAAGCCCTTCCTCAAGGGAGTTTTTCCGGGCAAGCTCCAAAGCGGTCACGTCCGCATCGGCGCAGACGATCTCCCCGGAAAAGCCCTTTGACAGGAGCAAAAGGGAAATAAGCCCTCCTCCGCCGCAAAGATCGCACACACGCCCCCGGACACGCTCCCGGGCAAAGTCCGCCAGAATAAAACTGTCCGCCGAGGGAGGGGCAATATTTTCGTTCCACCGGTAAGCCACACCCGGGGCAATGACCGTTATCTTCTCAAATGAGTCCACGTTTCCCCCAAAAAATCATTTCGGGGCAAGCGGACATACCGCAAGCCCCGAAATTTCCCATTTTGTTACAGAGCCTTAGGCCTGCTTGGGAGCCTCGACAGGACAGACGCTGGCGCAGGCGCCGCAATCAAGGCAAGCGTCGGCATCGATGACGTACTTGTCGTCGCCCTGGGAGATAGCGCTGACGGGGCACTCGCCTTCGCAGGCGCCGCAGGCGATGCATTCATCGGAAATAACATATGCCATGGTAAAATACCTCCATTTAAATGTGTAAGCTAATTATATCACATTCGCAAAAAAAATCAACCATTTAGCCGAATAAAATCTGCCCAAATTTTCACCTCACTTTTCTTATGCCGAAAGCCCTTGAAAAAAGCCGGAGTTTGTAGTAAAATAAAGGTCAGAAACAGTCAGAGCATAAAAGGGGGAGAATACAAAATGCGTATAAGCGACCTTATCGCCCAATATATCGAAGAGGAGATCCAGCGCTCCAGCGGAAGCGTTCACCTTTCACGGAGCGAGCTTGCAGACAGGTTCAGCTGTGTGCCAAGCCAGATAAACTACGTTCTCTCCACCCGTTTTTCCCCGGAGCACGGCTACTGTGTTGACAGCCGCCGTGGCGGCGGAGGCTATATCCGCATAACCCGGGTAAAAATGACCCGCGGTCAGCTTCTTATGCACGTTATAAACACCGTGGGCAACAGCATCGACAGCGCCAGCGCCGCGGCATTTATATCCAACATGAACTCAAACGACATCCTCTCCGAAAGTGAGGCCCGGCTTATCACCGCCGCCACCTCGGACTACGCCCTCGCCTCCGCAGACAAGTCCCAGCGGGACGTTCTACGCGCATCCATTCTCAAGCGCTGTCTGCTGGTATTGCAGTAAGTCTGTTTGCAAAACGGCTTCGTCCCCACACCCCGGGGCACGAAGCCGTTTTTTGCCTATTTCCCCTGGGGGACAGAGGTCTCCGGGCTGGATGGCTCAATTTCTGCCGAGGAACTCACCTCTCCCCCGTAGCTTTCCGGGGTGAGCCCGTGCATGAACCCATCCAGCCTTGCGGCGCAGACGTCTCCGCCCACGATGCGGCTGTTGATCACCAGAAGCGTGGCGTAGACCTCTTCCTCGCCGCTTGGGTGGTTGGTTATGCTCATGGTCCAGCGGGTGGCGGTCTTTCCGGCGTGGCGCGTGAGGTCAAAGCCCTGGGTGAGCTGAAGCTCGTTGTACTTTTCGTAGACGTCTGAAAAAACTGCGGGGATCACCACGTCCACGGTCTCAACGGGAGAGGGCTCCACCGTCCAGCCAAGCTCAGTCAAAAGCTCTGCGGCGTCCTCGGGGGTGTTTATGCGGGCTTTTTTAATAAGCTTTGCCACGGACTTCGGGGCGGCGGCAACTTCAACGGTCTCCGTTCCCACAACGGATGAGGCAGACCTTTCTCCCCCGCACCCCCGGCAGAGCACCAGTACCAGCACCAGCACGGCAATTCCTCCGCAGGCAAGGAGTGTGAGCAGCTTCTTTTTGTCCATTTTTGCAGAATAGATAAACATTTATCTTCCTCCCGGTGTCAACTTATTCTCGTTACATGGTATTCTCCCTTTCCGGCGCTTATGCCTTTTCGGACTTGATAAAGTCTTTTGCCTGTGATAAAATATTTTAGCCACAAACCAATTACGGAGCTGAATAACAAATGACGAGAGATATAAACGAGATCTGCCGGGTCATGTGCCTCACTGCCAAAAGCGCCGGGCGCATCATGTACGGCACAAACCCCGCCGACGTCGGCATAACCCAAAAACCCGGTACGGCAAACTACGTTACCGAGTGCGACGTTGCGGTTCAGAAATACATCGCCCGGGAGCTTTCGGTCTTTTCCCCGGAGATAGGCTTTTTCGGCGAGGAGGATACCGAAAAGGGAAAGCTTATCTCCGACCTTGCCTTCGTCGTCGACCCCATAGACGGCACCTCAAACTTCATGATGGGCCTCCGCCTTTCCGCGGTCAGCATTGCCCTTTGCGACGTGAAGGCCAACCGCACCCTTGCCGCGGCCGTCTACTGCCCCTATACCGACGAGCTCTTTTCCGCAACGCTGGGCGGCGGAGCTTACCTTAACGGCGAGCCCATGCAGGTCTCCGCCCGTGACCTTGAACACGGCCTGGCAGGCTATGGCTCCACCCCCTACGACCGCACCGTTGCAGACAGGCACATGGCCCTGCTTTCAAGGGTCTATGCCAAGTGCATCGACGTAAGAAACCTGGGCACGGCGGCGCTCCACCTTGCCTACGTCGCCGCAGGCAGGCTCTGCGCCTTTTACGAGCTCCGCCTCTCCCCCTGGGACTACGCCGCAGGAGCTCTGCTGATAACCGAAGCCGGCGGAAAGATAACCAATTTCTCCGGCGATCCCCTTGACCTCTCCGCCCCGGACAGCGTCATGGCCGGAAACCCAGTTGCATACGCAGAGCTGAAAGAGCTTATCGAAGAGTGATGCCCCCTTTGCCCCCTTTGGTAAAGGGGGCTTTTGATTTAGTGAACAAAAACGTAGGGACGCCCCTCCCGGGGCGTCCAAAAAAGGTATACGGGAGATAACGCCGTGGAACGGCGGGAGCAAGCCCCCGCCCTACGGTGTGCGGTTTATCTGTTTGCCCGTAGGGACGCCCCTCCCGGGGCGTCCGGAAAACGTTGCCGTCGGCACGGTATTGCCGGGAGAGGCAAACGGGATGATGCGCGGGTTCCCCCGGCGGGCAGATGATATCTGCCCCTACAGCGCAGGGGTTGTCTTTGCGCCTGTAGGGGAGGCTATCAGCCTCCCGCAAACTCGCCTTTGGCACGGTGTTGCCGGGAGAGGCAAGCAGGATGATACGCCGGTGCATTCACTCCCTCAGTCTCGGCCTTTGGCCGATCCAGCTCCCTCGGAGAGGGAGCCTTGGGTACATGCTTTTATTTTTAGCACTATCCTATCTTTACAGGCATACGCAAAAAGCAGGGGAAGGTGCCCCGCAGGGGCGGTGGGGGCACGGGGAGAATCCCCGACCCTTGGTTGTATTGCACAAAAACGACAAGTTAATTTTGTGCAATACAGAGAAAACATGGTCACAATTACTTTTTATCCTTGACAGCAACAGGACGTGAATGTTATACTGATTACGTAAACAAATTGTGGCGAGACGTTTTGACAAATTATGGGCTGATTCGATAATATTTTAGGCTATTGCAAAAGAAGTGGAGCGGTATTCTGCGTGTATCTGCATTATTGCGTGCATAGCTGAACTGTCACTTTTGATCCGTTTGCAATATATGCCTATTGGATCCAAACACACACATGGGGTGGCAACAAAGGCAAAACGGAGTTACGATGTGCTTGGCTGTGTTCCATACTGACAGGAACAGGAGGTTATCCCCGTGAAAAAACTCATTGCAACAGTACTTTTTCTCTGCCTTGCTTTGTCTGCCTGCGGTGATACAGCGGAGGCTGCATGTTTTACGTCAGAAAGCAGACTTGTCAAACGGACCATGCTTTCAAAGTACTATATCTCCTCCGCTGAAAACACGGAGGAAGAGCTGTGGGCGGATTTCGAGAACAGGCTGTACGTTCTGAGCAAGACCCTTGGGTTTACTCCCGGAAAGGATGCTCTTGCCGCGAGGCAGAAGGAGCTGTATTATGAGTGCTGTGAAAAGGCCAGGGCTTTGGGGATAGCTCCGGAGAAATATGCAAGGCAGGAGTATTTTACCTCTTACGTGCTCCCGGACGAAGACTTTGGCCCCGGGTATTTCTATAACTATGCCGTTGCGGATCTTTGTATGGAGTTTTCCTGCGGATATCTGGCTGAGGTCTGGGGCTTATCCGAAAATGAAGCTCTCGCAGATCAGCTGGTTTCCGAAGGGTTAAAGCCGGAGAAAGCCAATGCCCGGGCGCTGAGGGCTGAGGTGTTCAGATATTCCGTTGAGCATTCAAAGACCGTGATGCGGCCCAAAAGTCCGAAGTTTTTTGTCTTGCGGACGGATATTGCAGATATCCTCACTTCAAACGGTCAGTTTTTAAGACCTGTTTATGCAGTGGACGAAAACGGATATGCGGCTCTGTATGACGTTGTGTTCACCGTTGATTCGCCTTGGCCGGAGCCCTACCTTGGCAAGCGTATTGCAGGGTCGACGGGCTGTGACGGAATTTACCGCGTGAGAGGTATGGAAGATGAGCTATGGCTTATCGTGAGAAGAAACGGCGAATACGCCCTCTGTTATTTTGTTGATTGGATCTCAGCCGACAGCGAAGATTACGATGCCTTCGTCGCCATCTACGGCACGGAGCCGAAGCTGCACCCATAGGAGAACAGGAGGTTATCCCAATGAAAAAACTCATTGCAACAGTACTTTTTCTCTGCCTTGCTTTTTCCGCCTGCGGGGGCGCCCTGCCCGATGAATCTTCAGCCGGATTACCCCAAATAGACGAACTGCTCACGGGTGATAAGGCTGTTCTGGATAGCTGTGTGGGCAGGAGCAAGTCCGAGCTCCTCGATGCCTGGGGTCCCCCCTACGAGTCAGAGAGTGAAGAGCTTGACGTATGGAGAGTTAATGATAAATACCTGAGAGTTAAATACAAAAACGGAAACGTAACCTTGATTTCGGTATCCGTCACCGTTTTGGCCAAAGTGCACGGCATGGGCGAGGACAGAGTATCTCTTCATCTCACCTCTCCGGAAAGCTATGCAGGCAGGTCGACGTACCTTCCGGTCAGCCAAGTAGACCCTTCAAACGGCCCTCTCACCGTGGGCTCGGTATTAAAGCTTGAGGTCTCAAAAGAGCAGTCCTCCAACCCCGGAGAGGCTTTTCAAAGGGTCTATTCCGCAAGCATTGAATCCCGAAACCATCCGCCGACCCTCGAGGAGTTTTTTGCCCTTGGTTTGCAGGACGATATAAGCAACGCCTATAAGGGCATTCCCCTTGAAGAATTCCTTGAAAAATGGGGAGAGCCGGAAAGCTCTCAGGTCTGGGCCGACGGGGAGACGGAAGAATATCTTTGGAGCGCCAACGGAAAGTTTGCCGCTGTCTACGCCGTTGGAGGCTCCGTTGTGCTGACCTGTCCCTCTGTGACACTGACGGTAAAGGTGGTTGAAATAAGAAGCGATCTGGTAATTGCAGAAAACCTTGAGAAAGACTCTCCGAACCAACGGGTACAGCTGCAGCCGGAATGGCTTCCCCAGGATATCTCCGTTGGCACAGTACTGCGGTTAGAACACGACGGATTCTTTATGACGATAGACCCGGCTATGATCAACATTCCCTATTCCGTTACCGTATTGACAGAATAGAACCAACTACAAAGCCGCGCCCCGTTTTTTTCAAAGGGGCGCGGCTGTTTTTGCTTTATCTTCTCAGACGTTTTCGGGAGCCCTCTCACGCAGGGCAAGCGAAGCAAACGTCGCCTTCGGCACGGTATTGCCGGGGAAGACTTACGGAATCCCCCCTACCCCTCACCCGGCAAGGGGGGCTTTTTGCCGCGGCGAAAGCGTAAAATGCGCCCGTAGGTTGGATATAGAGAACAGTGAACAGAGCACAGAGAAGAGTGAAGAGTTGAGGTATGGGCGATTTTAAATCGCCCATATTTAAATACCGGGATGATGCGTTGGAACAAATGAATATTGAATAATGAAGCCGCTTCGCTGATGAATAATGAATAATTGCGGTAGGGTCGATTCACGAATCGACCCATATATAAACCTCCCCCCCATCGGGGGAGGTGCCCCGCAGGGGCGGTGGGGGCACGGGGGACGAATGAATAAATAAAACGTAGGGACGCCCCTCCCGGGGCGTCCGAAAACATTGCCGTCGGCACGGTGTTTCCGGAAGGGGCAACCGGGATGATACGCCGGTGCATTCACTCCCTCAGTCTCGGCCTTTGGCCGATCCAGCTCCCTCGGAGAGGGAGCCTTGTCCTCACACAGTTTGTAAACCTTGTGCCTTCACAGGGTTTCGGCGGGAGCAAGCCCCCGCCCTACGGTACGAGGTTGGTCTTCGCTCCCGTAGGGGAGGCTATCAGCCTCCCGCAAACGTCGCCGTCGGTACGGTGTTGCCGGGAGGGGCAACCAGGATGATACGCCGGTGCATTCACTCCCTCAGTCTCGGCCTTTGGCCGATCCAGCTCCCTCGGAGAGGGAGCCTTGGGTACGTGCTTTTATTTTTAGCACTATCCTATCTTTACAGGCACACGCAAAAAGCCTTCCCCTTTCAGGGGAAGGTGCCCCGAAGGGGCGGATGAGGTGAAGGCTGCCTTTGGCACAATGTCGAACAGCGGCGCATTGGCAAGCTCCACCTCATCAGTCTCGCCTGCGGTGAAGACCGAAGGGCTTCACTGTGCCCTGCGAGGGGAGGCCGTGTCCTCACACAGATTGTAAACCGTGTGCCTTCACAGGGTTTCGGCTCGTTGGTCATTTTATGATTATTTGGAATTAGCCATTCTTCAGTTTTAAGCATAGGAGATAAATATGAGGAAAGTGATTCTATTGATAATGCTGCTTATATTAACATTGGCTTTTACATCTTGTTCTAACGGAGGAACTGGTATGGGTGTTTTTGAAGATAATGATGAAAAAATTGCAGATAAGACTTTCAACGAAATTATTACTGCTATTAGTTTACAGGATGATTCGAAAATAGTAGATATGTTCTCTAATTCCATCAAAAGCGAAGACAATAGCGTAGACAATCTATCACAATCGGCATTGAAGTTTTTTGAGTTTATTCATGGTGATATAGTTGCGTTTTCTTCTGCATCGGAAGCGGGAGTAGGGACTGACTATAGAATTGAAAGCGGGAAAAAGAGAAAGGAAATACAGTCTGCATTTTGCATCAACACAACCGAAAACACATATTATATCGCTATCAAAGAGTGTATAAAGGACGAATTTGATGATAATAATATTGGGATTATGTCTATCTATATTATTGAATCAAATAATTGGACAGAGAATTATGTATATCGCGGTGACGGAAAATGGATTCCGGGAATTAATATAGTGTCGCCGGGAAAGGCGAACGGGATGACACGGGGGGGGGGGCGAATGAATAATGAATAATTGCGGTAGGGCGATTTGAAAATCGACCCATATATAAGTCTTCCCCTGCGAGGGGAAGACTTGTCCTCACACAGTGTGTAAACCGTGTGCCTTCACAGGATTTCGGCGGGAGCAAGCCCCCGCCCTACGGTACGAGGTTGGTCTTCGTGCCCGTAGGGGACGCTATCAGCCTCCCGCAAACGTTGCCGGTTGGCGCGATGCAGCGGAATGGTATGTGGGGGCGTTGGGCGGTCGCAGTTTCGGATTGCGAGATAGTTATAGACTTGTTTGGTTACGTGAAAGAACGGTGGGACGGATGATATGGAAGAAACGATTGACTCAGGCTTACCTCGTAATAAATATTGTATGTTTTGTTGTTGCACTGGTGCTTGAACATAGATCTGCTGGAGTGTGGCTTATTGCGATGGTATTTGGGTCGCTCTTTTATGAGTGGTTTTTTGGTTTTAGTGTTCGTCCGAAATTCCTGAACAGGATCCTTAAGTACGTTTTCAGATACCGTTCATTCTCCAAAGATAAGTCTGATAGCCGGGCAAAACGATGGGGCGGAATTCATTATTTGGTTGGGAGCCTGTTTTGTTTTTCTTTTGGAATTATTTCTGTTTTGGCTGACTTACTGTGAGCAGTAGGGGCGATTTGAAAAACGCCCGAAAACGTCGCCATCGGCACGGTGTTGCCGGGGATTGAACACGGGGATGATACGCGAAACAGGCGAACGCAGTTCGCCCCTAAGGTGTAACAGGTTAACCTTTGCGCCCGGTAGGGATGTTCTGTGAACGCCCGCAAACTTGCCATCGGAACGGTGTTGCCGGGAGAGGCAAGCGGGATGATACGTCGGTGCATTCACTCCCTCAGTCTCGGCCTTTGGCCGATCCAGCTCCCTCGGAGAGGGAGCCTTGGATCCGTATGGGGAAATTATATGCGAGGATATTGTATATGAGCCGAATCATCCGCTTAGGTGAGGTATTGGAACATGAAAAATGTGTGCAAAACGGTTCTGTTAACGGTGGTATATTTTCTGGTAGCTGTAATGGTGATATGGGCAACGATGTTGATAAATCCGAATTACTACGAGATTCCGGTTAATAGAGAGTTCCTTCCGACTCATGAACCTTTGTATGGCGATATTCGGGTTGGAGAAGTACATAATGCGCGCCAGGTCCGTTGGCAGACGCTATGGTTGTGGATAGATGAATTTGGTTTGGAGAAAACCTTGCGGTATTTTCCGCATCGAGTTGGATATGACCCTGAGTCTGATATGTGGATTGTGCTTGGATATATTCCGGGCTTAGGTGAGACCATAGGGACTATCATTACCTCGGAAGGCGATGTACTTTCCATTTGGGATATCAATGGAGGGTAATTATTTGCAGTAATCTGCAGGCGGGCTCGATTGTGACGATCGTTTGGCAGTAGGTTGCGCGGGACGATTTGAAAATCGCCCGAAAACGTCGCCATCGGCACGGTGTTGCCGGGATTTGAACCCGGGGATGATACGCGAAACGGGCGAACGCAGTTCGCCCCTACGGCGCAGGGGTTGTCTTTGCGCCCGTAGGGACGCCCCTCCCGGGGCGTCCGGAAAAGGTCGCCTTTGGCATAATGTCGCCGGGAGAGGCACATGGGATGATACGCCGGTGCATTCACTCCCTCAGTCTCGGCCTTTGGCCGATCCAGCTCCCTCGGAGAGGGAGCCTTGGGTACGTGCTTTTATTTTTAGCACTATCCTATCTTTACAGGCATACGCAAAAAACCTCCCCCCATCGGGGGAGGTGCCCCGCAGGGGCGGTGGGGGCCTGCCGACGCAATGGCTATCTTCTCAGCTTCATATGCCCGCTTGGGGAGCGGTCCATTTTTGCCTTGAACACCTTTGAAAAATACAGGGGATCCTTAAAGCCGCTCATGGCGGCAACCTCGGACATGACCGTCACGCCCTCGTCCATGAGCTGGCAGGCACGCTGTATGCGAAGATCCCTGAGGTAGTCGGAAAAGGCCGTGCCCACGTGTTTTTTGAACATGGCAGAGATGTATTTTTCGCTGTAGGAGAATTTTTGTGACAGGACCTTCAGGCTCAGCTCCGGGTCGGTATAGTGGCTGTCCACAAAGGCCTTTATGTCCCCGGCGGGAGAAAAGCTCTCCTCCGGCTGGTTTTTTTCCCGGGGCGAAGAGCACATGTGGGAAAGGGTGAAGAGCAAAACGCTCTCCGCAAGGATATTTGCGTTGGCAGGCACGAGCATGGCAAGGGCGTTTTCCCAAAAGGGAAGCAGATGCCCAAGCCCCGAATACACCGGACGGCTTCGGCTTATGCCAAGCTCCTCGAAAAGCGACCTCACCCGCATTCCGATAAACGTGATGTACATATAGCTCAGATCCTCGTCCCGGGTTATCTCGTAGGGCACGGCGGCAAAGGCGAGAAAGATATCCCCCTTTTTCAAAGGGTATTTTTCGTTTCCCATTTCAAGCACGGCGCTGCCCGAGGTAACTATGTGGAGCATATACGCGCTCCGCAGAAAGGGGCGCTTTATGGCAGAGCTGTCTGCCTCGTAAACAAAATTCAGGGTGTTAATGCCCTCGTCCGCCCTTTTTACGGGAATGAATCTGCAAATACTCTCGCCCACGGCGCATCCCTCCCAGGTCACGTTTTTCCGCTCCATGATTATACTTTGTTCCGCTGGGAAAAGTCAACAGCAGAAGGCAATTTTCCATACATTTATGGAAAATTGCCATAGACGGCAGAGCCGTCCCTGTGTTACAATTCAGTTAAGAAAACCGAACGTACGGGAGGAAACGAACATGAAGAAAATCAGAATCGGCCTTTTTGGCGCCGGACGGGGAATTTCTCTTGCACAGCAGTGCCAGGCCGACGGCAACGCCGAGCTTGTTGCCGTTTGCGACAAGTTCACCGCCACCTTTGAGGATCTTAAGGCCAAGGTGGACACCTCGAACATCACCTTCTACTCTTCTTTCGACGAGTTCATCAAGCACGATATGGACGCGGTCCTTCTTGCAAACTACGCCACCGAGCACGCCCCCTACGCCGTGCGCTGTCTGGACGCCGGGCTTCACGTTATGAGCGAGCTTCTCCCCTGCCAGACCATGAAGCAGGCCGTTGAGCTTGTTGAGGCAGTTGAGCGCAGCGGAAAGATCTACGCCTACGCCGAAAACTGCTGTTTCATGAAGGGTCCCAGCGAAATGACAAAGCTCTTCCGCGAGGGCAAGATCGGTGAGTTTGAGTATGCCGACTGCGAATACATTCACGACCTCACTCCCGATGCACATATCCACACCTACGGTGAAGCCAACCACTGGCGCAACACCATGTACTGCACCTTCTACTGCACCCACTCCCTCGGCCCCATCATCCACGCCACCGGTCTGCGTCCCGTCTCCGTCACCGGCTTTGAGATGCCCTACCGCCCCAAGATGGCCGCAACTGCCATGAGAAGCGGTCTTGCCGGCGTTGAGATGGTCACCCTTGAAAACGGCGCACTCATCAAGAGCGTCCACGGCAACCTGCCCCACTACTCCCTGTGGTACGCAATGTACGGCTCCAAGGGCACCATGGAGACCGCCAGAAAGATCTCTCAGAACAACGACGTTGACCGTATCTTCACCGCCTTCGACGAGGCCGAGAGCATGGAAAACGACAACCCCGAGAACTACATTCCCGTAAACTCCGAGTTTGAAGAGCAGATGAAAAAGGCCGGCCACAGCGGCGCCGACTTTATCACCGTTCACAACTTCATCGACAGGCTCCGGGGACTCGACGCCGACATTATCGACGTTTACGAGGCAATGGATATGTACCTGCCCGGAATGTTTGCCTACCGCTCCATTCTCAACGGCAATATCCCCATGGAAGTTCCCAATATGCGCGACCCCGAGGTCCGCGAGAAGTTCAGAAACGACACCACCTGTGTTGATCCCGAAGTCGCAGGCGATATGGTCATTCCCAGCTACTCCAAGGGCAACCCCGACATCCCCGAAGAGTTCCACGCCCGCATGAAGGAAAAATACCGCCTCTTCCGCGAAGAAAAGACCCGCAAGCTCCGCGAAGCCGAAGCTGAGAAGAATAAGTAAAAACATATCAAGCAAGGCACCTTTCCGATTCCGGAAAAGTGCCTTGTTTGAGTTATATTGCTTCGCAGTTATATTGCTTCGCAGTTATATTTGGACTTCGTCCAAGTTATATTCGGCTGCGCCGAGTTTGGCCTCAGTTCAAGCTAACTCGCCAAAGGCGAATATAACTTGCCGCAAGGCAAATATAACTCGCCGCAAGGCGAATATAACTCTTTACTTTCCGCTAAGCTGGTTCCAGTGGATCTTGCAGTAGAACTTTCCGTCGATGGGGGGATAATCGTCGTCGTCCACACGGGCTTCGTTCTGACAGTCGTATTCGCCCACGTAGGCGCATCTGTGGGCTTCCTCACCGCCTTCGAAGAGCAGCGGCACGTAGCTGGCGCAGAAGATTAGTCCAACGCACGCCCAGACGGCGATCTTTGCGGCTTTGGTGTTCACGCCTTTTTTGAACAGCCGTTCAAGGTCGATGGCGTCCAGAAATTTGACCTTAAGGGCGATCCGGCGGCAAAGATATCCAAGCAGATAGCCGCAAACGCCGCCGAAAACACCGGCAAGAACGCCAAAGAGAACGTCGGAGGCGTAGTGGACCATGAGGTAAAGCCTTGTGCACAGCACGATAAAGCCCAGCGCCGGGAAGACCCATGCAAGCTTTTTCTTTCCCTCCGTCCAGAAGCAGAGGAACATTGCCGTTGCGATCTCAAAAGCGGCGGTAACGTGTCCCGAGGGGAAGGAATAGTCCGATTCGGACAGCATTCCCGCTCCCACGTACCAGCTCCAGTAGTCGGGATCGCCCTGAAGAGTGTTATAGGGGCGGATGCGGAGCACCCAGGGCTTGAGAACGATATTTGTTATAAGGGTGCCGATGAGGATGGAGAGCAGGATCGAAAAGCCGTATTTTCTGGTGCGCTTGAAAAGGCTGAGCACCACCGCAAGCACCGCCAGCAGAGCCACGAAAACGCTGTCTCCGAAGGACGTGAAAAACTTTGCGGCCTGGGTCATAAATCCGGACTGAATGCTTCCGAAGAACTCAAACACGGCCATGTCAAAGCCGTAAAAGACGGTGTCCAGTTTATCCCCAAGAGATGCCGCGGCAAAAACCATGGGTGTCATAATAAAAAAAGCTCCCTTCTGTAATGTCTGCCTTAAAAGTATATCATCACAGAAGGGAAAAAACAAGCAAATTCTTTTATTCTTCCCGGCCTATTTGCAGAAATAGTGTGAGCCGATGACCATGTGCACCGGCCGGGAGGTCATCCACGCATTGCTGGTCTTTGCCGGGTTATAGTAATAAAGACAGCCGTAGGTGGGGTCGTAGCCGTTATATGCCTCCACAGCCGCGCGCATACAGCTCTGCGGCACAGGGGTTTCCCATATGTGGCCGTTGAGCACGGCCTCAAAGGCTCCCGCCTGGTAGACCACCCCGGAGATGGTGTTGGGAAAGGAAGAGTGCTCCACACGGTTCATGATCACCGCGCCGATTGCCACCTGTCCAAGATAGCTCTCCCCCCTGCCCTCTGCGGCAATGGTACGGGCAAGAAGCTGTATCTCCGAGGAATAGGCCCCCGCTCCGGAGGACGCCGTGTCCTTAAGCCCCAGCGCCGACAGAGTCTGCCTGCCAACTATGCCGTCCACGGCAAGGCCGTTGCGCTTTTGAAAATACCTCACGGCGCTCTCCGTCTGTGAGCCGAAGATGCCGTCCACCTCACCGGTGTAATAGCCCCAGTTTTTCAGCTTGGTCTGTATCTGGGTGACCATTTCGCCGCTGTCCCCCCGGCGATAGCTGGCGCCCGTTCCAAAGGACAGCGACAAAGTAAGAGCAACGATAAGTAACAAAACCGCCGTGACCCGAAGGGCGCGGCCGTTCTTTCTCACAGCCGAAATCATTTTCAACCTAAGACCTCCCCAAAAAAGTACCTTTAACTCTATTCTTCCCGTCAAAGGAGATATTTATTCGCAAACGAAGGGACCGTCCGCTCAAAAAAAGAGGGACGGTCCCTTCATTATCTATATCAGGTGGGGCTGAAGCTGTTTTGACGCAAGGGCGGCGAGCACGGCCTCCTCGGTGCGGGAAAAATCCGCAACCGCGGAGCAGGGCTTTGCCCCCGGGTCATCCTGGCCGAAGGGGACGAAATAGATATTCTTTCTCGCGGCAAGCACACCGATGCTTTTTGCGTTCACCCCGAGAGCGTCGTTGGTGGAAACGGCGATAACCACAGGTCGGCCGTTGCGAAGCTGTGACTTCACCGCAAGGGTCACCGGTCCGTCCGCAATGCCTGCGGCAAGCTTTGCAAGGGTGTTTCCCGTTGCGGGCTCCACAACAAGCACGTCGATGAGCTTTTTGGGGCCTATGGGCTCTGCCCGGTCTATGGTCAGCACGGGTTCGGCGCCGCAGATATCCCTTATCTCGGAAATAAAGTCCTCCGCTTTTCCAAAGCGCGTGTCCGTGGTGGATGCCGCCGTGCTCATTATAGGCAAAATGGAATAGCCCTTTTGGGCAAGATCTTTCATAACGCCGATAACCCGGCCGAAGGTACAGAATGAACCGCAAAGGGCAAAGCCGATGCGGATCCCGTTATTTTGGGTCAACTCATATCTCCTCCGTTTCCCAAAGAGTCATTATCTCTTTATATATAATTTCGGCGGCGGTGGCCGGGGCGGTCTTTCCCGGAAGTCCCGGGGCGCATATAAGCCGCAGGCCAAGAGTCCGCGCCGAAGCTCTGTCGATACCTCCCGGGGAGCTGGCGAGCTCCACGAAGAGACAATCCTCCCCCGCAGAGCTAAGCTCCCCGTAGTCAAACACACACCGTGGCACGGTGTTGAAAACACAGTCAAAGCTGCCAAGGCCGCCGCCACGGTAAAGTCCGCACCCGTGGCGCTGAGCCCAGACGATACTCTCCTGCCGCCAGGCAAGAATGCTCACCCTTGCCCCCAGAGCGCCCAGCATCACCGCCAGCTCCCGGCCTATCCTTCCGCAGCCGGAGACCAGTATCTCCGCCCCGGAAAGGGAAACGGGCATTTCGTTCACGGCAATTGCCAGCGCACCCTCTGCGGTGAGCCGGGCGTTTTGGGCAAGAAGGCGCTCCGTTGCGTAGTCAAAGAGCTTCACTCCGTTTTTTCCTGCAATACCCGGCGCTCCGGCAAAAACAGGCCTATCCCCGGCAAGAGCGCATAGCTCATCAAAGCTCAGGCGCTCTGTCCCAAAGGGCGCGCGGATAAGCTCCCCGTCGAAGCAGGGGTAGGGCAGAACCAGCAAATCCGCATCCCGGACGCGCCCAAGCTCCGCCGAAGGAAGACCCGCCTTGTCAAGCCCCCAAAGAAAAACTCCGTTTCCGTCCCTTTCAAAACATCCGGCCAGCCGGACCGTTCGCATATCTCCGCCGAAAAGCATGACCTGCATACGTCCCTTTTCCCCCTTACCGCTCCGATCTCACACCATACTATTCACCCCTCGGCCGGGCTTGTTACCCCCGTAAGAAAAAATCCCCTCCGGGGGCGTGTCAAAAACCCTTCTATATAGAAATAACTTGACAAAACAGCGCATTTATACTATACTGTAAAAGAATAGGTATCTATGCACAAAAGGGGGCTGATCATTTCTATGACCCACCGCGAAAGAGCAATGGCCATTCTCCACGGAAAAGAGGCAGACCGCATTCCCGTTGTCCATTTCGGCTTTTGGGACGAGTGTTATGCCATGTTCGAGGAACAGGGCTATATCCCCATTGAAAAGAACGAGGACGGTACCGACCGCCATCTTGGCGAGGCCGAGGTCTTCGAGCTTTTAGGCTTCGACTTTGGCTGGGGTCCCTGCGTTGGCTTTAACAACGGGCTTCTCCCGGGCTTTGAGCACAAGGTGGTAAAGGAGTTTCCCGACGGCAGCCGCCACGTGCAAAACGGGGACGGGGTTATCGTTCTGGAAAAGCCCGGAAAGGTCTCCATCCCCTCCGAGATATCCCACACCCTCTGCGACAGGGAAAGCTGGGAAAAGGATTTTTCCCACAGGCTTGAAAGCACTCCCCACCGCTGGCCGAAAATCACACCCGAACAGGCTCAAAGCCTTAACAGCTCCGTCTACCCCGTGGGCATAAACTGCGGAAGTCTTTACGGAATGTTCCGCAACTGGGCTGGCTTTACCGGCACCTGTTACATGTACGCCGACGACGAAGAGCTTTTCGGTGAGATCCTCGCCCGGCTGTCCGACGTGTGCTACGACGGTGTCAAGGCAATTCTGGACGCCGGATTCAAGCCGGACTTCGGTCACTTCTGGGAGGATATCTGCTTTAAAAACGGTCCGCTTGTAAACCCCGAGGTCTTCGAAAAATACTGCGGTCCGGGCTACGCCCGCATAACCTCTCTGCTCAAAGAGCACGGGTGCGACATCTGTTCCCTGGACTGCGACGGGTGCATAGACGCGCTCATACCCACCTGGCACAAAAACGGCGTCAACACCATGTTCCCCATCGAGGTCGGAACCTGGAACGCCTCTATCGCGCCGTGGCGTGAAAAATACGGTCCCACCCTCCGGGGCGTGGGCGGTATGGACAAGAGAGTTTTCGCCATGGACTACGCCGCAATAGACGCAGAGATCGAAAGGCTCCGCCCCCTGGTTGAAATGGGCGGCTACATTCCCTGCCCCGACCACCGCATCGCTCCCGATGCAAAGTGGGACAATATTCTCTACTACACCGACAAATTCAGAAAAGTCTTCGGCTGAAAAAGCCCACGAATAATATATAAGGAAGGTTTCTGTTATGGATTCCAGGCTTACAAAAATCGTTGAACAGTTCTCCACCTCCGGCTCTGCCGTGAAATTCGATCCCATAAACACCGGCCACATCAACTCCACCTACCGTGTCACCTGCGCCGATGAAAACGGCACCGAATCTGCCTACACTCTGCAGAAGATCAACAAATACGTTTTCAAGCAGCCCGAGCTGGTCATGGAAAACATTTGCGCCGTAACCGATTTTCTCCGCAACAAGATAGCTCTTGCCGGCGGCGATACCACCCGTGAGACTCTCTCCGTGGTGCCCACCGCAGACGGAAAGACTTTTTACATGGACGAAGAAGAGGAATACTGGAGACTCTACACCTACATCGACAATGCCTCCACCTACGACTCCGTTGAAAACCCCATCCACCTGAAAAACGCAGGCTACGCTTTCGGCCGTTTCCAGACCCAGCTTGCCGATTTCCCCATTGAAAAGCTCCACGATACCATCCCCAATTTCCACAACACCCGCAAGCGCTTTGACGACTTTTTCGCCGGTGTTGAGGCCGACGTTTGCGGCAGAGTTAAAAACGCCCTGCCCGAGATCGAGATCCTCAAAAAGTTCCGCCACCTCTCGGGCTTTTTGCTGGAAAAGCAGGAGGCCGGCATTCTGCCCCTGCGGGTCACCCACAACGACACCAAGTATAACAACATTCTCATAGACGACGCCACCAACGACGCTCTCTGCGTTATCGACCTTGACACCGTCATGCCCGGCCTTGCGGCCTACGACTTTGGCGACGCTATCCGATTTGCCGCCAACACCGCCGCCGAGGACGAGACCGACCTTTCCAAGGTAAAGCTTGACCTTGACCTTTACGAATGCTTCACCTCCGGCTTCGTCAGCGCCATTGCCGGTTTTCTCGGCGACGAGGAGATAAAGCTCCTGCCCTACGGCGCTCTGCTTATGACTCTTGAGGTCGGCTCCCGCTTCCTGCTGGACTATCTCGAGGGCGATAAGTATTTCCGCATCCACCGCCCCGAGCACAACCTTGAGCGCGCCCGCACTCAGCTGACTCTGGCTCTGGACATGGAACGCCATTTTGATGAAATGAACGAAATTGTAAGGAAGTATCTCTGATGGCAGACAAAAAATTCCACGGTGACCGCCGCTCCGGCGGCCCCACCTACCGCCGCGACACCTCCAAAGATCAGGCTCCCGCACAGCGTCCGGCCTATAAAAGCGAGGTCGGTGACGACAGCGAATACCTTATCGAGGGCAGAAACGCCCTTTCCGAGGCTGTGCGCTCCGGCCGCTCCATTGAAAAGCTCTTTATTGCCGAGGGTCTTGACAAGGGCTCGCTTACACCCATCGTCTCCCGTTGCCGTGAAAGCGGAACGGTCATCGTAAAATGCGACCGTCGCAAGCTGGACGCAATGTCCCCCACCGGGGCTCACCAGGGCGTTATCGCCTTCGTATCCCCCTGTGAATACATTTCCGTAGGCGAGCTCATCGACAAGGCTCTTGCCTCCGGCACGGCACCCCTTATCGTGGTCTGCGACCACGTTGAGGACCCCAGAAACCTGGGCGCCATAATCCGCAGCGCGGAAGTCAGCGGTGCCCACGGCATTATCATCCCCCGCAGAAGGGGCGCATCCGTTACCGGCACCGTGGTCAAGGCCTCTGCCGGCGCGGCGCTTCACCTGCCCATTGCAAAATGCTCAAACCTCAACGCCGCCATCCGTGAGCTCAAGGAGCGCGGCATCTGGGTCTGGGGCGCAGAGGGCGGAGAGAGCCGTCTTATTTACGAAGCCGACCTCACCCTTCCCACAGCCCTTGTCATGGGCAGCGAGGGCGACGGTCTTTCCAGGCTTACCGCAGAAAGCTGTGACGGTCTTGTGAGCATTCCCATGGCGGGCAGGGTCAACTCCCTTAACGTTTCCGCCGCGGCCGCCGTTCTGCTTTTTGAGGCAGTCCGTCAGCGTATTACAAAAATCTGAAAGGAGCTGACAATTCCGTGGCCAACGACAACAAGTTCAACGACGAGTTTTCCCTTGAATCCATAATTGCCGAGTTCGGCGGAAAAACTCCTCCCGCTCCCAAAAAGGAAGCCCCTCCTCCAACTCCCCCCGCTCCTAAAGCCGAGCCCAAACCCGAGCCTAAGCCCGAGCCTAAGCCCGAGCCCAAGCCGGAGCCCAAGCCCGAGCCCAAACCCGAGCCTAAGCCCGAGCCTAAGCCCGAGCCCAAGCCTGAACCCGAAGAAAAGTCCGAAGAGGTTCAGCCCGAGCTTTTCGAGAACATCAAAAAATCCCGGGTAAACAGCCGTCCTGTGCCCTCTGCAGAGGAACTGAAGGTCGAGGGCTCCGAGGAAGAGGACAACGTTATCGACATCGGCGCTTACGACGATGCTTACCGCAAGCGCGCCCACAGCATACGCAATATGCGCCGTCAGCTTAAGGCCAATTCCAAGGCCATCAAAAAGCTGAACTCCAAAAAGCTTAAAAAGCGCAGCATCGGAGCCGTTATTCCCGCAACGCTCAACAACAAAAAGCGTATTCCCGTCCCGGCAAGCCTGCGCAAAAAGGTCATCCGCCACGCCAAGGTCGAGCCCCGTCAGATGCTCCGCAAGCTGGACAAAGAGCTTCGCTCCCTCACCGTCCGCACAGTGCTTGCCACGGTATTCTGCCTGCCCCTGGTCTACATGACCGCCGCAAGCTATCTCCACCTGCCCCTGCCGGAGTTTATGAGCTACGCCTCCAACCCCGTCGTGTTCACCCTTATCTCCATGGCTCTGCTGGGCGCCGTTATCATCACCGCCTACGACATCTATTTTGGCGGCTGTTACGCCCTTCTCACCCTCCGCGCCACGGCGGATTCGCTGATCTTTGCATCGTCCCTGGCCTCCATCGGTCACTGCGTTGTATCAATAATCGACAAGAGCACCATGTACGGCGACGAGGCTGCCCCGGTGCTGGCTCCCGTTTGCGTGCTCCCGGCGCTGGGTCTGCTGTTCTCCCTTATCGGCGACAGGATCCGCGTCCGCACCTACAGAAGCTCCATCATCAAGACCCACCGTCTCACCTCGGCCTACACCGTCGCTCCCCTCCGGGACAAATTCGACGGCGACACCGTCTACGCCTCTGCGGCGTCCCGTGACCTTTCCGGCTTTTTCAACAGCTTTGCCGAAAACGACACCGTCACCCGCATGATGCGCTGGTTTGCCCCGGTGCTCATCGCAGTTTCCCTTCTGCTTGCGGTCTATGTGAGCTATTTCGGAAGCGGAAGCACTCCCTTCTTCTGGAACTGGTCCGTTATAATCAGCTTTACCCCCGCACTGGGATTTTTCCTGGCCTACGTTCTGCCCCACGCAAAGCTCTCAAAGCGCCTTGCCCGTGACGGTGTTAACACCGGCGGCGTTGCCGCCTGCGGCCGCCTTGCACGGAGAAGCTTCGTTATGCTCCGGGACCGTGACCTCTTCCCCTCCCAGTCCGTCTCCATCAAGGCCACCCGGGTGACCGACGACGAAAACACTCCCCTCTCCCTCACCGCAAGCCTTCTCTCTGCCGCCCAGACCGTTCTGGCAGACCCCTTTGTTGACAAGGCCAGAAAGCTCTGCATTCCCCTTGTCCCCGTGACCGACGTCACCATCAGCGACAACGGCGGCTACACCGGCACCGTTGAGGGTAAAAAGGTCATGGTTGGCACCTGCTCCTTTATTCAGTGCTGCGGCATCAAGACCCCCGAGGACGTCAAGCTCCGCACGGCTATCTGCTGTGCCGTTGAGGACAGACTTATCGCCGTTTACGCCATGCATTACGACGTGACCTCCTCCAACGACTACACCGTAAGCCTTCTTGACCACAACGGCTATTTCCCGATCCTTGCCACAAGGGACGTAAACATCACCTCCGCAATGATACAGGACCGTTTCGGCATACCCTCTGCCGAGGTCGTCTACCCCAAGGCTAATATCCGCGCGGTCATGTCCAACTCTGCAAACACTCTGGATGCAAAGGCCATCGTCACCCTCAACCCCACGGGAAGCGCCCTTGCCCAGACCCTTGTGGGTTGCCACAGAGCCCGCTCCGCATCCCGCGTGGGACTGATCTTCTCTCTCATATCCTCCCTTATAGGCCTTGCCTTCGGCGCGGTCATGGCGTATTTCGGCTGGTACGAGGCGGCAACTCCCGTGAACATGCTGCTCTACTACCTTATCTGGACCGTTCCCATGGTTGTCTTCGCCGGCTGGGTCAACCGCTTTTAGATCCAAACAACAAAAAAATTCTAACACACATATATAAAAGGAGATATTATGCTTCTCTCACAGCTCATTGGTGAACGCTATCGCGAAAAACCCGTTGAGGCTTCAATGGCAAGCCATATTTTCATGCTCCGCGGAGGTTATATGCGCCAGGTGGCATCCGGCATATACAGCCTTCTTCCCCCCGCAAAGCGCATAACCACCAAGATCGAGGCCATCATCCGTGACGAAATGGACTCCATCGGCGGCCAGGAGGTCCTCTTCCCCGTGGTCATGCCCGCCGAGCTCTGGAAGGAATCCGGAAGATACGAAAGTGTTGGCAGCGAGCTTCTCCGTATGAAGGACCGCACCGGTCACGATATGCTCCTGGGCATGACCCACGAAGAAGCCTCCGTCCATATGGCACGCAGCGAGGCCACAAGCTACACCCGTTTCCCCTTTATGATCTACCAGATCCAGACCAAGTTCCGTGACGAGCCCCGCTCCCGCGGCGGCCTTATCCGCGTTCGCGAGTTCACCATGAAGGACGCCTATTCCTTCCACACCTCTCAGGAGGATCTCGCCCGTTACTACGACGTCTGCCACAAGGCCTACGAGCGCATTTTTGCCAGAACCGGCCTTCCCGGCATCGTCTCCGTCAAGTCCGACACCGGCATGATGGGCGGCAAGATCGCCCACGAGTTCATGCTGCTCTCCGACTCCGGCGAGGACAGCCTGGTCATCTGCCCCCACTGCGGCTTCTCCGCCAACGTCGAGGCATCTCCCGTCAAGTGCGAGCACGTCTCCCGCGAGTCCCGTCCCACCGAAAAGGTACTCACCCCCCACTGCAAGACCATCGACGAGCTCTGCGCTCTGCTGAACACCACCCCCGACCGCACCGCAAAGGCCTGTGTTTTCGCCGTTGAAGGCCGCAGAAAGCCCATCGTCGTGTTCATCCGCGGAGACTACGAGGTCAACGAGGCCAAGCTCCGCCAGAAGGTGGGAGCCGACGTGTTCCCCCTCACCGACTACAGCGATACCGACATCTGCTTTGGCTTTATCGGCCCTGTGGGCTTCACCTCCGACGCCGACGTCTATTTCGACTCCACTCTCGAAGGCGAGAACGACATGATCTGCGGCGCAAACGAAGAGAACTACCACTTCACCGGCGTTGACTTCAACTCCGATCTGGCCGGCGAGTTCTCCGACCTTGCCAAGGCCCGCACCGGCGACGCCTGCCCCGTCTGCGGAAAGGCCGCCGACATCAAGCGCGGCATTGAAATGGGCAATATCTTCCAGCTTGGCACCAAGTACTCCGCCTCCATGGGCTACACCTATACCGATGCGGACGGCAAGGCCCGCACCCCCATCATGGGCTGCTACGGCATCGGCGTGGGCAGACTTCTTGCCGGCATCTGCGAAGAGCACCACGACGACTACGGCCCCATCTGGCCCATCTCCGTCGCCCCCTGGCAGATCCACATCTGCGCCCTGGGCGGCAGAAAGGATCCCATCATCGACGAGACCGCCAAAAAGCTCTACGAGGAGCTTGGCAAAAAGTACGAGGTCATCTTTGACGACCGCGGCGCCGCCGCAGGCGTGTCCTTTGCCGACGCCGACCTTCTGGGCGTTCCCCTTCGCATCGTGGTCGGAAAGGGTCTCACCAAGGACGGAACCGTGGAGATCGCCGCCAGAGACAAGTCCTTTAAGCTCAACGTACCCGTCGAAAACGTCGCCTCTGCCGTTGAAGACTGCATTGAAAAGCTCTGGGAAGGCCTTCGCTAAGGATTTTTGTAAAAAAATCATAAAAACCATGTTGCGTTTTTCCTGAGTTTATTATATAATGTATTGTAATAGCCTGTACAAATTCGGCCCAGTTCAAAAAGGCCGGTAAGATAAGCCATAAAACGTAAGGAGAGAAAATAACCAATGGCAACATCCATCTCTAAGATCCGCAATGTCTGCATGCTTGGTCACGGCGGCGACGGTAAGACCGCGCTCACCGAAAGCATCCTTTACCTGACCAAGGCCACCGACCGTCTCGGCAAATCCGCCGACGGCAACACCGTTTCCGACTACGATCCCGAAGAGATCCGCCGCAAAATTTCCATTCAGACCACTGTCAACCCCGTTGACTTCGGCGGTTGCAAGATAAACGTTCTGGACGCTCCCGGCTTCTTTGATTTCGTTGGTGAGACCGTTCAGGCAATGCGCGTTTCCGACGCCGGCATCATCGTCATGAGCGCCAAGAGCGGCGTTTCCGTCGGCGCCCAGAAGACCTGGCGCACCCTTAAGTCCGAGGGTATCCCCGCCGTTCTCTACATCGGCAAGCTGGACGAGGACAATGCCGACTTCTACAAGACCTACGAAGACGCCCGCGCCCTCTTCGGCTCCAGCGTTGCTCCCGTGGTCATCCCCACCGACGACGGCAACGGCGTTGTTGATATCGTCGCCAAAAAGGCCTACACCTGCAACAACCACAAGACCGCCGAGATCCCCGTTCCCGCTTCCATGGAAGACACCATCGAAGAGATGCGCGCCGCCCTTTCCGAAGCCATCGCCGAGACTGACGACGAGCTTATGATGAAGTTCTTCGACGGCGAAGAGTTCACCGAAGAAGAGTTTATCAACGGCATTAGCGCCGGTGTTGCAACCTGCAAGGTCGCTCCCGTTTTCTGCGGCTCTGCCATGACCGGTCTTGGCACCGAGGCCCTGCTTAACGCCATCGTCAAGTACCTTCCCAGCCCCGACAAGGGCCGCAAGGAGACCAACGTCGCCGGCGGCGAAGAGGCTGAATACGCCATCACCGAAGACGGCAACGCCGTTCTCTTCGTTTACAAGACCGTCGCCGACCAGTACGGCCGCTTCTCCTACTTCAAGGTCCTCTCCGGCAAGGTCACTCCCGACATGACCGTTGTAAATACCGTTTCCGGCGCCAACGAAAAGCTCGGCAGAATTTACATGGTCCGCGGCAAGAAGAACACCGAAGTCAACGAGATCTGCGCCGGTGACCTCGGCGCCGTTGCAAAGCTTGCCGACACCCGTACCAACGACACCCTCTGCGCCGGCGGTGCCAATGTTGTCATCAAGCCCATGGCATTCCCCCGCACCTGCTACACCCAGGCCATCATCGCCAAGAACAAGGCCGCCGAAGAAAAGATCGCCATCGGTCTTGCCCGTCTCCACGACGAGGATCCCGTTTTCGAAAACGCCCTCAACTCCGAGACCCATCAGCAGACCATCTCCGGTATGGGCGTCACCCATCTGGACGTTCTCGTTTCCAAGCTCAAGGCAAAGTTCGGTGTTGAGATCGAGCTCGTTGCTCCCAGAGTTGCTTACCGCGAAAAGATCCGCAAGACTGTCGAGGCCGAAGGCCGTCACAAGAAGCAGTCCGGCGGCCACGGCCAGTTCGGTCACGTTAAGATCCGCTTCGAGCCCTGCGAGGAAGACGGACTCACCTTCGCCGAAGAAGTCTTTGGCGGCAGCGTTCCCAAGAACTTCTTCCCGGCAGTTGAAAAGGGTCTCCGTGAGTGCATGGAGCGCGGCGTTCTTGCTGCCTACCCCGTTGTCAACCTGAAGGCCGTTCTTTACGACGGTTCTTACCACGACGTTGACTCCAACGAACTCTCCTTCAAGCTGGCTGCCCGCCTCGCCTTCAAGGACGGTCTCCCCAGAGCCAACCCCGTCATCCTCGAGCCTTACGGCGAGCTTAAGGTCATCGTTCCCGCCGACTACATGGGCGATATCAACGGCGACCTGAACAAGCGCCGCGGCCGTGTTATTGGCATGGATCCCACCGACGACGGTATGCAGATGATCACCGCCGAAGTCCCCATGAGCGAAATGCACTCCTACGCCAACGACCTCCGTTCCATGACCCGTGGCTGGGGCGCCTTTACTCTTGACTTCATCCGCTACGAAGAAGCTCCCCCCATGGTTCAGGCTTCCATCATCGAAGAGGCCAAGACCCGTATGCAGGACGAGGACGAGGACTAAGCCTTTATTCTCCAAAAGCAAAAATTCAGACCCGAAGAAAATTTCTTCGGGTCTGTTCTTTTTATGTGTTTTCAGGGCTCAGAGCTCTCCCAAAGCCTCAAGGCAGGCTTCGGTCTTCAGTATCTCGTCGGTGGCCTTCAGCGCGACGAAGAGCTTATCCCGGTCGAACTCAATACCGTAGCGGGAAAACACCCGTATTGCCGCAAGGCTGACCACGGGAAGTTCCCGTCCGGCGTAAACGTAGGCGTTCCAGCTGTGGTTTGCAAAGGCTCCCGCCCAGTCGTTTAAGTCAACTATCTCAGACAGCGGCACCAGCCGGCCCTCGTTGGTCGCAACCAGAGAGTCTGTGAAATCCTTTGACATTTTCAGTCTTGGCACAACGGCGTGGACGTGGTAAAGCTCTATCCTGTCTCTTCCAAGGACGTCCAGCAGCCGGTTTGCCTCAGCCAGAACCTCGCCCCGTATGTCCTGAATGCTTCTCAGCGTATCCACAAGGCGGGATATCACCAGCTCGGGCTTGGTCCTCCCCGCAACGCTGTATACGTTGCCGTAGTTGATAACAAGAGCCTTTTTGGGCAGGCGGCGGTCCATAATGTCCCCCACCACGTCCGACAGGGTCAGCTCCGAATCCGGGCGGATCCTCCCGTCGCTCAAAGCCATTCTCCGTCCCGGATCCTCTGCCCCGGCAAGACCGAGAATATCCCCGTCGCACCAGTAGAGAAAATCGCAGGGAGACTTCAGTCTTCCGTTGCTCTGAAGCCCCTCAACAACGTCCGCGATAAGCGACTCCGTTGCCATGACCTTCTGGTGGCGGTAGATATGGCGAGTGAGCTGGAGCTTGCTGAAGACCATCTCCTCAACGGTGGAGATTCCGGAGCTTGCAACGGTAAGGTAGAGCCCCGTGACTTCTCCGGAGCGGTATTCCGCCATGCGGAGCTTGTAGAGAAAACGGTCGATGTGGTAAGAAAGGGCGATACCGGTGGCGTAGCTGTCCCGGCGGAGATAGTCCAGAGAGTCCGCGTCGAACTGCCCGTTTATGAGCTGAGTCATGTAATAGTCGCACACCAGCTCCCCCGTGTTTCCGTCCGTTCCCGGCTCAAGATAGGCGCCGGTTATCATGCGGCCGATGTCCGAAAGCAGGTCGCCTGCGGTCTGGCCGGGAGAAAAGGGATAGTCGCTTTTCTCTTCCATAAAATGCACGAAGGAGGGCGTGTTTATTATGGTATATCCAAGTATCTCGTGGGGCTGAGCCTTGCTCAGAACGGCGTTCTGAGCCCGCAATGCATCAAATTCGGGCATAAGCCCGTAAACAGATTCTGAAACGTGGGAGAAAAAGCAATGACCCACGTCGTGGAGCAGAGCCGCCATGCGGAGCTTGTAAATATTGGCGTCCGGGATAAGGCGTTTGTTTTCTCTTGCGCTGAGATTTTCGTCCTGGTTGATGCTGGATATCATCTTGGACAGCACCGCCGCAACGCCCAGAGTATGCTCAAAGCGGGAATGCTGGGCAGAGGGGTAGGTCATCTCCGCCAGCCCCAGCTGGTTTATCCGCCTTAAGCGCTGCAAAAGCGGAGAGTCGATAATCCTCAGCTCCCAGGGGTAAAACGTGACGGTACCCCACACACAGTCGTGAATAACCTTGCCCGCGCCGTAGTCTGCGGGGCGGTAGTCCTTCATAAGCCCGGCAACGAACTCCTCCGCTTTGCGGTTGAAGTCTGCCACCAGAGACTTTGACCTCTTGACCCTGTTAACTGCCATATCGAACCTCCGCTTTCAACAAATCCAAACTTATCTCAAAGCATCAGTATATGCGGTTATTTTTTCTTTTTGCCAAGACCGCCGCTCACCATTCCGTAGATCAGAGCTCCGCCAACGGAGACCGCCACGGCACAGACGGCAACCATGGCCGTTGCGCCCTTTTTGGGCACGGGCTTTGTGGGATCGACGGGAGCTTCGGGGTCTTCAACTGCGGGAGGCTCTTCCTCTTCGATCTCGATGAATTCCTGGGGAACACCGTCCCTGTCAAAGAAGAGGTAGTCGCCGCTGAAACCCTTAACGGTAAACTCCGCAAAGCCGCCGGAGTTCACGGCAACGGTGTATCTGGAGAAGCCGCCGGAGGTGATGATCACCGCCGCAAGCTCGGTGCGGGTGCCAAAGGACTCTGCCTTTACGCGCCAGGTGCCATTGGTATAGCCGCCCAGGTCAACTGCCGCAAGCTCGTTCTTGCCGGCAGAGGTGAACTCGGCGTGGATTATACCGGCGCCGACGGCCTCGGAGAGGGACTTGGCGCTCCAGGTTGCGTTGATATCCCCAAGGTCTGCGGTAAGGGCGGTTCCCTCACCGGCAACTGCCTGGCGCCAGGTGGGAACGCCGTTCTCAATTGAGCTTTCCCAGACCGAACCGGCGCAGGAGAGAAGCTCGGTCTCTTTTTCGCTGAGTATCAGCTCAACTCCGGTCTCGCCACCCCAAAGCACGGCGTCGCCGCAGTCGATGTAAACGTAAATGGAAAGGCTTCCGTTTTCTGCCTTGAGCTTTCCGACCTCTGCCATGAGTACGGAGAGCTCAGCCGGGTCAACCCAAAGGCTGAGGTTATCTCCGCTGAGGGTGCCCCGCGCAGAGAGCTGGGCAATGGCGTTGGAGCCGGAGATGCCGGACTGGGCGGAAAGGTCGCCGCAGAAAACGTCCTCATCGTCGCCGGCGGAGAGCTGGGCGGTAAGCCCGGGAACACCATTGGCATCCACCGTCCAGAGAGCAAGCCCGGCCTTTGCCCTTGCCCGTTTTGAGAGCACAGTCATGCCCTCCGCGCTGTCAAAGGACATATCCGTAAGGGCATATCCTGCCTCGGCGCCGGCAGCGCTCATTCCGGGGGAGAGACAGTTGGTCACAGCGCCCCCAAAGACCGTTCCGACGATGCCGCCGGAGCAGACCGAGCCGGAAACGCTTCCGGTGAACAGAGAGTTTTCGATAACGCTGTTTTCCGCCGCTCCGCAAATGCCGCCTGCGGCCTTGCCGCTGACCTCGCCGGAAACGGAAAGGTTATAAATACGGGAATTCTTAACGTGGCCGAAAAGACCGGCGCAGTCTGCGTTTTCAACCTTAAGACCGGTGATGCTGTGGCCTCGGCCGTCGAAAACGCCTTCAAAATCAACGGGGATCCAGAGGTTTTCGGTCTGGCCGTCGTTTAATATGATATCCTCGCCCAGGGCAAAATATCTGTCGGAAAGACCTTCCTCACCCTGTACGAACTCCGAAAAATAGCCAAGCTGACCTGCGGTTTCGATCACAAAGGGGTCTCCCTCGGTACCTCTGCCCCCGGCAAATCTGCCGGAAGAGCCGCCGTCCCAAACGGCGCCCACGATGTCCGGCTTTCTGACGCGGAAGAGAACGACGTCGGAAAGTGCGGTGGCGGTCTGGCTTCCGGTGACGGTGGTGTTGGTATTTGTGAGCTCACAGTAGACGTACATGGTGGTCTCTTCGTCGGTGGAGGGGCGGAAATAGGCCGTGGTCTCGCCCTCGATGGGGACGGCCTCGGAGCCCGCCTGGTCCAGACAGCTGTACCACTGGTAGCTTATGTCGCCGCCGTCGGAAACGGTGGCGCCTACGGATATCTGAGCCTCGTCCCCGATGGTAGCGTCAAGGGGCGCGGGCTGGGAATAGATCACCGGGGCTTCCGCGTCGCCGCTGTTGCGGACGGTGACCAGAGCGGTGGAGGTGTTAACGCTGACCTTGGTCTCGCCGTTGGCGGTGGGGTCGGTATTGGTTATGCGGCAGTAGTAGTAAACGGAGCTCGCCTTGTCCGTGGGGGGAGAATAGGAGGGAGAGCTTGCGGTGTAGATCTCAGTTGCGCCGCCCACGGCGCTCTCGGAGGTGTAACAGAACCAGCGGTAGGAAAGCGTACCCGTTGCAACCTCTGCGTTGGCGTAGAGGGTGACGGTCTGGCCCACGGTGCAGGAGGCGCTGGAGGGGTTTGCGGTGATCTTGGGCTTTTCGGCGTCCCTGGTAACCTTAACGGTTGCAAGGTTGCTGGTGTCGGATGCGACAACAGTGCCCTCAACGCTCTCGGTTACGACGACGTAATAGCCAAACTCACCTGCGGTGTTGCTGGGGGGAGCAAAGCTTGCCCCGGTCGCCCCGGGAATGGGCGCGCCGTAGGCGTCGTACCACTGATAGGTCAGCACGCCGCCGGAGGCAGGCGCGGCAGATACCGTCAGCGTGGGCGCACTTTCGCCCACGGTACAGCTTCCGCCGCTGGGGTCGGAGCTTATCAGCACTCCCGTTGCAAAGGTAGGCAGGGCAAGACCTAAAACCAGCACCAGAACAAGTGCCGCCGAAACAATTTTATTCAAGTATTTTATCTTTTTCATCCCGAATATACCGTCCGTTCCGAAACCATAATTTGTCAAGATAATTGTAACTCATTTCACCGGAAATGTCAAATCCCCTCACCGCCCCCCTCAAAACCGGATTTCCCGCCCGATCTGACCCCGTAGAGTCTCTTTGACCCGTCCCTACCCCCCGGGGCTCAAAAAAACCTTCCCTTATAGCCCCATTCCGCCCCAAAAACTCACTTAAAAGAGCAGATTACCCCTTCCATTTTCATTCGAATTCGTGTATAATAAAGACAGCCAAAAAAAACACTTACGGAGGAATCCACATGCTTAACGAAAAACAGCTGTCCCGTTGTGTTCTGAAGCTTGAGCGCTTCCTGGATACGCTTGACGGCCTCATCTTCGAAAAGGTCTGCTCCCTTCCCGTGAGCGCCTTTGAAACCGAAAAGCAGTATCATTCTATTCCCGAAGCGACCTACAAGCCCATCAACAAGGGCGATATCTGGGGCGGAGAGAGCCGCTACTGCTGGTTCCGCTCCAACTACACCGTTCCCGCCGAGCTCGCCGGAAAGGCTCTGTTCCTTCGTCCCCAGGTTGGCGGCTACGAGGCAATGCTCTTTGTGGACGGCAAGCCCATGGGCACCTTCGCCACCAAGATCGTCGTCACCGGCCACGGCAACCACTACTGCGACATGGTCGAGCCCTGCGCCAGGGAAGGCCAGAACCTTGACCTGGCCGTTGAGTTCTACACCGGCCATTACGTTCCCGGCGAAATGCCCCTCGAGACCCGTCCCCGCAGAGATTTCAAGTTCGCATTCGACTCCATCGACCTCTGCACCAGAAACGACCTTGTTGCCCAGACCATGTTCGACCTCTCCGTTCTCATCGGTCTTTACAAGGCTCTCGACGATGCGTCCTACCGCCGCGCCGACCTTCTGAACACCTTCTACGAGCTCCACAAGGTTCTCTGGTACTCCCCCGAGGATATCGACCGCGAGACCTTCGAGGCTTCCCTCGTCAAGGCCAGAGAGATCATGGCTCCCGCCCTTGCAAAGAAGAACAACGGCACTACCGTTCCCTACTGCGGCCTTATCGGCCACTCCCACATGGACACCGCATGGCTCTGGCACATTGCCGAGACCATTAAAAAGTGCGCCAGAACCTATTCCAACCAGCTGAACCTCATGGCTCAGTATCCCGAATACAAGTTCGTCCAGAGCTCCTCCTACCACAGCGAAATGATCCGCGAGAACTATCCCGAGCTGTTCGAGCGCATCGTTGAAAAGGTTGCCGAGGGCCGTTACGAGCCCAACGGCGGCGTTTGGGTTGAATGCGACTGCAACATCACCGGCGGCGAATCCATGATCCGTCAGTTCCTGTGGGGTCAGCGCTTCACCAGAAAATACTTTAACGGCTACACCTCCGACTGCTTCTGGCTGCCGGACACCTTCGGCTATTCTGCCGCCATTCCCCAGATCATGAAGGGCTGCGGCGTTGACTACTTCCTCACCACCAAGATCGCCTGGAACGACACCAACGCCTTCCCCTACGACTCCTTCTACTGGCGTGGCATCGACGGCACCCAGGTCTTCTCCCACTTCAACAAGACCCACATCGGCACCCGTCCCGACGAGCTGCTTCCCATGTTCGCCGACAAGACCAACCCCGACGCAGTCCGTCAGAAGAACGTTTCCCGCTCCAAGCTGGTCAGCTACGGCTACGGCGACGGCGGCGGCGGCCCCCAGTGGGACCAGATCGAGATCTCCCGCCGCACGAAAGACCTTGAGGGCTTCGGCGTAAGCGAATACACCACCGTTTCCGACTTTATGCACAAGCTGGAAAACGAGGTCGTCAACCCCGCCACCTTCTCCGGCGAGCTCTACCTTGAGCTCCACCGCGGCACTCTCACCAACCAGCACGAGATCAAGCGCAACAACCGCCTTGGCGAGATCGCTCTCCACAACCTTGAGGCCATCACCGTTGCAAACGCCGCCACCTCCGGCGAGGTCGCCAGCGACAACGACTTCCGCTTCTGGCAGAACAGACTTCTCGTCAACCAGTTCCACGATATCCTCCCCGGCACCTGCATCACCCGTGCCAACTCCCAGAGCAAGGAAGAGATGACCGAGCTCCTCGCCGAGGTCGGCAAGCTCACCGAAAAGGCTCTCTCCGCCTCCGGCCGCGGCATTACCGTTTACAACCCCATGTCCTACCAGCGCAACGGCGTTTTCTATGCCGACGCCGCCGCCCCCCTTGCAGGCGTTAAGGCCCAGCAGTGGACCAGCGACGTTTACGGCCGCCGCCGTCTTGCCGTCTCCGGCGTAAAGCTGGCTCCCTACTCCGCAAAGAGCTTTGGCTACGGCCGCGGAGAGCTCAACGGCGAGAGCGCATTCTGCCTTGAGGGCAACAAGCTTGAAACTCCCTTCGCTTTTGTCACCTTCGACGACAGAGGCTATATCTCCTCCTTCATCGACAAGGCCTCCGGCCGCGAGCTTTGCGGCGAGGGCTACGCTCTCAACACCTTCCTCATGGCCGAAGACCTCCCCGCAACCTGGGACAACTGGGATATCGACGCCGATATCGAGCCCAAGTTCGTGGACTGCGCCAAGCTTCTCTCCCGTGAGATCGTCTCCAACGGCGCCGTTGAGCTGCGTATACGCTCCGTTTACAGCATCTCCGCCGAGAGCACCATCACCCAGGACATGGTCTTCTTTGCCGACTCTCCCGAGGTCCGTTTTGAGACCCTTATGGATTGGAACAACAAGCACCGCTTCCTGAAGACCGCTTTCGATACCTCCATCTTCTCCGACTTCGTCCGTCAGGAGATCCAGTTTGGCTATCTCAAGCGTCCCACCACCCGCAACAACTCCGTTGACCAGGCCAAGTTCGAGGTTCTGAACCACAAGTTCACCGACCTTTCCGAGCCCAACTTCGGCGTTGCGATTCTCAACGACTCCAAGTACGCCATCTCTGCCTACAACGGCCAGCTGCGCCTCTCCCTCCACAAGGGCGGCACCCGTCCCGACACCACCGGCGATCAGGGCAAGCACTACTGCGAGTATTCCTTCCTGCCCCACAACGGCGGCTTCGACGCCGAGACCGTCATCCGTCCCGCATACGAGCTCAACTACAAGCCCGTTATCGTCCGCGGCAGAAAAGATCTTCCCAGCCTTGCCTCCATGGACAAGTCCAACCTTGTCATCGAGACCGTCAAGCCCTGCGAGGATGCCGACCGCGCATTCATCCTCCGTATCTACGAAGCCGAAGGCGCCCGCACCGTTGGCAAGCTGAACCTTGGCATCGACGTCAAGCGTGTCTCCGAAGCCAACATGCTGGAAGAGGTCACCGCCGAGCTTGGCGCCTCTGCCCAGACCGAGCTCACCTTCCGTCCCTTCGAGATCAAGACCGTCCGCGTTGAATATTAACCGACATTAACCAAATGTCCTCCGGAGGAAAGGCTTCATATTACTCCTTTCCTCCGGGGGACACCCTATCTTTATCCCCCAAAAAGGAGTTTTTTCAAATGAGAAAGCTTATGGTCATAGACGGCAACAGCATAATCAACCGCGCATTTTACGGCATTCGGCTGCTGTCCAATTCCCGGGGCGTTTACACAAACGCTCTGCTGGGCTTTTTGAATATTCTCTCCCGGCTCTCCGAGGAAGAAAAGCCCGATGGGATCTGCGTTTGCTTTGACCTTAAGGCACCCACCTTCCGCCACAAGATGTACGACGGATACAAGGCCGGGCGCCGTCCCATGCCCGAAGAGCTGGCAATGCAGCTTCCTCTTTTGAAAGAGCTTCTTGATGCAATGGGCATCCCCCGTTTTGAGCTTTCCGGCTGGGAGGCGGACGACCTTTTGGGCACGCTCTCCCGGCGTATCGACGAAGCCGGGGACAGCTGTGTGCTGGTCACCGGCGACAGGGACAGCTTTCAGCTTGTGGGCGGCGGAACAGTTCTGAAATACGTCACCACCAAACAGGGGCATCCCGAGACCGTGCTCTACGACGGCTTTAAGATCCAGCTTGACTACGGGATCTCCCCCGAGCAGTTCATAGACGTGAAAGCCCTCATGGGCGACCAGTCCGACAATATCCCCGGTGTACGTGGCATCGGCGAAAAGACCGCCCTTTCTCTTATTGCAAAGTTTGAGTCCCTCGACGGGGTCTACGATAATCTGAGCTCCCCCGAGGTAAAGCCCGCCGCAAGAGAAAAGCTTGCCGCAGGCCGCGATTCTGCCTACCTCAGCCAAACTCTTGCCCGTATCGACAGGAACGCTCCTTTAGAGGCAGACCTCTCTGCCATAGACGGGCCCAAAATTAAAAACGACGAGCTTTACGCTCTGCTGTCCGAACTCGAGATCAACAGCTATATCAAAAAATTCGGCCTCACTCCCCCGCAAAAATGCGACGAGTGTTCCGCCCCTGACTACGCAAAGCGCACCGTGAGGGAAATATCCTCCCCGGATGAGCTGAAAAGCCTTTCCGGCTCCGTGGGCTTTGAGTTCGACCCCGTTGAAAACCGCCTTGCCGTTGCATTCGGCAGCGAGGTGCTCACCTTTGCTCCCGGCCCCTTTGACGGCGAGAGCTTCACCGGCGCAATAGCCGCCCTTGTCCAAGGCTGCAGCTTCTGCTGTCACAGCTCCAAGCCCCTCATGCGCTTCTGCCTTGAAAACGGGATCTCCCAGCCGAAGATCGACTTTGACTGCGAGCTTGCCGCACTTCTCTGCGAGCTCAAGGCCGAGCCCGAAATTCTCCGGCAGAAGTTTTTAGGGCTTTCCGAGGGGGAAAACGGAGATGCCCTCCCCCTAAACGCGGACTCCGCACTTGCCCTGAAGCCCCACCTTGAGGCTCTCATCTCCGAAAAGGGACTTGAAAAGCTCTACCGCGAGACCGAGCTCCCCCTTTGCGCCGTGCTTGCAAAAATGGAGCACGTCGGTTTTCTCATAGACCAAAACGCCCTACGCGCCTTCGGGGAAGAGCTGGACACACTCATCGACATGAGCCAGAACGAGGTCTACCGCATTGCCGGCCACACCTTTAACATTGCCTCCCCCAAACAGCTCGGCACGGTGCTCTTTGAAGAGCTTGGACTTCCCCACGGAAAAAAGACGAAGACGGGCTGGTCCACCAATGCGGACGTTTTGAAAAAGCTGGCGCTCCACCCCATCGTGGAGGCGGTTCTTGCCTACCGGGCGTATTCAAAGCTGAAGTCCACCTACGTGGACGGGCTTTTGCGCGCCGTTGAGAGCGACGGAAGAGTGCACAGCACCTTCTCCCAGCTTGGCGCGGTCACGGGCAGACTCAGCTCCTCAGAGCCGAATCTCCAGAACATTCCCGTGCGAAGCGAGCCCGGAAGCCGCATGAGAGAGTTTTTCATCGCCCCGGATGGTCACGTTCTGGTGGACGCGGACTATTCCCAGATCGAGCTTCGGGTGCTCGCCCACGTATCCGGTGACAAAAACATGATCGAAGCCTTTTCCGGCGGAGTGGACATCCACCGCACCACCGCCGCAAGGGTCTTCGGCGTTCCCGTTGAAGAGGTAACTCCCCGTCAGCGCACCTTCTCCAAGGCGGTCAACTTTGGCATTGTCTACGGTATTTCGGACTTTGCTCTGGCAGACGACCTTGGTATCAGCCGCAAGGAAGCCCGGGATATGATCGACAAATACCTGGAAAACTACTCCGGCGTTAAGCAATACATGGGCAGCATCGTCGCCCGCGCCCGGGAGGACGGGTTCGTCTCCACCCTGTTTGGCCGGAGAAGAGCTCTGCCGGACATAAAGGCCTCAAATTTCAACGTGCGCTCCGCCGCCGAAAGAATGGCGCTGAACGCACCCATCCAGGGCACCGCCGCAGACATTATCAAGTTTGCCATGGTGGCCGTTGCCCGTCGCCTTGCCGCAGAGGGGCTGGAAGCACAGCTCATCCTCCAGGTCCACGACGAGCTCATCGTTGAATGCCCCGAGGCTGAGGCAGAAAAGGTCAAGGCCGTTCTTGAGGAAGAGATGAGCGGAGTTGCCAGCCTTTCCGTTGCCCTCAAAGCAGATGCCGCCGTCGGCAAAAGCTGGGCAAGCGCAAAACAATAAGGTTCAAAGGTTAATTGCCATATGACAGTAATATCCAAACTTACGCCCTTCCGCATTCCCGACGCCGCCGCCACGGAAAAAGAGTGCTTCACGGTTCCCTGGAGCGCCGGCTCTCTCAGAGAAGAGCTGAACTCCCCCTTTGCAAACTATTTTTACGTCACCGTGGACGGTGAGTTTGCAGGCTACGGCGGATTTCTCGCACTTAGCGGAGAGGGTGAGATAACCCGGATCGCCGTTCTCCCCCGCTTCCGCAGAACGGGTCTGGGGAAAAAGCTTATGGAGGCCATGCTGGCAAAAGCCTGCGAGCTGGGGCTTGAGACCATGTTTTTAGAGGTGCGCGAGTCAAACGCTCCCGCCATCGGGCTTTACCGAAGCTTTGGCTTTGAGCAGGTCGGCCGCCGCCCGAATTACTACACCATGCCCACAGAGGCCGCCGTGCTTTTCAGCGCAGAGCTTAAAAAATAAATCTCTCTCCACACACAGAGGAAACCGAAAATGCTTATTCTTTCAATAGAGACCTCCTGCGACGAGACTGCCGCCTCCGTCACACGGGACGGCAGAGAAGTTCTCTCTAACGCAGTATATACCCAGATCGCCATGCACGCCGAATACGGCGGCGTTGTTCCGGAGCTTGCATCCAGAAAGCACATAGAAAAGCTCTGTGCCGTCACAGACAGCGCCCTTGCCCAGGCAGGGGTACAGCGCCGGGATATCGACGCCGTCGCCGTGACCGCCGCTCCGGGGCTTATCGGCGCGCTTTTGACCGGACTCTCCTTTGCAAAGGGCGCCGCACTTTCCATGGGAGTGCCCCTTGTGCCCGTACACCACATTAAGGGCCACATCGCCGCAAACTACATCGCTTTCCCCGGGCTTGAGCCCCCCTTCCTCTGCACCGTCGTTTCCGGCGGACACACACTCTTCTGCGACGTCCGGGATTACGACGACGTTCACATTCTCGGCGGAACCAGGGACGACGCCGCAGGCGAGGCCTTTGACAAGGTTGCAAGAGTTCTTGGCTTTCCCTATCCCGGGGGCAAGGAGCTGGACAGGCTCGCCCGAAGCGCAGACCCCCAAAAGCCCTCCCTCAAGCTTCCCCGTCCCGGCTTTCCTGAGGCGCCCCTTGAATGCTCCTTCTCCGGGCTGAAGACGGCGGTTATCAACCTCGTCCACACCGCAAACCAAAAGGGCGAGGATTTTGACCGGGCAATTCTTGCCAGAAGCATCTGCGAGGCGGTAACGGATATTCTCATCTCCCGCACACGGCTTGCCGCCGAGACTCTCGGCTATAAAAAAATTGCCCTTGCAGGGGGCGTTGCGGCAAACTCCTTCATCCGCGAAGGCTTTACCGAGCTTGCCGCCGAGACCGGAGCGGAGCTTTTCCTGCCTCCCCCCGCCCTCTGCGGAGACAACGCCGCGATGATCGGCTGTGCCGGTTATTATGCATATTTAGCCGGTACGAGAGGAGATCTTACCCAGAACGCATTTGCCACAATGAGCCCCGAGGAGAGATTTTAACCCCCTGCACCGCCAATTATTACCGGCAGTATTTTCAGCTTTACCGGGATACTGACAGAAAACGACATTTTCCTCCGTTCCACACACATTGTGGAAGTTTTTGTGGAAACAGTGGATACTCCCGGTAGAATCACTAAATACTTGACAATGAATAAAAATAAGTGTAAAATAATATTGACCATTTATTTACATTTTTCGGAGGTATCATGTCCGTAGCATCCGAACATTTTGAGAAAATCATAGCCGAACAGCTTGCCAGAATCGAGCGTATGAAGGCCGAAGGCGACTTTGTGGACTACGCTTCTCTGCCCGAGCTCGTCATCGGCATTTGCGGCGGCGACGGTATCGGCCCGGCAATTACCGCCCAGGGTGAAAGAGTGCTTTCCCATCTCCTTGCCGACCAGGTTGCCGCCGGCAAGGTCAGATTTGTCAACATAGACGGTCTCACCATCGAAAACCGAGTTGCCGCAGGCAAGGCCATCCCGGACGACGTGCTTGCCCAGCTCAAGAGCTGTCACGTTATCCTCAAGGGCCCCACCACCACCCCCAAGGCCGGCGATCCCTGGCCCAACATCGAAAGCGCCAACGTCGCAATGCGCCGTGAGCTGGACCTCTTTGCCAACGTCCGCCCCGTCAAGGTTCCGAACCTTGGCATCGACTGGGTCTTCTTCAGAGAAAACACCGAGGGCGGCTACGTTCTGGGAAGCAAAGGTCTGAAGTACGACGACGATCTTTCCATCGACTTCTGCGTCACCACCACCCAGGGCACCGAGCGCATCATCGAAGCGGCCTACGACTATGCCGTTAAGACCGGCAGAAAGCGGGTCGACTGCGTCACCAAGGCAAACATCATCAAGGCCACCGACGGCAAGTTCCTGAACATTTTCAACTCCATCGCCGAAAAGCATCCGGACATCGTTCACGACAGCTGGTTCGTTGACATTATGAGCGCCAAGCTCATCGACGAAAAGCGCCGCCGCGATTTCAGCGTTATCGTTCTGCCCAACCTCTACGGCGACATTCTCACCGACGAGGCCGCCGAGATCCAGGGCGGTGTCGGCACAGCCGGCAGTGCCAACTTCGGCAAGCGCTGGGCAATGTTCGAAGCCATCCACGGCTCCGCCCCCCGCATGGTGGAAGAGGGCCGCGCAGACTACGCCGACCCCAGCTCCATCCTTCGCGCCTGTGTGCTGCTGCTTGAGCACATCGGCCACAGCGACAAGGCAGCCAAGCTTTCCGACGCACTTGACGCCGTTGCCGCCCCCGACAGCCCCATTAAGATGACAGGCCGCCCCGGCGGAAGCACCGGCGCCGACCTGGCAGACTACGTTATGTCCCTTGTAAACAGATAACATCAACCCCTCAACCTCAGCCCTCCCCCCGGGAACCGGGCACCATTTAAAGAAGGAGTGTCTCACTATGAGCAGAAACAGCTTTATATCTATGGCAGTCATACGCCGTCTCCCCAGATACTACCGTTACCTTCGTGAGATGAACGACACCGGGATCAAAATGATCTCATCCCGCGAGCTTGCAGACTGCATGGAGCTGACCGCTTCTCAGGTGAGACAGGACTTTAACTGTTTCGGAGATTTCGGTCAGCAGGGTTGCGGCTACGATATCGAATCGCTCACCGCTTCCATCGCAAAGATCCTCGGTCTTGACGAAAACTACCGTGTTGTCGTCATGGGCGCGGGCAGAATGGGTCAGACCCTTATGGAGAATTTTTCATTCAACAGACGCGGCTTTGAGCTTGTCGCCGCCTTCGACACCGACCGCTCCAAGTGCGGCGAGGTGGCCGGAGTTCCCGTTTATCACGTGGACAGTATCGGCGAGTTCTTCGCCTCCCATCCCAAGGCCGACATCGGCGTTCTTGCCGTTCCCGCAGACCAGGCACGCAAGGGTGCGGATTACCTCACCGCCTGCGGCGTGAAGGCCATATGGAACATCACCAAGGAAGAGCTTCCCATTGCCGAGGCAAACGGGATCCTCGTGGAAAACCTCCACATCTCCGACTCCCTCATGACCCTTTCCTACCGCCTCACAGAGTTTGAAAACAAGCTCTACGGCAACTAAAATCACAGCTAAACAAAACAAATCCCCGCCGCAAATTCCTGCGGCGGGGATTTTAATATGTGTTGGTGCCGATTTTTACTTCAGAGTACGGAGGATGACTAACACCCGAGGTTACCGCCCGATACCCGTAAGCGTTTTCCTCAGCTCCTCCACTGCACAAGATACTGCTACGGGATACTCAGCAATATCTGTTTCATCAAGAAAACTTCCTATCTGCTCCGCATTGCGTTCTGAAAGCACGTTCTCCAATGAGTGAATAACGGCACACTGGATATGATAATCATCAGAAGAAAACAGCGAGATAAGCCTATCCAAATAAGACTCCGAACCAAGCATATAGAGCCCTTCATAAATTCCGACAAGAACGAATTCATCCTTTTCTTTGCATTCAAGGCTCAACAATGCCCCACTTGATTCCGACGGAGAAATTACTTTTCCAACGTTTGATACACCGAATGCAGCATACCCCCGTACCAGACTGTCAGGGTCATTCAAAGCCCCCGTCAGTACCCTCAAGCTGTCTTCACAAATATATTCACTCAGAGAGTCAATTGCTTCCACTCGGACGTCAGACTCTGGATCCGATGCCAATCTGCACAGATACTTCAGTGAATCGGGGTTACCAAAATCACTCACCAGAGCTTTGGCAAGCCACGCTCTGATCTGCCCATCAGGATCCGAGACAAGACGGTCAATTTCGTTCCCGTCATATACCGAGAATGGCGATATTCCCCTGTCATAGCAATCGATCAGTTTATCAACCGCTTCTGTCCTGTATTCCATAGTGTTCTCCGGAAAGCTACATAATATCAGCCGCCACTTTTCCCGTGATCGACCTACGCTAAAAAAACTCCGGTCGGGCAAATCTGACCTACCCGGGACTGACTGCTACAATATCGATCCGCCAGGCTCCGCGGCAGAGCATTTCTTTTTTGATTTTACCACAGAGGACCACCCGTTGTCAACGCAAAAAAACGCCGCGGCTCAAGCCGCGGCGTTTTTGGTTTATTTTACTTCAGAGTACGGAGGATGGCATCGCCCATGTTGTCGATGTCGCGGATGCTGACGAGCATATCGTCCACACCGTTAAAGGAGATGCGGTAGAAGTTCACGTTGTACTCGTAGACGTAAAGGGTCATTTCCGTGAAGTTCTCGGTATTGCGGGAGAAGGTGACGGTCATATGGGGCTCGGCGCCGTCTTCCCAGGTGCCGGCCTCGGCGCGGCCTTCAACGGTGAGGGCCAGCAGACCGTCGTAGAAATTGTTGACGCTGGTCGCGTCAACCACCATGCCGTTGGCGGTGAAGATATTGGTCACAGTGGCCTCAGCGCCGTTGGTGCCGGCGATGGTGCTCTGGGTTCTGACCACGTTGATCTCAGCGCCGTTGTAGACCACGTTGAAGGACTCAACGGAATCAAGGCTGATGGCACAGACCTCGTCGGGAGTGAGATCCGCAGTAAGAGCGCCCATAACGGCATCGGCCTTTTCGGCAGAAACTCTGTAGACCGTGGGATTACCTTCCCAGATCATGTAGCAGTTTCCCTCGCCGTCCGCACGGCTGAACTTGACCTCAAGCTCAAGCTCGGCTTCCTGGGTCTCAACGCCAACGTCGTTTTCAACGTCGATCTCGCCGATATAGCCGATCTTAAAGCCGCGGAAGTCCTTGTCCAGCCCGTAGGCGGCAAGAGTTTCGCCGTCGGAAGCGTAGGCAACGCAGGCGATCTCGTCAAAGGAGACAAGCTCTTCGCAGAGAACGGTCATGGCGCTTGTGCGAAGGGCGTTGTACTCTCCGGAAGCGTCCTGCTCAAACCAGGTGTAGTAGTCGGAATAGAGCTCCTCGGAGCCGCCCTCGCTGTAGGCCATTTCGCGCCTGTCAGCTCCGTCGAAGAGGCTGATGCGGATAACGTCCTCATAGGAGATCTCGGGGTAAGCCTCGGCTTCAACCGCAAGGGCAAAAATGTCCTTCATGAAAGCCTCGGGAATATCGGCGGCAATGAGGTGAACCTCGGCAGAGCCTTCGATATTTGCATAATAGGCGTCAAAGGCGCTGTTGAAGTCACCAATATAAACGGTCTTTGCAACGGTGCCGTCGGACGCGCGAATGGAAAGAGCGGGCTGATCCAGGCCGAAGCCTTCGCTTTTCACAAGGCTTCCGGTATCGTCCACCATGCGCACGGACTTTGCGCCGTCACGCAGGAGCTTTGCAAGATCGTCCAGATCCTCCTGTCTCAGAGGCATCTCTTCGTCCGCGGGGTTCACCCAGCTGTAGTTCACAAGCTTAAACTCTGCGGTGTTGCCCTGATAGGTGTAGGTGATACTCTGGATATCGTTGTCGAAGCCGCCAACAATGACGGTATCGGTGTCGATCTCGGGAGTATCATCGTTGTTCTTCACAATGTCCACAACAATGAAACATCCGGCAACGCAGACGGCCAAAGCCGCCACAAGAATGAGAATCTTTACCCAGGGCTTCATTTACGCATTCTCCTGATAAACCAGATAACAAATCCGGCGACGATGAGAAGGATGGGAACGAGGATGACGAGCACCACGGTCCATGCAAGAGCGGCAGCGGAGCTGATCTCAAGTCTGCTGTTGGACATGGTGATGGTTCTGACGGTGATGGTGTCCACACGCTCGCTGCCGTAGGCAAGAGTGTTGAGGAACAGGTTCAGAGCGCCGTCGGAAACGGAAGCGTAGGTGTCGGTGAGCATGGGAGATGCGGAATACCAGAAGAATCTGCCGGTGGCGTCGGCGCCGACGGCCTCTTCAACCAGAACGCCCATCATAAAGGGACCGTCAACGTCGCCCTCGGCCTTGTCGTAGCTGTCAAGGCTCTGGCCTTCGGTGATGATCTTGGAATATGCTCCGTTGGAGGTCTCAAGCAGGGTGGAGAACTCAAGGGAGGAACGGTAGCTGTCGATCTTGGTTATGCCGTGACCCATGGGGGTGAACACGTAGGAACCGGCGCTGATGAGGGGATCGGTGATCTCGTGAGCGACCTTGTTGGCAATGATGTTGAAGGGCAGCTGCATATAGTTTGCGCCGGTCTCCAGCACGACGCCGGGAACAGCCTGAAGACCAAAGGCCTCGCAGAGCTTGGCAAAATTGGGGCAGGCAGCAGCGTCAAAGCGGATATCGGTGAAGAGGATAATGGAGCCGCCTCTCTCGAAATAGGCCATGAGCTTGTTGTACTCGTCCTCGGTAAGGTCGGAGCTGGGGGAATTGATGATAACACAGTTGGCATCCTGGGGAACCGCTTCCAGAGCGAGAAGGCTGTTGCCCTCTTCCATTTTTACCAGGCTGTAGTTGGCATCGGTGGTGTACTTGGAGACAACGGTGTCAAGGTCGGTCTCGCCGTGGCCGCGAAGCATGTAAACCACGGGGAGCTTCTCGGTGGTGACGTAGTCAATGGCGTTGACAAAGGCGTTCTCAGCGGAGAAAACGTCGTAGGGAATGCTGGCCATGACTTCCTCGGCGCTGTAGCCGTACTGATAGATCATGGTGTACATGGTCTGGTAGGCGCTGTCGCTCCAGGTGAACATGTCGGTGTAGTTGACGATCTTAAAGCGCTTGTCGCTTACGAAAACAAGGCTGTTGGTGGGGGGCTCTTCACCCTCTTCAACGTAGTTGTAGATAAAGGCGGGATCTCTGTCGGGATAGACTGTCTTCACCTTTAAATTGGAGCTCAGCGCGGAAACACGGTCCAAAAATTCCTGGATGATAATGCTGTTTCCGCCGTCGTCTGCGGTCCAGAAATAAACGGTGATATCGTCGTCAAGCTCTTTGACCATCTCTTCGGTCTGCTCGGTGAAATCGTAGAGCTGCATTGCGGAAAAGTCGGGCGCGGCAATGTTTGAGGGAAGCAGGCTCAGCAGAACGTTCAGCACCACGACGATGGCAACGACGATAACGCAAAGGATCAGGGAATATCCGCCGGCACGGACAGTGAGCCTGTTCTTCTGTTGGTTCTTTTTCATCAGCTCCACCTCCGCTTTTCAAGGGACTGGACGGAAAGGAACAGGAACATTACGGTCACGCTGATAAAGTAAACGTAAACGGTCCAGTCGATAAGTCCGTCGAACAGGATAGAATCCACCATATCAAGAACCGCAAGAGCGCTCAGCACAGAGGAAAGCGCGGTCTCGAGAATGGTTGAATCGATAAAGAACATGGCAAGAACGCCGCATTCCAGAACGATGCCAACGATCAGAGCCACGGTCCAGTCCTTCGTCATGACCTGGGCGAGCAGGGTCACAAGGGCGATGACAACGGTGAAAACCGCCATGGAGCCAATGCTGGAGGACTCGACCATGCTGATGATGGAGGACATGAGAAGGGTCATGAGCACCACGCCGAAGGAACAGACAGCGGCGATGATCTGGCTGTCGGTGAGGGTGGAGATGAACAGACCCACGCTGATGAGCATTGCGCCCAGCAGGAAGAAGATAAGGATTCCGGCGTAGGCGGTGAGGTAGTTGACAACGCCGTAGGCGGAGAAGATGATGGGATAGACGCAGAAGATAAGGCAGGGAATGCCGATGACAGTGGCCATGGCAAAGAACTTGCCCAGAATAATATCGCTCATTGAAACGGGAGAGGTGAACAGCAGCTGGTCGGTCTTGCTGCGGGTCTCTTCGGCCATGGAGCGCATGGTCAGCACAGGGACAATGACCAGATATGCCCAGATGCCGCCGTTAAGGCTGTACTCGAAGTTGGAAAAGGCTCTTGCGCCGCCGAGGTTGTAAACCTTTGTGAAGATGCCCACAACCACAAGCATAACGGCAATGAAGATAAAGCCCATCATTCCCGAGAACATGACCTTCATTTCCTTTTTGTAAATACTTTCCATGTTTTACTGTTTACCCTCCCCGTCGCCGCCGTTGAGAACGGGATTTTCTGCCTTTTCATACTCGTAAATGTCGGCAGGCTTTTCCCCGGACTTGTCGTTTGCGGTGTACTCGATAAAGACCTCTTCAAGGCTTACGGTCTCCTTGCGCATGCCGAGAACGGGAATGCGCTCAACGGCAAAGGCATAGGAGAGATCCTCGCGGATATCCCGGCCGGCGGTGTATTCAATGCGGACGTCGATGCAGTCGGACTCGGAAGAGTTGGAGAATGCAAGGCCGACCTTTTCGCCGACGGTCTTGAGGATAACGGAGCGGACAGCCTCTTTCTTGCCTCTGACGGTGAGAACGAGAAGCTCCTTGCCGTCGGAAGAGCCAAGGTTCTTGGTGGTGTCCTCGGCGACCAGCTTACCCTTGTTGATGATGATAATGCTGTCGCAGATCTCGTCCACCTCGGTGAGGATGTGGCTGGAGAGAATGACCGTGTGGTCTTTTTTCAGAGATTTGATAAGATCGCGGATCTCGATGATCTGGATCGGGTCAAGACCGACCGTGGGCTCGTCGAGAATGATGATCTCCGGGCTTCCCAGCAGAGCCTGAGCCAGGCCGACACGCTGTTTATAGCCCTTGGAAAGGCTTCTGATAAGCCTGTCCTGAACCTTGGTAAGTCCGGTGCGCTTGATAACGCCGGCAACTTCCATGGCACGCTTGTCCTTCGGGACCTTCTTAAGACCGGCACAGATCTCAAGATATTCCTTGGGAGTGAGCTCCATATAGAGCGGAGGCTGCTCGGGCAGATAGCCGATGCAGCTCTTGGCCTTTTTGGCGTCCCTGTAAATATCGTAACCGTTGATGGTAACAGTGCCGGAAGTGGCGGCAAGGTAACCGGTCATGATATTCATTGTGGTGGACTTTCCGGCGCCGTTGGGCCCAAGGAAACCGTAGATCTTTCCGGGTTCGATCCTGAAGCTGATGTTGTCTACAGCTTTGACACCGCCGCCGTAGATCTTTGTCAGATTCTTAACCTCAATCAAAACTTCATACCCCCGTTTTGTTCAAAGGGAACGCAAAGTTCTTTGCGCCCCAGTTAAGTTTTCATCCTGAGTATAATACACCATAAAACTTGACTCAGGTGTTACTCAAAGGTAAAACCATTGTAAATACTCCGTAAATTATACCATGTAGCAAAGAATTTTGCAATACTTTTCCGCGCGGTTCGCGCCTGTTCCCCAAGATAAAAAGCGCCCTTTTCCAAAGTCAGGAAAAGGGCGCGGGAAAGACTGTTGTCTCAGCCGTTTACAAGTGCGTCTGCGGGGGCTTCCTCGGCTTTGAAGCCGCTGAAGCCAAGCTCGGGCATGGTCTCGAGAACGGCGATATCCTCTTCGTCGATCTCAAAATCAAAGACCTCCGCGTTGGCGGCAATGCGCTGGGGCTTGAGGGATTTGGGCAGGGGCAGAACGTCGTGCTGGAGAGCGTAGCGGATGCAGAGCTGGGCAACGCTCTTACCGTACTTTCCGGCCATGGCGGCAAGACCCTCGTCGGAGAGCACCGCGCCGGAGCCAAGCGGACTCCACGCCTGAACGAGAATGCCCTTATTCTGGCAGTATTTTGCAAGCTCCAGCTGGGAATAGCCGGGGTGGAACTCTATCTGGTTGACCATGGGCATGATCTCGGCATATTCGCCCAGGGCTTCCAGATGCTTCTGCTCAAAGTTGGAAACGCCGATAGCGCGGATCTTTCCGTCCTTATAGAGCTTTTCAAAGCCGGCCCAGGTGGAGGCGTTCAACTCTTTCCAGTCAGGCGTTATCTTTTCAACCGCCGGCCAGTGGATAAGATAGAGGTCAACGTAGTCGGTGCCCAGATTCTTCAGGGAGTCCTCAAAGGTGGCGACGGTGGCCTCGTAGCCACGGAAGGTGACCCAGTGCTTTGTGGTGAGGAAAATATCCTCTCTTGCAACTCCGGAGGCGCGGATACCCTCGCCCACGGATACCTCGTTGCCGTAGGCAAAAGCGGTGTCAACGTGGCGGTAGCCGCAGGAAATGGCGGCGGAAACACTGTCCCGGGTCTGGGCGCCGTCCTCGGTCTTCCAGGTGCCGTAGCCTATACAGGGTATCTTCACGCCGTTGGAAAGGGTGAAGCAATCGGTGTGCTTGGTAAAGTCCATATGAGTCAAATCTCCTTTTTTAAGACTTTGTCTGTACTGTCAGGGAACAGATTTATTATATATTCATCTCCGGTCAAAGTCAACCTGAAGAAATAAACTTTTTTACCCCGGAAAGAAAAAAAGCTTCGCTCCCCCAAAAGGCGGGGAAGCGAAGCAGATCTTTCCGGCTTTGAAGCGATAAACGCTTACTTGCCCTCGGCAACCACGGAAACTCTGGCGGTTGCGGGCTTGATGCCCTTTTCGGCAAGACCGGCGAAAACACGCTCGGTAACGTCAAAGCGAACATCCCAGTAGTCGGCGTTGTTGACCCAGACGCGGAGAGTGATCTCTCTGCCGTTGTCGGTGGAGTTGGTCTGGACAACGACGGGAGCGGGCTCAGCGATCACTCTGGGATCGGCGGCGGCGGCCAGCATGATGTCGGTGACGACGGCGGCGTCGGTGCCGTAGGCCACGGTGACAGGAATGTCAACACGGCGGGTGGGCTCGGAGCTGAAGTTGGTGACGTTGGCGTTCATAAGAGCGCCGTTGGGAACGGTGATGAGCTTGTTGTCAACGGTGATGATCTTGGTGTAGAAAACGGTGATCTCCTTGACAGAGCCCTCTGCGCCGGCGGCAGAAACGTAGTCGCCGATGCCGAAGGGTCTGAAGATGAGGATCATAATGCCGCCTGCGAAGTTGGACAGGGCGCCCTGAAGAGCAAGGCCGATGGCCAGACCGGCAGCAGAGATGATGGCGATGAGGGAAGAGACGGGAACGCCCAGGACGGATACGACCGCCACAAGGACGATGGTCCAGAGAACGATCTTAACGAAGCTGCGGGTGAAGCTCTGGATAGCCTTATCCAGCTTCTGGAAGCCCTTGCTCTTTTCCATGAACTTGCCGATAAGACGGATGCCGACAAAGCCAGCCAGCAGGATGAGACCCGCCCAGAGGAGCTTGCCGCCAAGGCTCAGACAGAACGTCAAAGCCTGAGAGAGAAATGCCTTAAAACCTTCCATAGTGATAACCTCCGGATCTTTTTTTCAAGATCAAATTTATTACCTATATTTTACATCATCTTTCTCCGGAAAACAAGACCCGTGAACATATATTTTTTTGGGGCTTATTGAAAAAACATTCCGCCTGTGTTATAATCATAAAAAGATTAAACTGTAAAACCGGAGGTAACACAATGGCAGTATCTATATACGAAAAGGATTATGCTCCTTTCGGCCGCGTTCTGGCCATGGAAAACGACTTTATCGAGCTTTACGTAACTCTGGACTTCGGTCCCCGCATTATCCGCCTTGCCCAGAAGGGCGGGGAGAACTTTATGTTCGAGGATAAAACCGCAGAGGTCGTAAACAAGGGACCCGCCTACGACGAGTATTTCGGCGACGGCTCCTACTGGCGCACCTACGGCGGCCACCGCATCTGGCTCACTCCCGAGATCGAGCCCAACACCTACTACCCCGACCATGACCCCGTTGAATACACCGTCAACGGCAACAGCGCCACCTTCATGCCCCCCGAACAGGACATGAATATGGTCATTGAAACTCTCACCGTCACCCTCGAGGAGAACGACGGTGTTGCCCAGGTCACCGCAACCGCAACCAACACCTCTGACAAGCCCCAGACCTTCGGCCTGTGGCAGATCTCCGTCATGTGCGAGGGCGGTCTTGGCATCGTCCCCCAGAACACCCGTGACAACGGCCTGCTCCACAACCGCACCATCTCCCTCTGGAGCTACGCCGATATGTCCGACCCCAGAGTCTGCTGGGGCAAGGAGCTCATCTCCGTTCAGCAGGACAAAAACGTTGACCACGCCTTTAAGCTGGGCACCGCCAACGAGCGCGGCTGGCTGGCATATCTCTGCCACAACGCCCTGTTCGTAAAGCGCTTCCCCTATTACGCCGGCTCCGCCTACCCGGACGACGGCTGCAACGGCGAGCTCTACACCAACCCCAAGTTCCTCGAGATCGAAAGCCTTTCCAAGCTGGCCCCCGTCGACCCCGGCGAGACCATCTCCGCCACCGAGGTCTGGAGCATCACGCCCAACGTGGCTCCCGTCTGCGGAAAAGACATGGCCGGTCTTGAAAAGCTGGTTGCAGACTACATTGAGGAGTAAAAATGCTCTTCCGTCCCTGCATTGACCTTCACAGCGGCAAGGTAAAACAGATCGTCGGCTCAACTCTGGAGACCGGCGAACTCAAGGAAAACTTCGTTGCAGAAAAGAGCCCCGGGTGGTTTGCCGGGCTCTTCCGCGACCGTCAGCTTTCCGGCGCCCACGTTATAATGCTGGGACCCGGCAACGAAGCCGCGGCAATCGAGGCCCTTTCGGCCTATCCCGGAGGAATGTCCGTTGGAGGAGGCATTAACGCCTCCAACGCAAAGCGCTTTCTGGACGCCGGAGCCTATGCCGTTATCGTCACCTCTGCCATCTTCGAAAACAGCAGGCTCTCCTTTGAAAAGGTCCGGGAGCTCTCCTCTGCCGTTGGCAGGGACAAGCTCATTTTGGATCTGAGCTGTGTTTCAGCAGAAGATGGGTGCCGCATCGCCTGCGACCGCTGGCGCACGGTTACGAATGACGCTCTCACGCCGGAGCTTCTCTGGGAGCTCAGCCCTTACTGCTGTGAGTTTCTGGTCCACGCCGTATCCAGCGAGGGTAAGCGCGCCGGAGCGGACAGCGCCGTTGTGGACATTTTAGCCGCCTACGCCTCGCTTCCGGGCAGTCTTCCCGTGACCTACGCCGGAGGGCTCGCATCCATGGCAGACGCGGAGAGCTTTATCGCCCGTACGGAGGGCAGGGTTTATTTCACCGTTGGCAGCGCTTTGGACATATACGGGGGCGATCTGTCCCTGGAAAGCCTTGCCGCCCTTTAATTCACAATTATTTTAATTTACACAGTTGCCTACCGGGCGAAAATATGATATAATATTTACGTACCCGGAAATTACTTCAGTTTGGGGGAGACCACCATGATAAAGTGCATTGTCGGCCTGAAGGGCCTCGGAAAAACAAAACAGCTCATCGCTATGGTAAACGAAGCGGCTGAAAAGGAACACGGAAGCGTTCTCTGCATTGAGAAGAGCCCCAAGCTCACCTACGATATCAGCCATAAGGTCCGCCTTATCGACACCGTCGATTACAAGATCACCAGCTTCGCCAGCTTTTACGGATTCCTCTGCGGAGCTTACTCCCAGAATTACGATATCTCCACTATCTTCATCGACAGCCTCTACAAGATCACCGAGGACGAGGATGTTGAGCGCTCCGCCGCTTTCTTCGAGCATCTCAAGTACCTCTCTGACCGCACCGGCATTGATTTCGTCATCACCATCAGCGCCGAGGTCGATACCCTTCCCGAGATCGTCAAAGAATTCATCTGAGAATTTTTTCATTTCATTCTTCCTAAATGCAAAGCAGGGGATATACCGTTTTCACGGTACGTCCCCTGTTTTGTGTTTTACTTTTCCCGTCTGAACGTTCCGCAGGAGGTACAGCGGCAATCCGAAGAGCCTCCTCCGCATATGGTAACGCTCTCTGCGCTGCAGTTTCCGTTCCGGTTATAGGCGCAGCTTTCCGCAGAACAGCTTATTTTCGTATCGACCTCCGCAGTTCCGTAAAGACTGTTCTGAAAGCCTCCCCTGCTTTGGGAAAAGCTTTGGCAGCAGGTGTCGCTTTTGGTGCGGGCATCCTCGCCCGTCACACGGATCTCTCCCCGGCAGCACCTGTCGCCGCAGTTGCTGATGCAGTTTAAAACTCCGCAGTATAACTTGTTCATAGGTCTTTTCTCCTATCCAAATAGAAAAATATCACCGCAGGGAGCATTTTCCCTGCGGTGATTATTATTTCCCATATGAACAGATTTACTCTTTTTCGGGCTCAACGACCACCCATTCTCCGCTGACGCCCACGATCTTTACTTTAGTGCCCAGGGTGATAAACACATCTCCGTCGCTGACGGCGTCAACGTCGTAGCTTCGGCCGTTTATCTCAAGGGTGACCTGACCCGGCGCAAGGCGGCGGGGCGGAACGTGGATCGTGACCTCGGCGCTGTGGCCAAGGGCAAGCTCCGGTGAGATCTTTCCGTAGACCTTGATTTTTTCAGCAAGGCGGATCATAAGCACCATGACCCCCACGGCCAGCCCGCCGGCGGCAATACCGCCCAGCGCCGCCCAGAGGGACTTTGTGTACATTGTAAGCGCCAAAGCCGTCCAGCTTCCCACGGCAAAAAAAGCACTCACCGCCCGGAGAAGTCCCGTAAACCTTCCCGGAGCTCTCACGCCCCGGTCAAGATTCTGTCCGTTGTCGGCCGCATCGGGGACGATATCCGAATATTCAAAGAAATTCGACCGTCCGAAAAGGGAGAGCATGAAATGAATGCCCATGAGCACCGAAAAGGGCAAAGCCATTATCAGCAACACACGCTGAAACACCGTCAGGGTTTCCCAAAGCTGCATTTTGCCTCAACCTCTCTTTTTTTCTGAATATCCGCTCACTTTGCGGTCTTTTCAAGATTTGCCTCAAACTCAAGGGTGTCCAGACCCATAAGACTTGCGGCAGAGATAAGCGCGCCGTATTCCGGACGGAGCTTCGGCTTTGCAATGGAAACTCCGGGGCGGAGCCTGCTGATATGCCCGGCAAAGCGGCGGTTATAGGTGGCAGAGTGCTCGAAAACTCCGCCGTAGGTGTAGATCGGCAGGTCGCCGGTGCGGCTGAGCAGAGAGTTTGCCACGAACGCCATGCTCTCGGCGGCCTCGTCCAGGATCTTAAGGGCAACGCCGTCCCCGTTTTCTGCGGCCATATCCGCAAGACGGGCCGCAGACGCCAGCTGAGAGGGCTTGAACCCTTCGGAATAGATCACGGGGATAATGTCTCTCAGCTTTTCAACCCCGAACCACTCCGTCACCATATCCAGAAGCAGGGTCTGCTCGCCGCCCTCGGAGGCCCGTATGGCGGCGCGGACGGCGCGGGAGCCGATGTCAAAGCCACTGCCCTCGTCGTTGAGCAGATATCCCCAGCCGCCGGCGGCGTATTCTCTGCCGGCCTCGTCGATGGCGGCGCCCATTGCGCCGGTACCGCTGATAAGAACGATACCCGCTCCCCCGGCGGTGGCGCCCAAAAGGGTCATGTGGGCGTCGGAGTGGAGATAGGTGCGGCTGGACTCAAAGCTGTCGCCGCAGAACTGCAAAAGCTCGCTCTCGGTGGCTTCCCCGTCCAGCGCGCTCATGCCCACGGCAAGGTAGTCGTACCAGTCTGCCCCGGCGGCGTCCAGAATACTGTCCACGCCGGCGGCAAGCGCCTCTCTTGCGGCGTACATTCCCACCGCATTGTAATTAATGCCTCCGCACTCAGCGTGGGCAACTATATTTCCCTTTTCGTCACAGGCGGCAAGACGGCTGTGAGTTCCGCCTCCGTCAACACCGATAAGCAGCATTCTCCGTTCCTCCGGTTAAGATATATTTTTATTTGCAGAGTTCCTTTTCCATTTCGCCCACAGAGCTGAAAATAAAGTCCGCGTGAACCTCGCTCTGGGCATTGTACTGTTCAAGCCCCGTCTCGCCGGAGAGCACCAGCACGGCGGTTATGTCCGCCCGGTTTCCAAAGGCGATGTCCGTCATAAGCCTGTCCCCCACCATGGCGGTGACTGCCGGGTCGATGCCGTAGCGCAAAAATGCCGCCTTGGCCATGGCGCGTTCGGGCTTGCCCGCAACCTCGGGGGAAACCCCCGTTGCGGCCTCGAACATTTTGATCATCGAGCCCGTGTCGGGGATGAACCCCGTCTCCGTGGGACAGAGAAAATCCGGGTGGGTAGCGAAAAAGGGCACCCCGGCGTTTATGTAGTCACAAGCCACTCTTATTTTATCATAAGTAAGAGTCTTGTCAAACCCCAAAAGCACAAAATCTGCTTTTTCTCCCTCGGCGCAGAGCCCAAAGCCCCTGTCCGCCATGAGCTTTTCAAGGCTGGGTGTGCCAAGAACGTAGCCGGAAGAGCCGTGACCGAAGCGCTCCTCCAAAAGCTTTGCCGCGGCATCGCCGGAGGTGAAGATATCCTCCTGGTCTGCCTCTATCCCAAGGCGGCGGAGCTTTTCAACGTAGTCCCGCGGCGCCCGGGAGGAATTGTTGGTGAGGAAGATGGCTCTGCCTCCCCTGCGCTTGATGCCATTTAAAAAGTCCAGCGCCCCGGGGATCAGCTCTTCTCCCAGATAGATCGTTCCGTCCATGTCCAAAAGCCAGTTTTTTATCTCAGAGATGTTTTTCACAGCCATTTTTCAACGCCTCCCTCAATGACCAGAAGGTCGGTGAGCTTCATTGCGGTAAGCCTTCTGCGAACGTATTTTCCGAATTTCACAGCCGCAAGCCTCAGCTCTTCACTGATCCCGCAGGCCTCACAGGTGTCCGCACCGCCGCAGGCCCGAAGCAGAGCGCGTATCTCCTCCCCGGCGGGAACGGATCTCAGCGCCGCTCTGAGGGCGTCGGCGTTTTTTTCCATCGCTCCCCAGGGGACTTCGTCCAGGGGATTGGGGACGTTTTCCTTCACGGCCTCTGCCCAGAGAGGACCGTAGGCTCCGGACACGGCGGCCTCATCAAAGGGACGGCGATACTCGGCATACTCCGGCAGCTCTGCCATACCCCGGTAGATGTCCGCAACTATGCCTGCGGCAACACCAACCTTTTTCCCGTGGAAAACGGGAGGAAGACCCCGAAGCTCGTACTGCATCTCCCAGAAATGGGCCAGATGGTGCTCCGCGCCGGAGGCGGGACGGGAGTTTCCGCAAAGCTGCATGGCAAGTCCGGAGATAACAAGAGCCTCCATAAGAGCGCCGGAAAACTCCTCTGAGCAGGTATCTCCTCCCCGTGCCAAAGCCGCCGCACGTTGGACGGATCCCATTGTAAGGGATGCAACCTTTTCGCAGTAGTATTCCCCGGTGAGGGCCGAGCTTATCACCCAGTCCGCGTGGGCGGTGTATTTTCCAAGCAAGTCTCCAAGTCCTGCGGCCTTCAGCTCCGCAGGGCTTTTTGCAAGTATCTTCGTATCTGCAATTATGGCCTCGGGGGCTTTTGCGGGATAGGTGCGCTTAAAGCCGTTTACCGTGATGGGGGCAACTCCGGAGGCAAAACCGTCCATGGACGGGGCTGTGGCAAATATTGCAAAGGGCAGGCCGAGCTTTGCGGCGTTCCAGCGGCAGATATCGTTGAGCGAGCCGGTACCAACGGAGAGCAGGGCTCTGCATCCGGCCTTTTCAACGTCTTCGGCCACCCGGTTTGCGGCGGCCTCGTCGGAAAGGCGAAGGTCGGTAAATTTTGTAAGGGTGATCTCAAAGCCCCACTGAGCAAGGTTTTCCAAAACCCCCGGAGAGGCGGCAAGGGTGTTTTCGTCTGCGGTGACGCTGAGCTTTTTTGGAAACCCCAGGTCTGAAAGGATTTTTCCCAGCTTTTCCGTTGCGCCGGAGGATATCTCCACAGCCTTGATATCAAAGCGGTGAGCTTTTCCGCAGGAGCAGTTTTCAAGCCCTGCGGAGAGTGCGGCAAGATCGATCATTTCTGTTTTGCGACCTTTCTTTTTATTTTTTCGGGCACAATTTCTGCCGCGAAAGCCATTTTTGCTTCGCGGCAGAAAAGTCGGTTTTATTCCAGAGTGGTCTGTTCAACGCCCAGATCGTCGCTTCGCACCAGTGCACCTGCGGCGGGCAGGGTGCGTGTGCGGAAACGGGCGGGGTTTTTGAGGTTCAGCTCCCTTGCTCTCACGGCGCCGGTTACCGTCTGGCGTGCCTTGAGTGTAACCACCTTGACACCGGCGGTGCTTCTGGTGGGCTTGGGCGCAAGGGCGGCGGTATTCAGAAGCAGACCTCTGTCTGCGCTGGTGCGGATGAGTATCTCCTCCTCGCCGTCAAGCTGGATCATCGCCGCAAGAGGCGACTTGTCCGAATAGGCGGCGGTGAGCTTTTTGCGGTTGGTCTTGGTCTCGTAGCTGGAGAGGCTGACTCTGGCGCACTTTCCGTCCTGGAAGACGAAGAGCAGACTTCCCCTGTACTCGCCCTTGGGGGCAACGGCCATAGCCACTACGTTTTCACCGGACTCCATGCCAAGGTGCTGGGGCAGGTAGAGACCCAGCATTGCCACCTTGTTTTCGGAAAGATCGTCGGAGGCGACCTTGTAGACCTGGAACTTGTTGGTAAAGAACAGCAGATCGTCGGCATTGCTTCCGTCTACGCGGCAGAAGATGCTGTCTCCCTCCTTGAGCTTGTGCTCACCGCTTCTCTGAAGGGCGGCGGGAGAGATCTTTTTGAAATAGCCCTCTGCGGTGAGAAAATACACAACGGCGTAGTCCTCGACCTGAGCTTCGGGCTCGTCCTCGGTCTCGACGGCGTCGTAGACGATCTTAGTCTGACGGTCCTTTCCGTATTTTTTGGCGATGTCCGCAAGCTGGTCGGCAATGATCTTTTTGATCTTTTTCTTGTTGCGGAGAGTGTCCTCAAGATCGTCGATATCGTCTCTCAGGCGGTCTGTTTCGGACAGGCGGTTGAGAATGTATTCCTTGTTGATATTGCGGAGCTTGATCTCTGCGATAAACTCTGCCTGGATCTCGTCTATGCCAAAGCCGATCATAAGGTTGGGGATGACCTCGGAATCCTCTTCGGTGCCCCGGATAATGGCGATGGCCTTGTCGATATCCAAAAGTATTTTGGAAAGACCCTCCAAAAGGTGAAGTCTTGCCTTCATCTTGCGCAGGCGGAAGTGACCCTGGCGCTCTACGCACATCATTCGCCAGGCGATCCACTCGGTGAGTATCTCTCTGACGCCCATGACCTTGGGAGTGCCCTCGATAATGACGTTGAAATTGCAGGGGAAGCTGTCCGTAAGGGGGGTGAGCCGGGAGAGCTTGGCCATAAGCTTTTCCGGATCCACGCCGCGCTTGAGGTCGATGGCGATCTTAAGACCGTTAAGGTCGGTCTCGTTTCGCATATCGGATATCTCTTTCACCGTTCCGTCCTTCACAAGGGCGGCGGTCTTGTCGATAATGGCCTCCACCGTGGCGGTGTAGGGTATCTCGGTGACCTCGATGCAGTTGGACTCCTTGTCGTAATGCCACACGGAGCGCACCTTGAAGGAGCCCACACCTTGCTCGTAGATCTGCTCAAGAGCATCCCTGTCGTAGATCAGCTCGCCACCGGTGGGGAAATCCGGAGCTTTCAGAGTGGCGTAGATATTGTGATCCGGGTCGCGGAGCAGTCCGATGGTGGTCTCGCAGACCTCCCGGAGGTTAAAGCCGCAGATACGGCTGGCCATGCCGACGGCGATGCCCATGTTGGCAGAGACCAGAATATTGGGAAAGCCGGTGGGCAGGAGCACGGGCTCCTTCATGGTGCCGTCGAAATTGTCCACCATGTCCACCATTTCTTCGTCGATACCGTCGAAAAGCTCGGCGCAGATGGCCTCAAGCTTTACCTCGGTGTAACGGGATGCGGCGTAGGCCATGTCCCGGGAGCCGACCTTGCCGAAGTTGCCCTTTGAGTCCACAAAGGGGTGCAAAAGCGCGCCGTTGCCCCGGGTGAGACGCACCATTGTCTCGTAGATCGCGCCGTCGCCGTGGGGGTTCAGCTTCATGGTGGCGCCCACAACGGCGGATGACTTCATTCGGAGTCCCTTGAGAAGCCCCTGCTTGTACATGGTGTAGAGAAGCTTTCTGTGGGAGGGCTTGAAGCCGTCTATCTCGGGGAGAGCGCGGGACACGATAACGCTCATGGTATAGGGCATATAGTTGGTCTCGATGACCCGGGTTATAAGCATGGGCTCGGCTTCACGGGCGGGAAGCTCGATCTCGGGCTTTTGGGTTTTCTTTTTTGCCATTTTTGCTCCTCCCTTTCTTTAGAATACGTCGGCCAGCTCAAGCCAGTCGGCGCCGTTTTGGGCGATATACTCTTTTCTTCCCGCAAGGTTGTCGCCGGGCAGAAGATCGAACATATCCGCCGTGGCCTGGGCATCGTCCGGGGTGACGAGAATAAGCCGGCGTGTTGCGGGGGACATGGTGGTAAGGCTCATCATTTCGGGCTCGTTTTCGCCAAGACCCTTTGAGCGCTGGATAAGGTATTTTGCGTTGCCAAGCGAGGCTATAATATCGCTCTTTTCCTTTTCGTCGTAGGCAAAATAGGTCTTGTCCTTGCAGGTGATCTCGTAAAGGGGGCTTTCCGCAATGTAAACGTAACCCTCGGTGATGAGCGTTGGCACAAGACGGTAGAGCATGGCAAGGATGAGCACGCGGATCTGGAAGCCGTCCACGTCGGCGTCGGTACAGATTATTATTTTGTTCCAGCGGAGCTGGTTTATGTCGAAGCTGGAGAGCTCCTTGCTGCCGGACTTAACCTCAACTCCGCAGCCAAGGACCTTGAGAAGGTCGGTTATGATCTCGCTTTTGAAAATGCGGGAATATTCTGCCTTCATGCAGTTGAGGATCTTGCCGCGGACGGGCATAACGGCCTGGAATTCGCTGTTACGCCCCTGAACGACGCTTCCCAATGCGGAATCGCCCTCCACGATGTAGAGCTCTCTGCGGGAGGTGTCCTTCGTGCGGCAGTCAACGAATTTTTCAACACGGCTGGAAATGTCCATGGTGCCGGAGAGCTTTTTGCGGGCGTTCTGCCGCGCCTGCTCTGCGCTCTCGCGGATCTGCTTGTTGCGCAGTATCTGGGCGGTGAGCTTTTCCGCATCGGCAGGGTTCTCAATGAAATAGACCTCAAGCATGGACTTTAAAAAGTCCGTCATGGCCTCCTGGATAAAGCGGTTGGTTATGGCCTTTTTGGTCTGGTTTTCGTAGGAGGTGACCGTTGAGAAGGAGTTCGTCACCAGCACAAGGCTGTCCGCAACGTCCTGGAAAACGATCTTCGTCTGGCTCTTGCCGTATTTTCCGTTCTTTTTAAGGTAAAAATCTATGGCAGAGACAAAGGCGCTTCTGGTGGCCTTTTCCGGTGCGCCGCCGTGCTCAAGCCAGGAGGCGTTGTGGAAATAGGTTATAGAGGGGGAATTTTTCGTAACCGAGAAGGCGGCCTGCATCTGGACCTTGTATTCGGGCTTATCGTCCCGGTCCCGTCCCTTTCGCTCGCCGGAGGCAAAGCGCACGGGAACGATGGCCTCCAGCCCCGCAAGCTCTTCGACGTAGTCGGAAATGCCGTTTTCGTAGAAGAATTCGGTGGTGACAAAGCTTCCGTCCGCCTGCTGATCTTTAAACACAAATTTCAGTCCGGCGTTTACGACGGCCTGCTTTTTGATGGTGTCCACGTAATATTCAACGGGAATGGCAATGTCCGTGAAGACCTCAAGATCGGGGCGCCAGTGGTAGAGAGTTCCGGTGCGCCGCCCGGAATAGGGCTCTTTAATAAGCCCGTTGGGAGCGTCGGTGACGTTTTCGCCCTTTTTGAAATTGAGGCTGTATTTATATCCCCCGTACCAACAGGTAACGTCCATATATTCGGAGGAATACTGTGTTGCACAGGCGCCAAGGCCGTTGAGACCAAGGGAAAACTCGTAGTTTCCGTCCTCGCTGTTCTGATATTTACCGCCGGCGTAGAGCTCGCAGTAGACGAGCTCCCAGTTATACCGCCCCTCTTTTTCGTTCCAGTCCACGGGACAGCCCCGGCCGAAGTCCTCCACCTCGATGGAGCGGTCCGAAAAACGGGTGACGTTTATGACCTTGCCGTAACCCTGGCGGGCTTCGTCAACGGCGTTTGAGAGTATCTCAAAAAACGAGTGCTCACAGCCTCCGATACCGTCGGAGCCGAAGATAACACCCGGACGCTTTCTTACTCTGTCCGCACCCTTAAGGCTGACTATACTGCTATCGCCATATGCCACAGTTTTTTTTGCCATTGTACATTGCACCTTGTATCAAACGTATTTTTTAATGTCTAAATCACAAAGTTTTCCACTTTAAGGCCTATTATACACTATTTTCCGTTTCTTGTCAAGGCATTGACTTTACAGAGCGCCCCAGGTTTGTAAAGCCAGACAGCTTGACACCACTGTCTCAAAACAAACTTTTCATTGTTTTCCCAACAAAAACACAACGGCAGTCAAAATAGACTGCCGTTATTTCACTAATATCTCGCTCCGTCAACGTCGGGTCTTGCCGTTCCAACAGTCTCAACGGCAACTCCGCTGCGTTCGGAAACAGAGCGCAAAAACAGGTCGTTGTCCATATATATGAGGAAATACACCTGAAACGCCCGGTCTGTCAGACGTTCGAATTTCGTACCCAGTATCTGACCGTTTTTGTGCTTGGTAATTCGAACCGGGGCGTTCACACGCACACAGCCCCAGCGCGGATAGTACTCGATGCTGTCGATATCCGAAAAGAAGACCTCACTCTTCACCGTTGCTCCGCCGGAGCGGTAAGAGAGCTCGATCCGGTCTCCGGTGAGGCGGAGGGGGGTATTGTCAAAGCAGATATGCCGCCGGACCATTTTCCGGCAGATAATAAGGGCAAGCACCGCCAGCATCACCGACGGAATGACCGCTCCAAGCAGAACCGCAATTCCCGCAACGGGACCCAGCGTTCCGTAGGCCGGATCCATAAGGGGCAGTGTACGGCGGACGGTTATGCCGATAAGAAGCACCGAAATCACCACCACGGCGATCCTCACGGGAATAAGAAGTCTGTTTTCTGAGCAGAGGTTAACGTATCTGCGGACGGCCTTTTTAAGCAAAAGCACGTTCACGGGCAGCTCTGTCTCTTCGCTGAAATCTATTCTCCGCCAGCTTCCAAGCTTCGAGCGGGTGATCTCAGCCCCAGGTGAGACCCTGTCCTTTTTTATTCCGGGCAGAATGAGCGAGACCTCTTCCCCGGGGTCGGCGGAGGTAAGGCGTTTTCTGCCGTCGCGAATGGACTGCACGCAGGCGGTGAGAACACCCTCTTCGGTGTGGATCTCAAGAATATCTCCCCGGTAGAGCCTGTCCCCGGAGACGGTGCCCTTCACCCGAAGTCTCTTCGGGCTCTGCATTCCCACTTCAGTTACCCTCATGCCAAAATTCATTTTGTCCGCTCACCTCCTCTGCGCATATTTCTCTCCCTGAACGACCCCCTCAAGGGCACGGTTTACGGTGGAGAGCACCCGTTTTTTATCTCCGCTCCATTCCGGAGCCAAAAGTCCCCGCTTGTCCCCGTCCCCGGTAATGCGGTGGACGGTCGTCTCCGGAGGCAAAAGCCTCACGGTCTCAGCGGCAATTTCCGTGTATTCATCAAGGCTCAGGGTCTCAAATTCACCCCGGCGCCAGCTCTGCTCCAGGGCCGTGCCCCGCATAACGTGGAGCAGGTGGAGCTTTACTCCCTCAGGACGGAAGGACGCGACGTGGCGTACGGTCTCAAAAACGTCCTCCCGGGTCTCTCCGGGAAGCCCGGCGATAATATGCACCACACGCCGTACACCCACGGCGCGGAGCTTTTCCATGGCCCCGTCGAAAACGGCGCGCCCGTAGCCCCGGTTGATCTTTTCTGCCGTGGCATCCTTTGAGGTCTGAAGCCCAAGCTCCACCCAAAGGGGCTTTATGACGGCAAGCTCACCCAAAAGCTCCAAAACCTCATCCCCAAGACAGTCCGGACGGGTACCGATGGAAAGCCCGAGGATATCCTCCCGGCGTATCACAGGGAAAAACGTCTCTCTCAGGCGCGAAACGGGAGCGTAGGTATTGGTTCCGCTTTGGAAATAGGCCAGAAAACCGGCGTTTTTTGCCTTGTCCCCCAGAATGGCCTTTGCATTTTCTATCTGCACGTCCATGGGAAGGCTGCTGTCCGGAACAAATCTTCCCCCTCCGGCGCAAAAAGTGCAACCGCCGTACCCCAGGGTACCGTCCCTGTTGGGACAGGTAAAGCCCCCGTCGAGGCTCAGCTTCCACACTTTTCTGCCAAAGAGCCACTTCATTTCGTCGTTAAAGGTTCTGTACACGGCTGTTTATACTATCTGGAAGATATAGAACTTAAGGTAATCGGTCTCCTCAACGCCCCAGAGAATGGGATGGTCGGGAGCCTGCTGACGTCCCTCTATCTGCCGCAGAGCCACCCCGGCGTCGCTTGCGGCGGCGGCGAGCATTTTGCGGAAGAGGCTGTCCGTCATGAAATGGGAGCAGGAGCAGGTGGCAAGATAGCCCCCTCTGGGCAAAAGCTTCATAGCCTTCGTGTTTATCTCCCGGTAACCGCCGATGGCGGCGGCAACGGTCTTACTGCTCTTTGTGAATGCGGGCGGGTCGAGGATGATAAAATCGTAGTCCCGCTTTTTCTCCTCGGCCATGGAGGTGAGCATGTCGAAAACGTCTGCCTGAACGAAGTTTATG